>PLML01000107.1 GCA_003141525.1 Bacteroidales bacterium
TTAACGAAATAACTCTGTGTAAGTTCTTCAAAAATTAACATTATGGAAAAAAACTCGAAAATATACATTGCCGGTCACAATGGTATGGTCGGTAGCGCAATCGGCAGGAATCTGACTTCAAAAGGATATACTAATTTCGTATATACTCCATTTCCGCCATTTGACCTGACTAACCAGCAGATTGTTGCTGACTTTTTTGCAAAAGAAAAACCTGAATATGTTTTTCTGGCTGCAGCCAAGGTTGGAGGTATCTTGTCAAATAACACATATCGCGCTCAGTTTCTTTATGAAAACCTGATGATTCAGAATAATATAATTCATCAAAGTTATATACATGGTGTCAAGAAGTTATTGTTTCTGGGCAGTTCCTGTATTTATCCGGGAAATTGTCCCCAACCAATCAAAGAAGAATACTTATTGACAGGAGAATTAGAATATACCAACGAACCTTATGCTATTGCTAAAATTTCAGGTATAAAGATGTGTGAATCATACAACATACAATACAATACGAATTTTATTTCTGTTATGCCAACAAACCTTTATGGGCCTAATGATAATTATAATCTTGAGACATCTCACGTACTTCCTGCCTTGATCCGCAAAATGCATTTAGGCAAATGCCTGGAAAACAATAATTGGCAGGCACTAAGGGAAGACTTGAAAAAATACCCGATTGAAGGCGTGAATGAAAATTCAGGTGAAACTACAATCATCCAGATTCTTACAAAGTATGGGATTCAAATGTCAACAGGCACCAAGAACCCTGCTCCCAGCACCAAGCACCAAGCAACCAGCACCCTGCAGCCAGTGACAATTACTCTCTGGGGAACAGGAAAACCATATCGGGAATTCCTGTATGTTGATGACCTGGCAGACGCCTGTGTTTATTTAATGAAGAATATAGATTTTAAAGATCTGACTAAAGAAGGTAGTAAAGTTATTAATACACATATTAATATTGGTACCGGCCTCGATCTCACAATTAAGGAACTTGCAGAGTTCATAAAAGACATTATCGGGTTTGAAGGTCAACTGAAATGGGACAACTCAAAACCCGACGGCACGTATCGCAAACTGCTTGATGTTACTAAAATTAACAAGCTGGGCTGGAGAGAGAAAATTAGTCTGGAAGAAGGGATTAAGTTAGTTTATAATAAATATTTAACTTAATTAATAGCAACACACCATAACAACATAACAACATAACATAGCTCCTTTCAGCTTGTTTCTTAAATACATGACCCTGAACCCTGAAACGCTCTGACTTACTAATCAGGATTTTTCCTGATACTAAACTGATTATTTTTATTAACTTGCAATATCATATAAAACTTTGAGGAATGCGTTTAAATCCTGAGATAGCCGGTTATCTGAAGCAGTTAATACAGGAAAAAATTCCAGGATCAACTATTTACTTATTCGGTTCCCGTGTTGATGATAGCGCTCTTGGAGGAGATATTGATCTGATGATACTTACAAATGAACCTGCCGACAAACGCATATTCAGGAAAATCAGGATAGAGTTTATTAAAAAATACGGATGGAGAAAAGTTGATTTGGTGAATTTTACATATTCAAACGAATCATCCTTCCGAAAATTGATTGACCTAAGCAGCATTAGACTATGAAACCAGATAAAGATCAGGCAATCATCGATCTGGTCCAATCCGAATGGGAATTGTTGCAAGCAGCAGTAGACACCCTGCAACTGTCAATCCGTAAATGTCAATTGATAGGAATAAAAGAGAGTTATACCTTTGAAGAACTGGAATCATTCGATTCATTAACTTCAAAATTTAATCGAACATCAGATATTTTCGTACAAAAAGTCCTTCGCTCAGTATGGATGCTTTTGCATGAACCATTTGCACCATATATAGATATGATGAACAAAAGTGAGAAAATGTCGATAATCCGATCCGCTGATCAAATGATCGAGATACGTGATTTGAGGAATCAAATTGCCCATGAATACATTCCTGAAGCAATTCGTGACCTCATCCCTGAAGTCATTGAGTTAACATCTCAGCTAATTGAAAATATTGAAAACTGCCGGCGCTTCATGAAAGCAAGAGGATGGATCTAAAACCGGCACCGTGACTAAGAGACAAGTAAGAAGTAAGAAGTAAAAAATAAGAAGTAAGTAGTCCCTAACAATGAATTCTTTACTTTTATCTTGTGACTTTTGTCTTTTATCTTGTTTTTGCCCGATGGCACTTATCGTAAATTGCTCGACGTATCAAAAATCAACAGGCTAGGCTGGAAGGAAAAGATCAGTCTGGAAGAGGGTGTAAGGATGATTTACAGACGATATTCTGCCTGATGAAATATGCTCTTTAATTTGTGTAATTTAGATATAAAAAACATATAATATGAAAGTACTTATCCTGGCAGGTGGATTAGGTTCCCGCTTGTCCGAAGAAACTGTTCTTAAACCAAAGCCTATGATAGAGATAGGCGGGAAGCCGATTTTGTGGCACATAATGAAGATATATTCATTTTACGGATATAATGAGTTTATTATTCTCTGCGGATACAAGGGATACATGATCAAGGAATATTTTGCACATTATTTTCTTCATATGGCCGACATGACGATTGACATGACATCCAATACCATAGTAAATCATAATAGTAATGCTGAACCATGGAAAGTGACATTGATTGATACCGGTGTGGATACAATGACAGGTGGGAGAATAAAAAGGGTACAGAAATATGTAGGTAATGAACCATTCATGCTTACCTATGGGGATGGGATTGCAGATATCAATTTAAATGAGCTGGTGGAATTTCATAAAAGCCATGGAAAACTCATTACAATGACTTCTGTATTGCCTGAAGGACGTTTTGGTGCATTAAGCATTGATAATTCAAACATGATTAAGAGTTACCAGGAAAAACCTAAAGGTGATGGCTCGTGGATTAACGGCGGATTTTTTGTTTGTCAGCCTAATGTTTTTGACGAAATTGACAATGATAAAACCATTTGGGAACGTAAACCATTGGAATCATTGGCCACAAAAGGAGAATTAGTAGCTTATCGTCATTTTGGATTTTGGAGACCAATGGATACATTGCGTGATAAGATTGAACTTGAAGAAATGTGGAATTCTGAAACCGCTAAATGGAAACTATGGTAACTAAAGAATTCTGGAATGGGAGGAAGGTTCTGATTACGGGACATACTGGTTTTAAAGGAAGCTGGCTATGTATGCTGCTTAAAAAGCTAGGTGCTGATATTTCAGGTTATGCTCTGGATCCCCCCACTTATCCAAGCTTATATAATCTTTGCAATATTAATTCATTCGTTAAGTCAACAATTGGAGATATTCGGGACTTTGACAGATTATTAAATAAAATTGAACAGGATATGCCTGAAATAATAATTCACATGGCTGCCCAGCCTCTGGTTAAATTATCCTACGAGGCGCCTGTTCTGACTTATCAGACCAATATTATTGGGACGATGAATCTATTGGAAGCAATAAGGGTTTCAAAATTAAAATCCGTTAGAGTTCTTGTAAATGTAACGACTGATAAATGTTACGAAAATAAAGAGTGGCTTTGGCCTTATCGTGAAAACGAACCATTAGGAGGATATGATCCTTATTCAAGTAGTAAAGCGTGTTCTGAAATTGTTACTGCATCATACAGAAATTCTTTTTTCAATCTGGCAGAATATAGTAAACATCATGTAGCAATTGCAACTGCAAGGGCGGGCAATGTAATCGGAGGAGGTGACTGGGCGGCTGACCGCTTAATACCTGACGTAGTTCGTTCTATTCTTGAGAATAACCCAATTATTATTAGAAGTCCTAATGCAATAAGGCCCTGGCAACATGTACTTGACCCACTTACAGGCTATTTAATGTTATCCGAAAGACTATTTAGCTCTGGTATGCCATTTGCGGAATCATGGAATTTTGGCCCAAATGATTATGATGTAAAATCAGTTAAATGGATTGTGGAAAAATTGTGTGAAATGTGGGGAGAAGGGGCAACTTATGAAGTGGATGATAAGACTCATAAGCATGAAGCTACATATTTAAGACTGGATTGCTCTAAAGCAAAGGAGAAACTTAACTGGCAACCGATTTGGAATCTGAACAAAACACTTGAAAGCATTATTGAGTTTACAGTAGGATATGTAAGAAAGGATAATCTAAGCGAGTTGTGCAATAACCAAATTTCAGAATATTTTAATCTTGGGACTACTGTTAGTGGAAACACAGATTATTGATTATTAGTATGTTTAATGTTTTACTTAAAAAAGACTTAGAACACATAACTACCCATTCAGAAAGTGTCCTTGACCAACTGAGAGGGAAAAGTATTTTTATAACCGGAGGAACCGGATTTTTTGGGAAATGGATTTTAGAAACTTTTGCCTGGGCAAATATTGAGTTAGGTTTGAATGCAAAAATTGTTGTTTTGACTAGAAATATTCTTAATTTTAGAAAAACACACCAGTACTTTTTTGAAAATCATTTATTCTCTTTTGTGGAAGGTGATATTAATAATTTTATATTTCCGAAAGACAAATTTGATATTATTATTCATGGCGCAACTGATTCAAATTCAGAAATATATAAGTCAAATCCATTGTTATTATTTGATACAATTCTGGAAGGGACACGTCATATATTAGATTTTGCGGTCAAGTGTGAAGTCAGGAACTTTCTTTATATAAGTTCTGGGGCAATATATGGCAGGCAACCCTCAGAATTATCTCATATGTCTGAAGAATATAGCGGTGGTCCTGAATTAAATGTTGTTGGTACGTCTTATGCTGAGGGTAAAAGAGCTGCTGAAATGCTTTGCTCTCTTTATTCATCAAAACATGACATATCAATAAAAGTTGAAAGATGCTTTGCATTTGTAGGACCTTATCTACCTTTGAATAAACATTTTGCTATTGGTAATTTTATGAGCGATTGCCTGTTGAACAGACCCATAATAATTAAAGGAGATGGGACTCCAATACGCTCCTATTTATATTCTGCTGATCTGATCATTTGGCTATTTACCATCTTGATTAAAGGCGAGAATTGCCGACCTTATAATGTTGGATCAGAGGTTGGAATCTCTATAGAGAGTCTGGCAAGAACTATTGCAGCTTTAACAAAGGACCCTCTGGAGATAAAAATATTAACTAGGATCACCAGTCAAAGTGGTATAGAAAAGTATCTTCCATCTACTAAACGGGCTCAAAATGAGTTGGGTCTGTGTCAATTTATTGATATAAACGATTCCATTCAGCGAACTTTGATTTATCACAAAGCTTCTTATGAAATTAATAAGTACTATTTATGAATATTTAAGTTTTTTAATTAAAATATACTATGAAAATATTTGAAAAACCGCTGTTCATTTTTGAAATGGCAAATAACCATATGGGGAGTCTTAATCACGGCTTGAGAATTATTGATGAATTTGCTCATGTTAAAAAAGAATTTGAAAGTGATTTTAATTTTGCCTTTAAATTTCAATTTCGTCATCTCGATACTTTTATTCATCCAGATTTCAAAGAAAGGAAAGACCTAAAATATGTAAAGAGATTTTCTGAGACAAAGCTGACTGATGACGAATTCAGGATACTGAAAAAAAATCTTGATAAATTTCATTTTTTTTCTATATGTACGGCTTTCGATGAGAAGTCAATTGATTTGATTGAAGAGATGGATTTTGACATAATTAAAATTGCAAGTTGTTCTCTTACCGATTGGCCTTTATTAGAAAGAATTATTCTGACAAATAAACCAATCATAGCATCAACAGCAGGCTCTGATCTTAATAGTATTGATAATGTTGTTAGTTTTTTTCAGCATCGAGATAAAGTTCTTACATTGATGCATTGTGTAGGTGAATATCCAACCAGTCCGGAGAACCTCCAGCTTAACCAAATAGATTTACTGCAAAATCGTTATGCCGGAATTAATATAGGATTTTCCACTCATGAAGATCCGGATAATCTTGATTCGATTAAGATAGTTGTTGCAAAAGGAGTAAGAATTTATGAAAAACATGTTGCGGTTGTGAAAGATGAATTCGCAAAGAATGAGTATTCAGCTACACCCGAACAAATTCTAAAATGGTTAATATCTGCCAGAGAAGCTTTTGCTATGTGTGGGATTTCAAACAGACGAGCTTCATTTTCTGAAAAAGAGTTAACTGATCTGCGGCAATTTAAGAGAGGTGTATATGCATCTAAAAGCATTAAACAAGGAGAAGTCATTGAACTTTCAAAAACATTCTTTGCTTTTCCAAATAATCCCAAACAACTTTTGGCAAATGATATGTCAAAATATACTCAATTTATTGCAAAAAATGACATCAATTTGAATGAACCAATATTTGAAGATAACGTAGATAAATTAGAAAAACGAGAGAAAATTTATACTATAGTTCAAAAAGTCAAAGACATATTATTGAAGGGGCGGATTATTTTTCCGGGAAAAGCGGAACTGGAGATTTCTCATCATTATGGCATAGAGAAGTTCTATGAATTTGGGACAACTATGATTACAGTAGTTAACAGAGATTACTGTAAGAAATTAATTATTTTGTTACCAGGTCAAAAACATCCGGAACAATACCACGCTAAAAAGGAAGAGACCTTTATGATTCTCTACGGTTCTATAAAGGTAACATTAGATGGAATAACCCAAACTTGCAGGCCTGGGGATATTGTAATTGTAAAACCAGGCGTGAAACATGCTTTTACGACTGAGGATGGAACGGTATTTGAGGAAATATCATCAACTCATTTTGTAGATGATTCATTTTATACTGACAAGAATATTCAAAATTTCAAAAAAAGAAAAACACTTCTAAGTTATTGGCTGGAGTAGATTTTAAGTTGTTTGAATCCATAAGACGATAATGAAAACAATTGTATGGGATGTCGATGACGTTTTAAATGATCTTACAAGAGAATGGTTTGAAAAAGAGTGGCTTGTCACACATCCTGAATGTAATATAAGTTATACTCAGCTCAAATCGAATCCTCCAAATGAACTTTTGAATATTGATGTCCAGGATTATCTCAGATCATTAGATCATTATCGTTTATTATATGGTTCGAAATTGAAGCCAGTGGATGAAGTTTATTCCTGGTTTAAAAGATATGGTCAAATGTATAGAAATATTGTGCTTACATCAACACCGCTTTTTTATGCTCCATATTCATCTGAATGGGTTTTGCGAAATTTTGGAGCATGGATCAGATCATTTAATTTTCTTCCCTCACTGAGAGAAGAATCTGAAATTTTTAATTATGACATGAATAAAGCTTCATACCTGAAATTGTTCGATAAGGTTGATTTATTTATAGACGATAACGAAAAGAATATTTTAGAGGCTCGCTCAATTGGGATAAATTGTATAACAATGCCCAGGCCATGGAATAGTGATACTTCAACTATTAAAGAGTTTTTATACAACTTGATTACCAATCATTTATAATGTTTTATTGATAACATATATCAATATAAAAGTATGCAAAAACTGTCTGATTTTGTTTTAGAGTTCATTGCAGAGAAGGGTGTAAAACATATTTTTCTATTACCAGGAGGCGGCTCGATGCATCTTGTCGATTCTTTAGGAAGGAATCAACGAATTGAATTTATTGTCAATTTACATGAACAGGCCTGTGCAGTTGCAGCGGAAGCATATGCTCAATATACAAATAATCTAGGTGTAGCTCTGGTTACTACCGGTCCTGGTGGAACAAATACTTTAACAGGAGTAGCTGCAGCATGGCAAGACTCGACCCCTTGTTTATTTCTCTCAGGCCAGGTAAAAAGATCTGATATGATGGGTAAAAGAGGCGTAAGGCAGATGGGATTTCAGGAAATCAATATTGTTGATATCGTGAAACCAATGACTAAATATGCCATAACTGTAGATAATCCTGACGCGATAAAATATCATCTGGAAAAAGCAGTATATCTGGCAAAAAACGGAAGACCCGGACCTGTATGGTTGGATATTCCTCTTGATGTTCAGTCCAGTACAATCGATGAAACCAGACTTAAGTCCTTTAATCCTTCAGAGATAAATAATGATAACGATCTAGCAGCACTTCATAATTCAGTTCTCCAGACTATTGAACTCATTAACCAATCTGTACGACCAGTAATATTGGCAGGTAACGGGATAAGGTTATCAAATGGGTTAGATCTGTTTTTAAAATTAGTAGAACTAATAAAGATCCCTATTCTGACAACCTGGAAAGCAATCGATTTTTTTGATGAAGAGTATCAATATTACATTGGACGCCCAGGAAGTGTAGGACAAAGGGCTGCAAATTTTGCTCAACAGAATTCTGATCTGATCATCAATATTGGTGCAAGGTTGGATTTAGGTCAAACAGGATATAACCATACAAATTTTGCGAGAAATGCCAAAAAAGTGATGGTTGATATCGACGCTGCAGAAATCAACAAAATGCAGATGAAAATTGATATTCCTATATGTTATGATGCCAGTTTATTTCTAAAAGAATTCCTTAACAACACAGAAAAAATTGTAAATAAGGACAGGAGTAAATGGTTGAATACTTGTCTAGCATGGAAGAAAAAATATCCCGTAATCTTACCTGAATATTATGAGGAGAAAGACTTTGTCAATGATTATGTTCTGATTGATCTATTATCCAAGGAACTTGGAGACAATGATGTTTTAGTACCAGGAAGTTCAGGAGCTTGCAGTGAGCGAACAATGCAGGCTTTTAAAGTAAAAAAAGGGTTGCGGATTTTTAATAGTGAAGCTTTAGGCCCGATGGGTTTTGGTATTCCGGCTGCTATCGGAGCTTGTATCGCTAGTGGCCTGAAAAGAACGATATGTATTGATGGAGATGGCGGATTTGTCATGAATATTCAAGAATTGGAAACTATAAGGCGATTAAATCTCCCTATTAAATTTTTTATTTTAAATAATAAGGGATATGCCTCAATTAGGGCTTCCCAAAATAACTATTTTAATAGACGTTATGTTGGAAGCAGTATCGATAGTGGACTTACTCTCCCTGATTTTTGCAAGGTTTCATTTTCTTATGGAATAGAAAGTCTGCCAATAAGAACAAATAGAGAGTTAATTGAAAAACTTAATTTTATACTAAGTTCCTATGGTCCAATTATTTGTGAGCTATTTGTCAATCCCGATCAACTAACAATGCCTCGAATACAGAATGTACAAAAAAGTGACGGAACCATGATTTCAAAACCGATGGAAGATTTGTGGCCCTTTTTAGATAGGGATGAATTTCTTTCAAATATGATAATTCCCCCGATAGAAGAATAAAAATGATGAGGCAGTAAAAGATGAAATTTTTAATTGCAGGGCTTGGATCCATAGGATGTCGGCATCTAAGAAATTTGATATCGCTTGGGGAAAGAGATATAATCCTTTATCGCAGTAAATTAAGCAACTTAGTTAATAATGAATTCAAAGAATTCCTCGTTGAGACGAACATTAATTTAGCACTTGAGCATAAACCGGATGCGGTAATAATATCAAATCCTACTTCATTACATCTTGATGTGGCTATCCCTGCTGCAGAAGCCGGGTGTCATATTTTACTTGAAAAACCAATATCTAATTCATTGGAACGCATTAATGATCTTAAGTTAGCTTTGCAGAGAGGCGGCAGTAAAATTTTAGTTGGATTCCAATACAGATTTCATCCTACACTCAAAATTGCAGCTCGTATTCTTTCTAACGGAGACATTGGAAATCCAGTTTCAGCACGAGCTCATTGGGGTGAATATTTGCCTGACTGGCATACGTTGGAAGATTTCCATAATAGCTATTCTGCGCGTGTGGATTTAGGAGGGGGAGTTGTTCTAACTCTCTGTCATCCTATTGATTACTTAAGTTGGCTACTGGGAAAGCCTAAATTTATTTGAGCAGAGATGGGTAATATGGGAGAATTGGGAATACAAGTAGAGGATATAGCAGAGATTGTACTGCGTTTTCCAAATGGAGCTCTCGGTAGCATTCATCTTGATTATATACAGAGACCTGCAAGTCATCACTTCGAAATTATTGGAACCAAGGGTACTCTTAGATGGGATAACGTTAGCGGCATATTATCTATCTATCGACACAATAATTCAGATTGGGAACATTTTATTCCTCCCGAAGGGTTTGAACGGAATTGGATGTTCATGGATGAAATACGACATTTTGTTTCAATTATACGATCTGAAGTTCCTCCTTTATATACACTTGATGATGGAATAAATGCTCTTGAAATCGCTATTCATTCGCTATCCTTTAATAGTCAGTGATTAATAAGATGATAGAGCATATTTTCAAGAAGGTTTATACATAAAATTTAAAAAGAGATATAAAAATTATTTACGGGGGAAAAGCATGATAAAACATAATAATAAAAACCAGTATATTAAAAACCTTAGGGAACTTTTAAGTGAAGATTTAGATTCTGTGATTAAAAGAGAACAATCGACATTTGATAATCTGGTGTATCCATATAATGATAGATTAGTTCTTTTTGGTGCAGGAGGGTTAGGCAAGAAAGTACTACAAGGTCTGCGTCAAATCGGAACGGAACCGTTAGCGTTTGTTGACAATAATCCATCTTTTTGGCAAGAAAAAATAGACGGTCTTGTCGTATTTGATCCAAAAACTGCGTCCCTAAGATATGGTAAAGATTCGGTATTTATAGTCACCATTTGGAGAGCTGGAGGAGATCATCGACTTGCTAAAACGCAGAAACAATTATATGATTTAGGCTGCAAAAAGGTCATATCTTTTGCTTCGTTGTTTTGGAAATTCCCTGATATTTTTTTACCTTATTATACAATAGGTCTTCCTCACTTGTTAATTATGCAAAGTAGCCAGATACTGAGTGCATTTAATTTGTTAGAGGATGACAATTCACGCTTCGAATTTATCGCCCAATTACGTTGGCGTTTGCATTTGGATTTTGATGGGCTACCGTCCCCAGTAACTCACGATCAATATTTTCCTGACGATTTGTTTACATTAATTTCAGACGAGGTATTTGTTGATTGCGGGTCTTTCGATGGCGATTCTATTCGGAGTTTTTACCAGAAAAAACAAGTTTTTAATGGGAAAATATTTGCAATTGAACCCGATCCACAAAACATTAAAAAATTAGAAATGTACTTAACTTCGCTTGACAAATCTTTTAAAGATAGTGTTTCCATTATTCCGAAGGTAGTAGGTAGAAAACATGAAATACTACGTTTCTCGGCTAATGGGTCTGCTTCTTCTGTAATTGATCCTGAAGGAATAATCGAAGTTGAATGTTCTCCAATAGATGATATAGTTGGCCATATAAATCCCACTTTTATAAAAATGGATATCGAAGGTGCTGAGTTAGATGCCTTGTATGGTGCCACCAAATCGATTAGGAATTCGCTACCAATTTTGGCGATAAGTGTTTATCATCTTCCAGATCATTTATGGCGTATTCCTTTGTTTATTAATTCAGTTACTGATCAATATCATTACTTCCTACGTCCACATAACGAAGAAGGTTGGGATTTAGTTTTATATGCTATCCCAAACGAGCGATTACTAAAAAGCTGACTTGTGTTAAGCTGTTTAGGATATTACTTAGTATTATTTTATGATTTCAATTTAAAACTCTTATAAATACTTATGGACAAATTATTCTCTTTAAAGCATAAAATTGCTGTTGTAACTGGAGCTTTGGGACTTATAGGCAAAAACCACTGCTTAGCATTAAATAATGCTGGAGCTTCAGTAGTAGTAGCAGACTTGGATGAACAAAAATGCATCGATTTTGCCAATAAATATCTTCATAATTCTACTGGAGTTTATCTCGATGTAACAAAAAAGGAATCAGTTATAAATTTAATGGATAAGGTTCTAAGCATATATCAAAAAATAGACATACTCATTAATAATGCAGCTATTAATGATATGTTCGAAGATCCTAAAGTGGCTACTGAACAATCCAAATTTGAAAATTATCCTATTGAATTATGGCAAAGATCAATCGACGTGAACCTTACTGGAGTTTTTTTATGTTCACAGGTAATTGGAAGTGAAATGGTAAGGCAAAAAAGCGGAAGTATTATCAATATAGCTTCTACTTATGGAATAACTGCTCCTGATCAATCAATATATATAGATGAATTTGGAAATCAATCTTTTTTTAAACCTCCTGCTTATTCAATACTAAAGGAGGAGTTATCATGCTAACCAAATTCTTGGCATCTTATTGGGGCAAAACAGGAGTCAGAGTAAACACCTTAACTCCCGGTGGTGTTAAAAATGCTCAAAATGATTTTTTTGTTAGTAATTACTCGAAAAGAACTCCATTAGGAAGAATGGCAGAACCGAGCGATTATCAAGGTGCAGTCATCTTTTTAGCTAGTGATGCGTCAGCTTACATGACAGGTGCAAATCTTATTGTAGATGGTGGTTGGACATGTTGGTAATTATTGAAATGATGAGGATTCTTATCGCTTGATTTCTCCATCGTTATACTAATGCATTATACTGTTCTAATATTTATAGCCATTCTGGTTTGAAAATTTTAATAACAGGGGGATCCGGTTTTATCGGTAAAAATCTGATAGAACAGTTGAACCATAAATATGCAGTATTTGCTCCTAGTAGTAGAGACTTGGACTTATTAGATGAAGAAGCTGTTTTAACTTTTCTTGATCAAATTCATTTTGATGTGGTAATTCACTCAGCAACCTGGAATGCTACACTGACATCTTCCAAGGATTCCTCCCTTGTTTTATATAATAATTTGAGAATGTTTTTTAATCTAGCACGGGGAGCAAACCTTTACAAGAAAATGATCTATTTCGGATCTGGTGCTGAGTTCGATTTAAATCATTGGGTACCTAAAATGAGTGAAATATATTTCGACTCATTCGTTCCTCATGATCAATATGGATTCTCTAAATATATTATGAATAAATACTCTGAAAAAGAAGCTAATATATATAATTTAAGACTTTTTGCTGTTTACGGTAAATATGAGGATTGGCAGATAAGATTTATCTCACAAAGTTGCTGTCGTGTAATTAAAAATATTCCCATTTCAATTAAGAAGAATGTAGTTTTTGATTACACACACATTGATGATATCATAAAAATCACCGATTGGTTCATTAATAATACTCCAAAATCTAAAACTTATAATATCTGTTCAGGAACGACTTATAGTTTGATTGAATTAGCTCAAAAAGTACTTTCAATTGAAGGAAAGAAACTGGATATTCATATTGAAAACAAAGGAATGGGAAGAGAATATAGCGGTGACAATTCAAAACTCCTTGATGAAATAGGAAATTATTCTTTTAGAAATATTGATGTCTGTATTCATGAGTTATATAGTTGGTATTCAAATCAATTTATTGATTCATGTAAACTTTAAATATAAAATCTTTTACTTCCATTTATAATTTCAAATTTATGAACTTAACTTATCAAAAGGAAGGACGGAATTGTCCTGTTTGTAGAAGTGAAGAAAGTCAATTATTGTTTCGAACTAGATTCTCCAAAATTTCTGACAACTATCTTCTTGACTCATATGATGTAGTGGCTTGTAAAACGTGCGGGTTTTGTTTTGCAGATCAAATTCCAAATCAAGGAGTATTTGATAAATATTATAAGAATATGTCAAAATATGAGGAGTCAAAATCACTTTCCATGGATTCTCAGTATGATGTAAAACGATTCAATCAAATTGTAGAATTCATAAATTCAAATATTAAAGATAAGAACTCTCGCATAGTAGAAATTGGTTGTGCAACTGGTTTACTATTATCTCTTTTAAAAAAGAAAGGATTTAATAATCTTTTAGGAATAGACCCCTCTCCTTCTTGTGTCGAAACAATACGTAACAAGTATGGCATACCGTCTCTATTAGGTACAATCACCGATTTGTCATCAATAAAAGCCGAATCTGTTGATTTAGTAATTTTAGTCGGAGTACTTGAGCATATAAGAGACTTGAATTTAGCTCTCATGGAGATTAGAAATGTACTGAGATCTGATGGTAAAATTTGTATTGTAGTGCCTGACGCTTCTCAGTATCTAAATGGGAATGATGCTCCATTCCAAGAGTTTAGTGTTGAACATATAAACTACTTTGGCCCAGGATCACTTATAAATTTGATGATCAGTCAAAATTTTTCAAAAGTAGTTATTGACCAACAAGTGTTTGAAGTTAATTTTAACACGTTTACTCCAGTTATTTTGAACCTATTTAAAAAGAGTAAAGAAAAAGAGAAACAATTTAAATATGATATGGGGACTGTCACGAACTTCAAAGAATATATCATTAATTGTTACGAGCGAGAAAAATCTATTCACGACAAAATTGAAAAGATAAATATTGATAAGAAACCTTTGATAATTTGGGGTACCGGAGCTCAGACACTAAGATTACTTGCAAATAGTGATCTCTCTAAGGCAAATATCATTGCATTTGTAGATTCAAATCCAAAATATCATGGAAAGAAGTTGAATGATATTTCTATAATAAGTCCGGAGGAACTAAAGAATATGAAGGAAACAATACTAATTTCCACAAGAGCATATCAAAATGAAATTGAGGACCAAATAAGGCAGGTTCTTAAATTAAAGAATACGATAATTAAGTTATATTAACAATATTTTCATAATATTCGATGAACAAATCAGATGAAATTAGAAAAAGTATTCATGAGTTAACCAGGGAATATTTTCAGACTAAATTTGAGAGCCAGCCATTTATTCCGGGTAAAACTAAAGTTAATTATGCTGGCCGGATTTTCGACGAAATGGAGTTAATAAATCTTGTAGATTCATCTCTTGATTTTTGGCTTACAGAAGGTCGCTACTCTGAGCAATTTAGTGAAAAAATAGCTGATTTTTTAGGTGTTGAATATGTACTTCTCACAAATTCAGGTTCTTCAGCCAATCTTCTATCTTTTGCTGCTCTCACATCGGAAAAATTGGGAGAAAAGCGTCTGAAACCGGGAGATGAGGTTATTTCAGTTGCAGCAGGATTTCCTGCAACAGTCACTCCAATTATTCAATATGGTATGGTGCCAGTCTTTGTTGATGTACAGATTCCTACCTATAACATCGATATCGAAATGCTAAAAAAAGGAATTTCTGCAAAAACAAGGTGTATTTTCATTGCTCATACTCTGGGCAACCCATTTGATTTAGATGAAGTGTTGAAAATTGCCAACGAACACAATTTGTGGATAATTGAAGACAATTGTGATTCTTTTGGGAGTAAATACAATGGCAAATATACTGGTACCTTTGGGCATTTATCTACAATTTCATTTTATCCTGCACATCATATCACAACAGGTGAAGGTGGAGCAGTTGTAACTAACAATGCTCTTCTGGCAGGTATAGTACGCGCCTTTCGTGATTGGGGCAGAGATTGTTATTGTGCAGGAGGTGAAAATAATACTTGTGGAAAGCGGTTTACTCAAAAATTCGGTGATCTTCCGGTTGGCTATGATCATAAATACGTATATTCCGAAGTTGGCTACAACCTTAAAATGACAGAGATGCAGGCAGCTGTTGGTGTAGCTCAAATGGATAAATTAGAATTATTTTGTGAGAAACGCATTGAGAACTTTAAAAAGCACTATAAAATATTTTCAAAATATCCGCAATACTTTATCCTCCCTGAAGCCACTTACAAAGCCGATCCGGCGTGGTTTAGTTTTATTATTACAATTAAGAAGGATGTTCCGTTTACCAGAGATCAATTTACTAAATTTCTCGACGAACATCTTATCGAGACCCGGAATCTGTTTGCAGGTAATTTGACTAAACAACCTGCATTTATCAATAAACCATATAGAATAGCTCAAAATCTGGACACCACAGATTATATTATGAATAATACATTCTTTATGGGAACATATCCCGGAATGGATGACTCACGATTCGATTTCATAGACTCCGTACTTGAAAAATTTATTTCCCGGTTTAATCAGAAGTAAAATTGGAAAATAGTCTCAGAGCTGAATTTGTGTAACTGGATTCATGAAGATAATAAAGATTATTGAAAAAATTATCTTGATATTAATAATTTGTCTTTACTCCTGTGAGAGAGCTTCGCTTGATACAGAGTATATTACAAAGAATGTTATCATTATAGTTATTGATGGTCCAAGATATTCCGAAACCTGGGGTGATTCGAGCTTTTCCAATATTCCCCAAATGAAAAAAATTTCAGAATTTGGTGTCTTGTATACTAACTTTTATAACAATGGAGCTACGTACACAATACCTGGTTATACCTCTATAACGACTGGTAATAATGAGGAAATAAATGACTTAGGTCTTGAAAAACCGGAATTTCCCTCAGTTTTTCAGTATTGCAATAAAAAATACTCAGGAAATTTTCCTGTATCAAGCATATTTGCCAGCAAGTACAAAATCTCAGTAGTTTCTGATTGTCTCGATTCATCCTATTCTGGTTTCTATAAGCCATTTTGTGATTGTGGTGTTAATGGAATAGGAGTTGGAAATGGCTACCGTGATGACAGTATTACTATCAGAAAAACACTGACATCTCTAGATGAAGAACATCCCAGATTAATTCTCATAGGTTTCGGGGAACCTGATTATTCAGCTCATAATAAAAACTGGCAGGAATATATTGATGCTATTAAAAATACTGATAGTTATGTTTATCAGGTTTGGAATTTCATTGAAAAGGACAAATATTACAAAGGAACAACTGCAATTTTTATTACAAACGACCACGGACGGCACCTGGATAATGTGAAAGATGGATATGTATCTCATGGAGACACCTGTGACGGTTGCCGGCATATAAGTCTACTGGCTTTTGGTCCGGATTTTAAAAAAGGAGAAGTAATAAAGATTAATCGTGAACTTATAGATATTCCTGCTACAATTGCTATGGTTTTAAAATTTCATATGCCCACAGGACATGGGAATATAATGAGTGAGCTGTTTAAATAATAATAATATATGTCACTTCCTAAAAAATACAAAGCGGAGGTTATTTCAGTTGTAAATCCTATAGACAAAATATATATAATAGAATTAAAGTCTGATTCAGGCGCATTTAAATATCGTCCTGGACAATTTTTGCATCTTGCTTTAGATGAATATGATCCAAGTTCGGGATGGCCAGAGTCACGTTGTTATTCTATGCAGACATCTCCTGTTAACGAATTCATTAAAATTACCTTTTCTGTGAAGGGGAAATTCACAACAAGAATGGCTGATGAACTAAAACAGGGGAAGATTATAGATTTAAAACTTCCTTATGGAGACTTTTTTCAACAAGATCATTCAAAAGAAAATGTGGTATTTATTGCAGGAGGAACTGGAATTACTCCATTTTTGTCTCTGTTTAACGATCCTTCTTTTATAGAATATTCAAGTCCTAAATTATATTTTGGCGTCAGAGAAAAAGGATATAATATTTACACTGAGTTTCTGAATCTAGCCATGGAAATTAATCCTGGATTACATATAGATATCAGATATCAGGACAAAAGTGGATTTCTGGATTTAGATCAGATTTTTTACGAAAACAAGGAAGATTCCACCTACTTTATTTCGGGACCACAGACAATGATCTCAGTATTCAAATCACGTTTAATCTCATTAGGATTAACAGAAGTAAATGTTAAAACTGATGATTGGGAATAATATTTTAGAAATAATTTTAAAAGGAAGGAATTACTTTGATTGAGCTTGTTATAAGAATTCTAAAAAAGTTTGGTGTTGATAGGGCTATCTTTTACACATCTGCGTCAAGAATACTTCAGGCATTCACCGGAGTTATTACAATATTTTTTGTAGCGCGATTCCTTTCAGGGGTAGAACAGGGATTTTACTACACTTTTGGTAGTATACTTGCAATCCAGATATTTTTCGAATTAGGATTAAACGGAATTATTACTCAGTATGTTGCTCATGAAGTGTCTCATCTCCAATGGGATTCGAATGCAAGGCTGAGTGGTTCGCCGTCTCATTTGTCCCGGCTGTCTTCATTACTACATCTCTCTGTAAAGTGGTATTCAATAATAGGAGGAATCCTTCTCTTGATATTACTTATATCTGGTTTTGTTTTTTTTAGAAGATATGATACATCCGGAGGAGCAGTTATCTGGAATGTTCCATGGATAATCCTTTCATTTTCAACAACTCTTGCATTTCTTATAAACCCGATTCTTGCTTTTATAGAAGGTCTCGGAAAAGTAAAGGAAGTTGCAAAGATGAGATTGACACAACAGATTCTGACTACTTTTCTGATATGGATTTGTTTAATCTCAGGAGTGAAGCTCTATGCAAGTGGCCTGAGTAATGTATTTGGTCTTTTGTTGTTATTGAATCTTCTTTTCTTCAATAAATACTGGTACATATTCGTAAATATATGGAGATCATTAGGTAAGGAAAAGGTTGGTTATAAGCAGGAAATTTTTCCCTACCAGTGGAAAATTGCTCTTAGTTGGGTAAGCGGATATTTTATTTTTCAGTTGTTTAATCCGGTCCTTTTTGCTACCGATGGTGCCATTGTGGCTGGTCAGATGGGGATGACCCTTGCTGTACTGAATGGTATATTTAGTTTGTCCTTCAGTTGGATGTCTACCAAAGTTCCTCTTTACTCCGGGTTTATCGCTCAGAAAAAATATGACGAACTTGATCATGTATTTAATAAAACTCTTAAACAATCAAGCTTTATAAATGGATTAGGTCTAGGGGTTTTATTCTTCCTGATTTTTGGATTAAGATATTTCAATATGACCCTTGGAAATCGGTTTCTCCCATTTTTACCATTATTAATGATGATGATACCTGTGTTTTTGAATCAATTTATATCTTCATGGGCAACATACCTGAGATGCCATAAGCAGGAACCATTTCTTATTCCATCTCTTGTCGGCGCGATTACTTGTAGTCTTTCGACAATCATTCTTGGTAAGTATTTTGGAGTTATTGGAATGACCATGGGATATTGTATCCTTACTATTTTTGGAGGTTTTATCTGGGGCTATTATATTTTTAAAACAAAAAAGAAAGAATGGCATAAAACGGTTGTTTTCTCGTAAAAAGCTAAAATCTTAGTCGGACAACCTGGTAGTACCTCCTGTATCATAAGCTCTTGATAATGTTTGAAATTGCCGGGCATCCAACCTGCTTTGTATACCTTAAATTGATATGAATAACGAACCTATATTATGAAAAAATCTTCAAGTAATATTTTATTGAGTATATGCATTCCGACTTTCAATAGAGCAGATTACCTTCGTGACGCTATAAAATACATATTGCCTGCTGTCAATAATATGAATGAAAAAGTGGAACTTATAATTTCTGACAATTGTTCAACTGATGGTACATCAGAAATATTGAAAGAATTGCCAATGTATCCATGGATTCATTGCGTTAGAAACGAAATAAATGTGGGAGCTCTTAAGAACGGACTTAATTGCATTGATCTGGCAAAAGGAGAATATATTTGGTTTGTTGGAGACGATGATGTAATTAGACCAGAGGGTCTTACCCATTTGATACAGGTTCTAAACGATCATAGAGATATAGATTATTTTGTTGTAAACGCAATAACGTTAAGCAACGATCAAAGAAATAATTTAAGCTATATAATAAATAATGATGCAATTTCAAAACAACAAAATACAAAATTTAAATCATTGTCAGACAAAGAGATATCGACGTTTAACGAATATTTAGATCCAAATTTCGACCCTGTATTCCTGGGTTCAATGATGTGCAATGTTATCAGACGCAGTGTTTGGCAGAAAGGTGTAACAGGAATAGATTCAAATGCTCAAATGGGGTCTGTAGTTGGCACCTATTTAGTTTGCAGCGTATTGGCTCGTTATATGGTTGGCAAACCCTCATTTTATGTAGGATTCCCTTGCAGTATAGCTTTTTGGGGACATCAGGAATGGCAGGGTTTTATGCCAATTATATTCGCTTACACATTCTACGCCGTTTTGGATTGCTATGAGGAAAATGGTATAGAGCCATGGAGGATTGATAAATGCCGTCGATACTTGCATCAGAATTCAGGGACTGCTATTTATCGACTTGCTTTATTACGATCGTTGCCAGGAAAAGAATTATTCTCATTCCGATTGCATTTATTTCGCTACTGGAAGCATTATGAACTTTGGAAAGGTCTTCTTTTTATACCCTTTAAGAATATTGGTCCCTATTTACTCAGAAAATTAATGTTAAAGTAAAGTACAATATAATACAATCCGATTACTTAAGGTTCTATAAGGAATCGATATTGATGATAGTATCTGTAATACTGTTTATGATGTAGCTCAGGCCAATATTTTGAATTAAGTAGTTGATCCTTAATAATTATTAACAATCTGACTGTTAATAACATATATTCTTTGAAATCTTGTTTTTTGTTTAGGTTTTGATTAAATTTGATCAAGACCCTGTAAATCATGTTAAAGAAATTACCATGGCATCCCCAGTTAGAGATGTTCAAAACTGTACTTACCAGTTTCATCAATCCTAAGCATGAACTTTGTTTATTAGCGAAAGAGATTGACTGGGATTATCTGGAAAAGGAGTTTTCCCCACTGTATGGAGAAATAGGGAGACCTTCCATTCCAATCAGGACAATATTAGGGTTTTTGCTTCTTAAACAAATATACAATCTTGGTGATGAGGCGGTTATGGAGAGGTATATCGACAGTCCATATAGTCAGCACTTTTGCGGGGATATTTATTTTCAGTATAAATATCCGTTTGATCCGAGTGATTTTGTCCATTTTCGTAAGCGCATAGGAGAAGAAGGAATGAAGAAGATCTTCAAACAGAGTATTGATTTATTTGACAAGGATTTTATCCGCAAAGAAGTAAAAGAGGTACGGGTAGATACTACAGTTCAGGAGAAGAACATTACCTTCCCTACAGATCGGAAGCTTACGGAAAAAGTGATAGAACATTGTAAAAGGATTGCAAAGAAAGAAGATATAAAGCTTAAACGGACCTATACTTTTGAAATCCGGAAATTAAAGCAACAGCTTCGATTTGCAAGGAAACCAAAGAACATGAAGAAACACATCAAGGCCCAGAAAAAGCTTCACAGGATCGCATTCAAAATCTATCAGGATCTGGTTAGTCAACTTAACCCGATACCGAAGTCGTACATGGAGGAATTTGATGTTTTATACAGGGTATTGACACAGCAGAAAGATGACAAGAATAAGGTCTACAGCATACATGAGCCGGAAGTACTTTGTATATCAAAAGGGAAAGAGCATAAACAATATGAGTTTGGGAACAAGAGCTCATTTGCTTATACCAGGGGATCAGGTATTATTGTTGGAGCAATGGCAATTGATGGGAATGCATATGATGGGCATACTTTAGAACCGCAACTGGAACAGGTAAAGGAACTTACAGGAGGCAAAATCAAGAAAGCGATTGTTGACAAGGGTTATAAAGTCAAAGGAGGAATACTTGGTGTGGACATAGTAATGCCAAAGATGCTCAAGGGAGAAAGTTACTATTTGAAAAAGAAATGAGAAGAGCGATGCCGGTCAAGAGCTGGAATAGAGGGACTTATATCACACCTGAAATACGATCATAGGATGATAAGAAATTACCTCAGTGGCACTGCAGGCGACAAGATCAACACATTACTGGCAGCTACAGCATATAATATGAGGAAATGGATGAGGCTAAAGAGACAAGAAATATTGAATTTAATTTTTCGCTGGATTTACCAGGCACTTATTTTGTCTCCGGTAAATATCCAACGCTAATGAAGTAATGAGAAACGAGTATTAATAAGGATCAACTAAATATTGTATTATATGATAAAGAGGCCCAAATGTTGAGGATAGTTTTTATGTAAATACCTGTGATGATGCAACCTTAACAATAAAGAGAAAATAATAATTGTTCATATTTATAGAAAACTATCTATATCATTATCCCCTACAAACTATGCGGATTTATAGGCTTCCTAATAATTCAACTAATCAAAATTATGGTTTTAACCCAAAAATGATTTATTATATGTTTCTTTTGGTGTTGGATAATTAACGCCATTATCATTATCTGCTGAATTACAATTTTGTGTTTCTAGAAATTTTTCGCAAAGAATTCTTTAAGAATTACTGATAAATGTATTATGAGACAAATCCTTAAAATATTTTTAATACTGCCTTTTCGAAAATTAAGATCTGGGTATTTTTTACTTTTTAACTATCTTAATTTCAAGACCATGAATGTTATTTATCAGGATCTGCCAAAAATATTTGGCAGATTGATAATCAGCAACTATGGATCATGTCGTTTGGGTAAAGGGTTAATTTTTAGAAGTGATATTACCTCTAACCTGGTTGGACTGTATAAACCCTGCTCAATTGTTGTTGCAAAAGGCGGATCTTTAAATATCGAAGATTACTCTGGTTTTTCTGGTGTTTCAATATACTGTACCAATAACATAAAAATTGGTAAATATTGTAAGTTTGGAGGAAACGTCTCAATTTGGGATACTGATTTTCATCCTCTTAATTTTGAAGATCGAAGATGCAGTTTTATAGGCACAAAATCTATTCCTATCGTTATTGGTAATGATGTATTCGTAGGTGCGAATAGTATAATACTAAAAGGTGTAACTGTTGGGGATAGGGTCATTATTGGTGCAGGTAGTGTAATAACAAAGAATATTCCTTCTGACGAAATATGGGCAGGAAATCCGGCAAAGTTTATAAGAAAAGCAAACATATAATAAACAAAAAACAATTCATGCATTCAATTGTCATAAATAAGCCTTTGATATCCATCATCACAGTCTGTTATAACGCTGAAAAAACTATTTCCAGAACAATTGAATCTGTAAAACAACTTAAAGCTCAATTTCCCGAGTTAATAGAATATATAATTATTGATGGTAGTTCAGCCGATAACACAGTTGGTCTCATAAAGAATTACATACATATTTGGGATTTTTTAATTTCAGAGCCGGATAAGGGTATTTATGATGCCATGAATAAAGGGCTTAAATATTGTAATGGCACATATGTTTCGTTCTTAAATGCTAATGATTATTATAAAACCGACTCGCTATCGGAGGCAGTACAAATATTGAAAAGTAAAAAATATGATTGTGTTTACGGGAATATATGTAGTTGTTATAAATCTTCCATCAAAATTGTAAAACCGATTAGCGAACAACGTGCTGTCAAATATGGTTATATGACACCAATCGTAATGCAGCCAGCCTCCTTTATTAAAAAAGATGTCTATGATAAAATAGGTGGCTTTGATTTAGATTTCAAGATAGCTGGCGACACGGATTTCCTTATTCGATTTATTAAAAACTCAAGTTTTAAAAGATTTTATATTGACACAATATTTGAATACTTTGATCCAAGTGGAATAAGCAACAGAAAAATTATAGACTTCAGGGAATTTATTTTATTGAAGAATAAAAACCATATCCCCCGGCTGAAATATGCACGATATGTCATAGAGTCAAGTATAAAGAAAATGATATTCAGGTCATTACTCAGGGTTAATATCTTATACAAGTAAAATCTGATCCGAATAGTTGATTTGTTTTGTTATTAAACACTAACAATTAAAGAAAGAATAATGAAGCTCGTTTTCAGAGTAAGTGACCTTCCTAAAATGCTTATTTATGCATTGGCATTCTCACTGACATTTTATTACCCGGGCTTCCATTTGGCGAGTATAATTATCAATATTCCCCTTGTCCTCGTTCTTTTGCTCGATTTAGTTATTATCCTGAAATGGAGGTTCAATCAGAAGAATCTCTTCTTAATCATTTTATTCTTTTTATGGAGTTTACTTGGTGTTGTATTCAGATATCCGGTTTTATCTTATTTGCCATCACTTGTTTTTTCCATGTGTTTGATTCTTCCTTTGGGTGTTAGTTGGAAAACCTTGAATATTGATATAGAGAAAATGCTGAACTATATGGTATTGGGCGCATTTATTTCCTTTTTCTTTATTCCTTTTGAGTTGTATTTCAGATATATGCATTTATTTGGCTATGTAGGCAACGAACTTTGGCTGAATATCAGTGGCCACTCAGTACGTTTGTTCAGGTCATCTGCGCTAATGATGGAACCATCTCATTTTAGTGTTCTTTTAACTTTGATATATGTGACTCTGGATATTGCAGAGAGCAGAGGCTATATTATTAAACATATTATTTTATTCAGATATTGTTTCTTTATTAGTTTGATTCTGAGTGTCTCTCTTTCAGGCATAGTATTGAATATCTTATACTATTCAGTAAAATTTATACGATTTGTCTTTTTAAGTATTGAAAAGGATTTCAGGATATTAATTAACAGGCGGATTTTAATCTATTCTGTAACTGGTATTATCTTTCTTTTGGTCATAAATGTTTTGAGCAATAATTATATTGGACATATTGCAAAAAAGGTCTATGATCGTGTTAAAGAAACTACGGATGTCGTTGAAAAACAAAAATCTGTAGGAAGTTCAGGCGAACGGGCCAGCTTTATATGGGCTTCAAAGATATATCTTCATAATAGTTCTGTGCAGAATGTTATTATTGGTGATGGATTTTCAAACTATCATCAGTGGTTAGCGGCAAACTCAAAGAGAATAGGGTATAGTACAGGTGAAGTTTATAATCTATATTTTGTTGTTTTACTGTCTGTAGGTTTGCTAGGTCTGCTTTTTTTTGTGCTTATGATATTAAGTTTAACGGATACTAATTATCTTGATTTTGGCGATATTGCTTTTTTGATTATTCTTCTAGCTTCTTTCCTGACGCACGGATATTTAATTATGTATTGGGTATGGGTTCCGATATTGCTTTTTAAATTAACAAAAAAAGAAAGAGTTTGATATTATCTTTTTTGTACTGCTTCCTCTTTTCGTATTTATTGAAAGACATGAATTCATGGAGGTCTCTGTAATTATCCCTACTTATAGACCAGGTTCTTATTTATATGATTGTCTTTATTCAATCCTTGCTCAGGATTTCAGTCGAGATAAATTTGAAGTCGTAATAGTCCTTAATGGTGATAAAAATCCTTATTATGAAAAAATTGAATCATTTTTAAGCGATAAGGATGTAACTTTCAAATTATTCTACTCTCCTCAAAAGGGCGTTTCCAATGCCAGAAATCTGGCACTAAATAATATAAACTCTAAGTATGTTGTGTTTTTAGATGATGATGATATTCTTTCTGCAAATTTCATCTCTCTGTTATATTTAAAAGCATCTCTGAATTTTATCGTTGTAAGCAATATCAAAACATTTTCTTCCGATCTGAGTACGCTGGGAGATGATTATATATCAATATCCTATAAAGATCGCCTAACGGGTGGAAAATACAGTCTGTTTAAATTTCGTGGTTTTTTGTCCAGCTCCTGTGCTAAAATGATTCCCCGAAATGTTATTGATGAGTTCAGATTTGATAAAAGTCTTAATTATGGAGAAGATGCTTTTTTTATGTTTGTGATTTCCTGTAACATAAAAGGCATAAATCTTGCTGATGAAAATGCAATTTATTACAGACGGATAAGGCAGGGCTCTGCTTCGCAAAGTAATCTGACCTTAGGTTCCCGTACTCACAGTATGTTGCTTAAATTATCTAAGTATTCATCAGTTTATTTGAGAGCAATAAGAAGGTACAACTTTTTGCTATATGCTTCACGCATAGCAGCAACACTAAAAGTTTTTATAATGTACTATTTAATGAAACCAGGTGACTCCTTTGCTAACTAAATTATTTCTTTGTAAGTGGATTGGATAGTATATCAGGGGATAGGCGTTCCCTCAAATCCTGTTTTCCATGATGCTCCTTCTCATTTAGACTGCCGGAAAATTTCACAGGAACTTAGTGTCCCATTAATACGATGGATAGAAGATTGGGATAGTCCATTAATTAGCTCTTTTTATGGTGTTATTCAGGATCATCACATTGAGCTTACTCAATTGAAGAGTCAGGTTCGGTACGAAGTCAAACGAGCTTCAAGAAATTTTTACTTCGCTGAATTATCCTTATTAGAAATATTAAATGAGGGATTTGAGTTATATAACAGCTCGTTTAAAACTTATGATACTTACTTAAAACCAATGTCTAAGGAGGAATTTATAGATAGCTACGGCAAATATAAAAATGATGGAGAAAAGGAAGTTACAAGGTTTTTTGGAATAAGAGAGACGTCTACAAATTCATTAGTATGCTATGCATACGGGATTCATTACTCAAAAGGTAATTATTTCGATTTAAAAGTTGTCAAGTTTAATCCTGAATATCAGAGAAATAATATCTCTGAGTTACTTTTTTTTGGAATTGGACAACAATTGCTTTCCCTGGAAAAAATGAGATTCATTTTTGATGGATTTGTATCAATGGCCCATAAATCAACAATTCAGGAATATTTAATTCGAAAGTTCAATTATCGGAATGCATATTGTAAGTTATGCATTCATTATAAATTTTATATACGGCTATTTGTTCTGTTCGCCTATCCTTTTAGAAGTATTATAAAATTTACAGGAAGATATTTTATTATTTTTCACAAACTTAGCATTCTGTTATCGCAGGAGGAACTGCGAAAAAACACACAAGAATTGTAAATATGGTTTCTATCATTACGCCAAGTTATAACTGTTCAAAATTCATAGGACAAACTTTAACTTCCGTTTTCACACAGACTTACGACGAGTGGGAGCTTATTATTGTCGATGACTGCTCTACAGACAATTCGTTAGATGTGATATATCAGATAGCAGGGAATAATCAGAAAGTGAAAATTATAGCGTTAAAAGAGAATGTTGGTGCTGCCGAGGCCCGTAATATAGCTTTAAGGCAAGCGCAAGGCCGGTATATTGCATTTCTCGATAGTGACGACATCTGGTGCCCAAATAAGCTTGAACATCAATTGTCTTTCATGATTTCAAATAATTATTCATTTTCGTTCACCGCATACGCTCTGATGAACGCAGATGGGAAACTTCTTAATAAAGCCATTGCTGCCCCGAAGAAGATAGAATATAATCGGTATTTAAGAAATACAATAATTGGGTGTTTAACTGTTATCATTGATAAACAGAACGTTGGTTCATTTGAGATGCCGAATATTAAATCGAGCCACGACATGGCGTTGTGGCTTCAGATTTTAAAACGAGGTTTTTGTGCATATGGATTGAATGAGGTACTTGCAAATTATAGAATAGTAAATACTTCAAATACAGCAAATAAAAAAAAGGCGGCTCTCGATGTATGGCAGGTTTACAGGAAAACTGAGAAATTATCAGTTTTATATAGTACCGTTTGTTTTATTGGTTATGCTTTTAATGCCATAAAAAAAAGAGTGTTATGAGAATAATCCTGAAAAGGACTTTTGATATCGTATTTTCTCTGATCGGCCTTATAATTTTAAGTCCTGTTATTCTTATTATATCTTTAATAATAAAGCTGAAAATGCCGGGGGCCCCCGTATTCTTTATTCAGCTACGGGTTGGTCAGAACGAATGCTTTTTTAAAATGATAAAGTTCAGAACTATGGTTGCATCGCCCTCAACCAACTGTGTCTCTGTGAAGGGTGATGCACGAATTACCCCTTTAGGGGCCGTGTTGAGAAAGCATAAGTTAGATGAACTGCCCGAGCTTTTAAATGTATTATCCGGGCAAATGAGTTTGGTGGGCCCAAGGCCTGATGTCCCCGGATATTATGACAGATTATCGGGTGATGACAGGAAAATACTGGAACTTAAACCGGGTATTACCGGTCCTGCTACCTTATTATATGCAGATGAAGAAGAATTTCTTGCAACTGTATCGGATCCAATCAAGTATAATGATGAAATAATCTTTCCTGAAAAGGTAAGAATTAACTTAGAATATTATTATAATAATTCTTTCTTTGGGGATATTAAAATAATTTTAAAAACGATCTTTTTGCGGTAATTTGAATAGTCTTAATTTTAATTAAAAATAAAATACAATGTCATCTAAAATCTGGCTTTCCTCTCCGCATCTTAGCGGTAATGAGATGAAATATATCGACGAAGCTTTTAAAACTAACTGGATTGCCCCTTTGGGTCCGAATGTAAATGCATTTGAAAACGAACTGGGAGAATACCTGAATGTGAAACATGTCGCAGCGCTTATTTCAGGTTCATCAGCAATTCATCTGGCTCTGATTATACTTGGAATAAAATCGGGTGATGAAGTTTTGGTATCATCCTTCACCTTTTCTGCAACAGTAAATCCTATTGTTTACCAGGGAGCTATCCCTATACTTATCGATAGTGAGGAGGATACATGGAATATGAGTCCGGATTTATTGGAAGAGGCTATTGTTGACAGGTTATCAAAGGGCAAAAAGCCAAAAGCAATTATAGTGGTTCATTTATATGGAATGCCTGCAAAAATAGATGAGATATTTTCGATAGCGAAAATATATGATATTCCTGTAATTGAAGATGCAGCTGAAGCCCTAGGCAGTAAGTATAAAGGAAAACCAGTAGGAACTTTTGGTGACATGGGCATTCTGTCCTTTAACGGAAATAAAATAATTACAACTTCAGGTGGTGGCGCCTTGATCTCAGATAATATTGAATACGTAAATCAGGCGCGCTTTCTTGCCACTCAGGCTCGCGACAATGCACCCTATTACCAGCATTCACATATCGGCTATAACTACAGGATGAGTAATATACTTGCAGGTATTGGCAGAGGCCAACTCGAAGTCATTGAGGAAAGAGTGAAACAGAGAAGAGAGAATTATAACTTTTACTATGAGCATTTAAAATTTCCAGGTATCTCTTTTTTAACTGAAATTGAGGAATGTTTTTCAAACAGGTGGCTTACCACAATTCTTGTTGACCCTATAAAAACGGGTGGAGTTACATCCAGTGATCTGAGGTTAGGATTAGAAAAACAAAACATTGAATCAAGACCGCTTTGGAAGCCCATGCATTTGCAGCCAATATTCAGAAATTATCCTTCATATTTAAATGGAGTTTCGGAGAGATTATTCGATCTGGGTCTGTGTTTACCATCCGGCTCCAACCTCTCCGCTACAGATAAAAATGAAATTTATTCTTTTATTAAGTTAATTCTTAGCGAAAAGAAAATTCACGACATCAATTTTTGAATTGATTTTAAAAACGATATCAATCAATAAAAATCTGAATAATTGAAGGATAATAAAATTCCGATCAGTCTGATTATTGTTGCAATCCTTTTATTTATCTACAGGGGTTCAATTCCGTTTTTCAAATATCCTTTCATTGTTTTATACGCTGGACTGATAGCTTTTTCTTTTAAACAAATAAAGACTTCTTCAAAAAAAATATTCACATTCGATTTTTTCAAACAATACGCCCTGGTAATTGTATCCTTTTTACTGTTTGTCTTTTCCTTTTTTATAACTAAAAAAATATATTTAGTAACAGTTAAGGATCTCACGAATATGCTTTTTCTTTTCTCCTTTTTTATTCTAATGCTAATGTATATTGACAGTGAAGAAGAACTTACTTTTTTCGTGAATAATCTTGTAAAGCTAATTGTCATATTTGCATTTGTGATTTCCCTTGATGAGCTTGGAAATGTTTTTTTTATCTTTTCACATGAAAACTTATCCTTAAAATTGGACTATAATTTTGAAATTCTTCCAATTCTCTTCGGGATGATCGGCTTGCTCTATTTTATACTTAAAGCCAAATCTATAATTGCAGAATTCTTTTATGGATTATTGCTATCCATTTTTGCTATAAGTATTATAATTTCAGGCTCTAGGCGTGGAATGATCGTACTTGTTATTGTTTTGGCTTTGCTTATAATAATTCAGATAATTTTCACAGGCAAAAAAGATCATGTTATCAAAAAGCTTAGAACCTCCTTATCGTTTTTTGCTTTGGGTATGCTTTTATTTGCCTCTTTATCATACCTTTTTATCTTTCATACTTCGAGTTCCTTCAAGAACAGGACACTTATGGCGTTAGGCACAAAGAATTTATATGCTGCCAAGGATCGAATAACCACATCAGCTACACGTTATGCAATAGCTTTTAATAAAAACTACACTTTTGATGATATTCATAAGTTATTATGGTCCCCCTTCTTCGATCCAAAAGATCCTGATAGCGGCTGGGGTTATAGAAAGCATACAACAACTTACCCCTTGTCAGGAGATAATGTTGAGATTGTTCCTGAGGGTGCGAGAGGATATTTATTGGATCAGGCTAGTGGTGCAATTGAATGGGGAGGTAATTCTTATACATTTACAAAATTATATACCACTAAAATCCATGATTCAGAGGAAGTGGAAGCCTCAATATATTGTTATGTTTCAAAAGATTTTAATGGTGACTGGACTCGAATGATTCTATCGCCGGATAATCTGACATGGTTGGGTTCGGCTACTTATGATCCTGATAAGAAAGGAACCTGGCAAAAGCTTTCAGTAACAACAACCTGTAAAGAAAAAGAAGTGTCCATGTTTTTATATTTCTGTAAGAATGGAGTGTCTGATTTTAAAACCCTTAAGGGGTATGTTGTGTTCTCTTACCCACAAATGAATATTATCTCAAAAAAGGATTCAATTCATACAGGAATTTCAGGTAATCAGGTATCGATAACCTGTGAGGCGGATATTTATTCCGGGAAAAATATAAAAAGCAGAACATTTCCCTATGCAATGAACACAGAAGAAGCATCGTTTGACTTTTCGCATCTTTCTCTCACAAATTATATATTAACTGTGAAAGAGACTGATCCTTTAAGATACTGGATTTCAAAATTTATTTCAGAAGATACAACATACTTCAAATACAGGGCAAATATTGAGGTTGACACTGTCTCAAATCCTTTTGTTGATCCGAGAAGCGGACGCTGGCAATTCGCACTTCAGATATTTACAAAGGAGTATAATTGGTCTCAAAAAATATTTGGCGGCGGCTTTAATTTTCTTAACTGGTATGGTTATTATTTTCTTAAAGACAAAACAGTAAGCGACTGGCCACATAATCCCTTTTTATCCATTCTTTTATACTCCGGTTTAATTGGGTTACTAATTTATTGTTATTTTATTTATAAGGTTTTTTATTACTATTTAAAATACAGAAAAGAGTATCCTCTCCTGATTATTTTCTTTCTTATAACTTTCTTTTTTGCTTTTTTCAGTGCAGGCAGTCCATTAGATCCTCCTATTATGGGATTTTTTGTTATCCTGCCTTTCTTTATAGATGCGATTTATAAAAAGGAAAAACAACTCAAATAGAATAAAGTAGATGGAATAATGGAATGAAGAAATGCTGGAATGATAGTTTTCCAATCTTCCAATTTTCCAATCTTCCAATCTTCCAATCTTCCATTACTAATATATAGAAACATATAAATGAAAGAAAATCAATCATTTTGGGATCGTTACGCATCTGACTTTGATGCAATTTATGGTACAAAAAACTCATGGTTAAATAATGTCATAAACAAGCTTTTCAGAGGCTCAATGAAAATGCGTTTTGAAAAAACTATGCAGATAATTCCTGATGAAAATGTGTCTGTTATTGATATAGGCTGTGGCCCGGGTCATTATTGTTTTTCTTTGGTACAATCCGGACAAAGGGAAATTCTAGGAATCGATTTTTCTGAAAAGATGATCAGATTGGCTATGGATCACGCTTTAGAATTAGGAATCGAAAAGAGACTAAAGTTTGAGGTTCTGAATTTTTTAGAATTTGAACCTGAGAAAAAATATGACTACAGCATAATGATGGGATTTATCGAATACTTCGAACAACCTGAGATAATAATTAAAAAGGCCCGTGATATTACAAGCCGGAAAATTTTAATCAGTTTCCCGGTTGCTGGTGGGTTATTAGCTTTTCAGAGAAGACTGAGGTACAAACGAAGATGTTATTTGCGGTTATATAGTCATGATGATATAAAAGAATTGATGAAAGGACTGAATATAAACACTTTCAAAATAGAAAAAATCCAGAGAGACTTCTTTGTAACAATTGACATGAGCCAGGTATCATGAATGCAATAATGTCCATTGACGTCGAAGAATGGTTTCACATCCCCAAAGGTTTGGATAATTATCTGCCTTTTACAGAATGGAACTCTGCTCAGCAAAGAGTTCAACATGTGCTTCCAAGAATGTGGGATATATTTGAGAAGAATAATGTATTTGCCACATTTTTCTTTCTGGGCTGGATAGCAGAAAAACATCCTGACCTGGTAAAAGAAACCCTTCTGAGGGGTCATGAAATTGCGACTCACGGATTTGCTCATAAAATGATCTACAACCAGTCACCCGATGAATTTAGCGCGGACATTTATAAAGCAAAATCTGTTTTGGAAAACATAACCGGTAAGAAAGTAATTGGGTACAGAGCCCCTGGCTTCTCGATTGTACATGAAACTGAATGGGCCTTTGATATCCTTGCTGAACATGGAATTAAGTACGATTCTTCAATATTCCCCGGTAAAAGATTCTATGGGCATTATGACAAATTTAATAAAGAGCCAACAATTGTTAATACCAAGTATGACGAAATTATAGAATTTCCCCAGACTCTGGTAGATTTTGGCTTATTTAAGCTATCATTTTTTGGAGGAGGGTATTTCAGACTATTTCCCAAACAAATCTTCATGAAAATGGCCGGGATTATTAATAAAAACAATTTGCCATTGATCTTATATATTCATCCCAGGGATATTGATGTCGATCAGCCGCAAATCCCATACCCATTTCTCAAAAAAATCAGACATTACATCAATATTCCAAAGACAGAACAAAAGCTTGATGAGATTACCAGTTGTTTTAACTTCAAGAGCTTTGAAATGGTGATATCTGATGTCGCATTTATCGAATCGTTGAAGCATACAACCTGTAACATGAAATCGTGACCTTTGAATGATAAATCCGAAAATATCAATTATCACTGTCTCTTTTAATAGCGTAAAAACTATATGTGACACTATTGAATCAGTTCTATCCCAGACATATCCTGATATTGAGTATATAATACTTGATGGTTCTTCATCTGATGGTACTGTTGAATTAGTAAATTCTTTTGGCAGCAGAATTTCAAAGTTCATATCCGAGCCAGATAAGGGTATTTATGATGCAATAAACAAAGGGATCAGGATTGCAACAGGAAATATTATCGGGATTTTACATTCTGATGATTTTTTTTACAGTAATAATGTAATTGAAAAGGTCGCAGATTCGTTCAATGAATATGAAATTGATGCTGTTTTTGGAGATGCCCAGTTTGTCGATCCGATAAACACTTCAAAAATTGTCAGGTATTATTCTTCAAAACTTTTCAGCATAACCAGATTTAAATTCGGGTATATGCCTGCTCACCCAAGCTTTTATGTGAAAAAGGAATTTTTTGAAAAACTTGGATATTATAAAGTGGATTATAAAATCGCGGCTGATTTCGAATTATTAGTTCGTTTTCTATATATAAATAAAATAAAGTATAAGTATCTGAATATACCTTTTATTTCTATGAGGACCGGTGGAATTAGCAATAGATCAATCCATAGCAAATATATTCTTAATAAGGAAATTGCCAGAGCTTGCAAAGAAAATGGAATAAAAACAAATTATTTTTTCATTTATTCAAAATACTTTTCAAAGCTGTTCGAGTTTATGTTTAATAACAATGACAAAGGTACTGATCACAGGCTCAAATAGTTTTGTCGGTTCAAATTTTCGAAGATTTTCACAGTACAAAGATATTGTGGAGGTATCATTGTTAAATAACCGGCCTGAAGATATTGAATTCAATAAGTATGACGTTGTCTTGCATCTGGCAGCAATTGTTCATCAGTCAAAAAAAATAAAAGAACAGGAGTATTATCTCATAAACAGGGATCTTTGCCTGAGGGTTGCAGAGCTGGCCAGGAGAGCAGGGGTCAAACAATTTATCTTTTTAAGTACTGTGAAGGTATATGGAAAATTTGTTCAAGGTTCTGATCCCTGGAATGAAGATTCTTATTGCCATCCGGAGGACGCATATGGAAAAAGTAAATATGAAGCTGAACTTGCATTAAGAAAGCTTGAGGATTTAGGATTCACAGTTTCAATAGTAAGAACTCCTATAGTATACGGACCAGGGGTTAAGGCAAATATGCTAAGATTGATCAGACTTATTGAGAAAGTTCCTGTACTACCTTTTAAAAACGTAAATAATAGCAGATGCTACACTTACAGTGGAAATTTAATTGGTTATATTGACAGGATTATTGAAATTAATGCTTCAGGTATTTTTTTAGTGATGGATGATTCATCTCTGTCTACAACTGATTTGGTGACATTTCTGGCTAAGTTTCTTGGTAAAAGAATCGTTTTGTACAAGGTCCCTGAACTGTTTGTGAGATTTCTGCTTTCAGTCAAAACTGGCGCTGTTGACCGGTTATTTGGATCATTTTTTCTGGATAATAGTAAAACAAAGGAATTTTTAAAATATAAGCCCCTTTTCTCAAATGAAGAGGGAATTGGGAAGATGATTTCATATTATCTTGAGACCAAAGCATCAAAATATTTGAATTGATTCTAAAACAGGTTTTGGTAGAATTTTTTTTTAAATACCCGAATATTTGATTCTCTTCTTATTATTAAGCATTATTTTTTTTCTGGGATTTCTTTCCTACCTTCTTACATATCTGATCAGGAATTTTGCTATCAGGAACAGAATGGTAGAAATTCCCAATGAAAGAAGTCTGCATGATATTCCAGTGCCAAAAGGTGGCGGAGTTGCAATTACGCTTACGTGGTACATCGGAATAACAATATTGTTTTTTCTAGGGGTCATCGAACGTAGTTTGTATTTCGCCCTGCTAAGTGGAATCATGATCGCTTTAGTGAGTCTGATCGATGATATAAAAGGTCTTAAACCTATTATCCGCCTTATAGTTCATTTCTTAACAGCTATTTTGGCTTTTTACTTTTTGAAGGGCCTTCGACCATTGGTAATGCCTGAAATTAGCTTTAATTATAACTACCTTATCTATCCTTTAGCAATAATTGGAATGGTATGGTTTATAAATCTGTTTAACTTCATGGATGGAGTGGATGGTTTTGCCTCTGTTGAAGTTATAACCATTTCTGCAGTCCTGTTTGTAATGTCCTGGAATATAATAACCATTTTATTGATTGTATGTGTGACGGGCTTTTTGTGCTGGAACTGGCCTAAAGCAAAAATATTTATGGGTGATGTCGGAAGTACTCAGCTTGGTTTTGTACTGATTGTTCTTGGAATATATTTTCATAATACTTTAGAGTTTTCAATTCTTAACTGGATAATGCTGACCTCTCCATTTTGGTTCGATGCCACGCTGACCTTATTCAGAAGGTGGCGAAATAAGGAGAAATTAAGTGAAGCGCATCGTAAACATGTTTATCAAAGGATAGTTCAGGCGGGTTTTTCTCATAAAAAAGTTAACATATTTCTGATTCTTATAAATCTGTTTATTATAGCTCTGATTATATTATACCGGGAATTTAAATTTTTGCAAATCCCACTTTTCGGACTTAGTCTTTTAGTTTTCTACCTTATTACCAAAACTATTGACCGCAGAGTTCCCTTCGAAAAGAAAAAGGAATGAAGAAAATCGAATTTAAATTCTTTACCAATATTCTGCTGCGATCTGAGTTGTTGCGAAGTGCTTCAATATTGATAACAGGCACTGTAATTGCCCAGTTGATCTCTATTCTTCTGCAACCGTTCCTGAGACGGTTCTTCTCACCTCAGATATTCGGGATTTATTCAGTTTATTGGAGTTTGATAGGTATCATAATAGTGATTTCTTCCCTCCGATATGACGATGCCATTGTTCTTCCCAAAACAGATAAAGAATCGGCAAACGTTTTAGGATTGTCACTTATATTCAGCTTCTGTTTCGATCTCCTTCTTTTTTTAATAGTTCTAATAATGGGTGGTAAGATCATAACATTTCTGAATCTTCCGTCAACCTTTCCTGTTTGGATATTATATATCATTCCCCTAAGCGCTTTTCTTTATAATTCTTCTCAGTGTCTTAATTATTGGCTGGTAAGGAAAAAAAAGTTTTATGCAGTTTCAGTAAATAAATTGACCAGAAGAAGCGCAGAAGGAATTTCGCAGGTAAGCTTTGCGTTGATAAGGAATTATAATGGATTAATTTACAGTGATATAGTTGGCCAGACAGCGAATGTTCTCACTGTTATATATCAAACCTTTAAAAATGGTCTGACATTCAGATCAATAAGCCTGATCAAGCTAAAATATGTATTTAAAAAGTATAAGGATTTTCCAAAATTCAACCTTATCCCTGCATTTATGAGCACGTGCAGTTTCATGTTACCTCCTATTTTTATTAATAAATTTTTTTCATCCGAATCTGCAGGTTATTTTGATCTCGCCAAGCTCTTGCTATCAGTTCCTTTGGGTCTTGTTGCAACAGCTTTTTCAAGTGTTTTACTTCAGCGTATTTCTGAGAAATTTAATAAAAGAGCCAGTTTCTTATCTGACCTCAGACCTGTTATTATCATCGTAAGCCTTATTTCTTTGATTGAAATAATTGCAATTACTTTTTTTGGAGAAATGCTTTTTAAAATAGTATTCGGCGATATATGGATATTTTCAGGAAAAATTTCCAGAATTCTGGTATGGTCATTTTCTTTTAATTTCATTGTTTCAACCTTTACCACAATCTTTGTCTCAATGAGACGAATAAAGACATATAGCATGTATCAGCTATTCTACTTCACAGCTATACTTTCCCTTCTGTTTTTCAAAAGCCTGGGATTCGTTGAGTTTCTTAAAATTTATGTAATCATAGAGGTCATTTGTTATAGCGTACTCACTTGCATTATGGTATTTATAATTACCAGGTACGAACATTCATTAAAGGTAAGTCAGCTACATTTATAAGCATTTATCCTCTTTCCTGTGGTCATCAAGTTTTAATTTGTAGTATGAGCTTTAAGTTATTTAGTATAAGTTCGATGTATCAGGGATACCTTGACTCATTTTACAGGAAAAATCCACAAACAAAAGAACTGGTGTATAATGATCACCTGAATCTATTGATGAATGACGCCACGGAATTTGCTGCATCTTATATAAGGAACTTCCGGAATCTTGGAATAGAAACAAAGTGTGTGATTTCAAACGATAATCTTTTACAACGCAAATGGAAGTCGGAAAACAAACTGAACTCAGATAAAAACAGTGATATTCTGTTTGAACAAATCAATTCATTTAAACCCGAGATCCTTTGGATTGAAGATTTAAGCCAATTAAACAGTGACTGGTTTAACAATGTGAGAAAAAAAATCAAAACTGTAAAATTAATAGTTGCTTATCATTGCGCTCCTTATAATAAGGTTCTTCTTGATAAGCTTAAAAATGTTGATTTTATTATTACATGTACCCCCGGTTTAAAACAGTCTTTTGAACAAGAAGGATTAAAAGCTTATCTGGTATATCATGGTTTTGATGCTGAATTGCTGAAAAGAGTCGAAAGGAGGGGTGATTCACATATTAAAAATCTTGTTTTTTCAGGTTCATTAATTACAGGTGGCAGATTTCACAATTCAAGGATAAACCTTATTGAAAGTCTGATAAGAGAAAAGATCGACCTTGCTCTTTATGCTACTCTTGAAAAAAACTTTAGAATAAGGGCAAAACAACTAATTTTCAGTGTGACCGGCATTCTGAAAAAACTAAAAATGGAAAGTTTAGCTAATAAAATTCCATTTTTTGAACACGGTCAGTCTCCTGTTCAGGGCTATTCTGATGCACTTAAAGGATCGAATCATCCATCTCTTTATGGTATCGGCATGTATAATCTGTTTAATACCTCAAAAATTGTTTTAAATATCCATATTGGCGTAGCGGCAGATTATGCCGGGAATATGAGGATGTTTGAAGTAACCGGAGTAGGCAGTTGTCTGCTCACAGATAACAAAAAGAATATGAAAGACCTTTTCGAAGTAAATAAGGAAGTAGTGGTATATGATAGCCCGGAAGACTGTATAGATAAGGTTAAGTGGCTTCTGCAGCACGAACATGAACGAGAAGAAATAGCCCGGTCGGGCCAGAGAAAAACACTGGAGATGCACACTGTTGAAAATAGATGCAAATCGATAATTGATATTATAAATAATGAATTATCGTTGTCTTAGCGATTGAAGCTTTCATAGAAGTTGATGAATAAAAAAGTAATTAAGGATTTAATCCCACCTGTTTTTCTGAGAAAGATAACCGGAATCTTCTACGGGTGGTACGGTAATTTTTCTTCATGGGAGGAAGCAAAGAAAAATAGCTCAGGATATGATTCAAAGGAGATATTAAAAAAAGTGACAGGTTCAGCTTTAAAGGTGAAAAATGGATTTGCTGTCTATGAAAGAGATTCACTGATCTTTGATCACATTGAGTATTCTTTTCCACTGTTATCGGGATTATTGTGGATAGCGGGACGGAACAATGGAAAACTGAATGTTATGGATTTTGGAGGATCACTGGGCAGCAGTTATTTTCAAAATAAATTTTTCCTTGATACTCTCTCAGACGTAAACTGGTGTATAGTTGAACAACCTGAATTTGTTAAGACAGGAAGTGAAAAATTTGAGGATCAGAGACTTCATTTCTTCAATTCAATAGATGAATGCCTGAAATCCTGTGATGTTCATTTGGTCTTATTATCAAGTGTTCTGCAATACATTGAGGAGCCTTATAGCTTGTTGGATAAAATAATAATGAAAAACCCTGAATACATAATAATTGACAGGACGCCGTTTGTGAAAGGGAATGACAGAATTACAGTACAAACGGTAAATCCGAAAATATATAAGGGAAGTTATCCATGCTGGTTTTTCGATGAAGAAAAATTTATCTCTTCGCTGACGAGAGAATACAAATTAGTTCTGGAATTTGATGCACTTGACAAAGCAAATATTTCATCAGAATTCAAGGGATTTATTTTTCAAAAATTAAATCATTAAAATCCCAGATAGAATTAACCTCCTGAGAAATTTTCTTAACTTAAATGAATCATGAGAAAAAATAATTTTAAAGTATCTGTCATAGTCCCGATATACAATGAGGAAGAATGTATATTGACACTTGCCGAAAGGGTTGTAAAGGTACTTGAAAATTACCATGAGTATGAAATACTTTTTATTGATGATGGCAGCAAGGATAGTACTTTGGAAATCTTAAGAAAACTGAATTCCGATAATAGAAAAATCAACTTCCTGTCCTTTTCAAGAAATTTTGGACATCAAAATGCTTTAAGGGCAGGAACTCGACGTGCTGACGGTGATTGTATCATTTCTATTGACGGTGACCTTCAACACCCGCCTGAATTAATACCCGATTTGATTAACAAATGGATTGAGGGTTATGATATAGTTTATACAATAAGAAAAGACGGAAAAAAGATTCCGGTTCTTAAAAAGGTTACTTCCAGACTTTTTTATAAGTTAATGAATGCAATATCGGATATAAATTTGCAACATGGTGAAGCAGATTTCAGACTACTTGATAAAAATGCAGCTGCCGAGCTGAATAATTTAAATGAAAATGCACTTTTTTTCCGGGGCATGGTAAAGTGGCTTGGATTTAATCAAACTGGTATTGAATATATTCCCGATGACAGAAAGTGGGGTAAAACGAAATATTCACGGAAAAAGATGTTTGATCTTGCTATTTCAGGGATAACCAGTTTTAGTATTAAACCTCTTCGTGTCTCTATAATTATTGGCATTTCAATTGCATTTTTATCGCTTCTGTACGGCCTATATGCTTTATATATCAAATTCTTTACAGACAACTCAATTGAAGGATGGGCCTCGGTTTTTTTTATGGTCACTTTCATCGGAGGTATTCAATTAATCATTCTTGGTATTATCGGGGAATATATAGGTAATATATTTCTTGAATCCAAAAAACGTCCGCATTATATAATCAAAGAGGATAGTTCAGACCTTCTTAAATAAGCAGTCAGAAATACCTTTGATAATCAATCAGATAGTTTAATTAATGGCAAACAAGGAGGACAAAATTGTTATAATATCCCTGGTATTACTGGTTTTTCTTTTTCTTCTTATCTCGAAAACGTTAAACTCCGGTTTCCATTTTGTGGATGATCATGAAGTCATCAAAATCAAAAATGAATTAAAATCAACGTCATTAATCACTGTTTCAGAGAACTGGGTAAGAGATGATTTAAATAATAATGGCCGGTTCAGGCCATTCTATTATATCCAAAGGGTGATTGAAACCAAACTGTTAGGATCGGATTTCTTTTTATGGTCTCTGTACAACGCGATTCTTTTTTGTCTGGCGCTGATTTTCTTCTATCTGGCAATGCGGAACATGAAATTCGGTTTAGGAGAATCAATTGCATTTTTAATAATAACATTTATTGGTCCCCAGAGCTCTGTCTGGTGGAGATTAGGCCCAGGAGAAAGCCTAGGGATGGCTTTACTTGGTTTTTCCTTTTATTTTATGTCGAAATCTCTGTATAAGAGGAATTACCAATTATACAATATTCTATTTATCTTATTCCTCATCCTTGCTTCGTTAACCAAAGAAAGCTTCCTAATAATCATTCCGGCTATAATAATTTTCAAGATTTGGAATGAGAAAACTTATATCTGGTCCTCCTTAAAAGAATCAGTTCATAAAAACCTGGTTCTTGTTATACCGCTGGCAATTTTTGCAATAGAGTTAATCATCATTAAATATTATGTGGGAACGGCTTATTCAGGACTTGATACTAATTTTATAAACAACATCACCAGTATATTATCGACAAGTTTACACTTTGCAAAAACATATATTAATCTGCTTATTACCGGATTATTAATATTAATGATCAGAAGATACTTAAAAAATCCTCCGGTAAGAATTAATCTACTGTCACTTTCTTTTTTGCTGTTGATAATTGCACCTAACATAGTCCTGTATGCGAAGACAGGATTAGTTGAACGCTATCTGTTACCATCATCGCTGGGTCTAGGTTTTTTTGTTGCTTCCATAATAAAAGGGATTGATAAGGATCAGGTATGGTTTAAGAAAATAGTCCTGGCATTCATAATTATTTCATTTTTACCTTATATGGTTACCTCTTTTGCCAGTGCAGTAAAATTTTCAAAAGAAGGCTATGCCACCAAAAGACTATTGTCAGCAGTATCGACAAACTACAGGAAAGGTTCGCAGTTGCTGGTTATTGTCGATCCTGTTGAGTCTTACGAAAAATCGGTTTCACTTAAAACTTATTTATTTTATGAGGAAGAAATCGATCTTTTCGGTTATCCTATTGTAAAGGATGATAAAAATGCTGATTACCAGGGATACGTTGATGGGTGGAAATCATATTTTTACGGAAGTCAATACGAGAATATGACTTCACAGCCTGAACTTCTGATCTTTCTTGATACTAAAATGGTTGACAATTTCTTTGTAAAATCCAACCTTTTAAGGAATGAATATCTGCCAGTTAATATGGGTAGCTCGCCTTTTGCTTTATTGAAAAAAATATAGTTGCGATTATTCCCTCTCGCAGATTATAAATTCTTTCCAATTATCTAAGCAATTTCTATAAAATCATTAAGTTCCATAAACTATATAAAAAATAAATTCTTTTTCAGTTGAATAACTTTTGTACTTTATTTGATTCTTTTTATCTCAGCCGGGGGTTGGCTATGTTTGAATCTCTTAATGATCATTCATCAGATTTTCATCTGTTCATTTTTGCATTTGATGGCATAACAAATGAGATTCTTATTAGTCTCAATTTGAATAAAGTAACTGTAGTGTCACTGGAAGAATTTGAAACGCCTGAATTAAAAGAGGTAAAGAAGGAGAGGAGCAAAGCAGAGTATTGCTGGACATGCACTCCTTCCATAATTTATCATGTCTTTAAAAATTATAATGTGTCTGATTGCACCTATATCGACTCAGATCTGCTTTTTTACTCTGATCCTGCCATACTTTTATCTGAATTGGATCAGCATAAAAAAAATGTCCTGGTCACAGAGCACAGGTTTTCGTATTTGCCTCGATTGTATGAAGAAAAACGGGCAGGAAGATTCTGTGTCCAGTTTTTGACTTTCAGGAATGAGGAAAGTAGTTTGGGAATCCTGGACAAATGGAGGAAACAATGTATGAATTGGTGCTATGCCCGGTATGAGGAAGGGAAGTTTGGTGATCAGAAATATCTTGATGAATGGCCTGAAATTTATTCTAATATTCAAATTCTTCAACATTCAGGTGGGGGAATTGCCCCGTGGAATCTTCAGCAATATATTTTTAGAAAAAATGGGGAATCTATTACTGGAAAGGTTAAGAAAACCGGCACAGCTTTTGAAGTAGTCTTTTATCATTTTCAATATGTCAAGTTTCTGGAAAATGGTTCTTATGATGTCGGATGGTACCTCATTTCATCACATATTAAGAAATTATTCTATAAACCATACCTGAAGAAAATTGAAGCTATTGAAACAAAATTGCATAACTTAAATTTAAACTATCATAAAGGCTTCACTAACTTTAAATCCGACAGCTTCAAAAACATTCTGAAAACCGGAATTAAGAAAGTATTAAGATATAATATAATGAACATCTGAGCATAATGGCATATACTATTGATTTGGAAACACATACGGATATTCGTGGGAATCTTACGGTTATCGAAAATGTTTTTCCATTTAAGATTGAAAGAGTTTTCTACATTTACGGTGTCGATAAATCAGCACGGGGTGGACACCGGCATCACAAAACCATCCAGGCAGCTGTGTGCATACAGGGAGAATGTAAAATATATAATAATGATGGTAAAAATGAGAAGGTTTTTCTCCTCAACAAACCATCAAAATGTGTTCTGCTTGAACCTGCAGACTGGCACCAGATGTATGATTTCTCGGACAATGCCATTTTGATGGTACTCGCATCTGAGAAGTTTGATAAGGATGACTATATATTTGAAAAATATGATTGAATACAAATATGTTATTATAATCTTAGTCATATTTTTAACAATGATCATGATTTTCTAAATTACTGGAATGAGGGGAGATGAATAAATTAAAATTTGCAATTATCGGGTGCGGCAGAATAGCGGACAGGCATGCCGAACAGATTAACCGCTTAGCCATTTTGCAGGCTGTTTGCGACAAGGTTGAATCTCGTGCTGTTCAGCTGGGGAAAAAATACAGATCAAAAATATTTTCCAATTATGAGGATTTATTATTGAAAGAAAAAGGTCTGGATGTTATTTCAGTTTGCACTCCTAACGGATTACATGCAGAGCAATCGATCAAGGCATTCCGTAATGGATTTCATGTTCTTTGTGAAAAGCCCATGGCAATTAGTGTATTCGATTGTGGCGAAATGATTAAGGAAGCAGAAAAAGCGAACAAAAGACTTTTTGTTGTTAAACAGAACAGGTATAATCCACCGGTACGTGCAATTAAGGATGCACTTGACGAAAACCGGCTTGGAAAAATACTTAGTGTCCAGTTGAACTGTTTCTGGAACAGGAATAAAGATTATTACTCAAAGTCTGAATGGAAGGGAACAATTAAACTGGATGGAGGCACGCTCTTCACCCAATACAGTCATTTTATTGACCTGTTATACTGGATGTTCGGAGATATCAGAAGAGTCGAAGCCATGACAAGAAACCTGAATCATGAAAAAATAATTGAGTTTGAAGATACCGGTGTTGTAATAATAGAGTTTTATAATGGGATCATCGGGACGATAAATTATACTGTTAATAGTTTTGGGAAAAACATGGAAGGGTCCTTGACAATATTTGGAGAACTTGGAACTGTCAAGATCGGAGGCCAGTATCTGAATGAATTAGAATATCAGAATATTAAGGATTATAAAATAACTGACATACCAGAAGGAAATCCTCCAAATAATTATGGACAGTATATAGGATCCATGTCAAATCATGATAAAGTATACGAAAATGTTATAGATGTACTTGTCAATAATGGCAGCATTGGAACTAATGGATTTGAAGGGCTTAAAACAGTCGAAATAATTGATAAAATCTATACTGCTGCCGGTAGAAAAAATTGAACTGCTTAAAGATATCTAATGATACCATTTGTTGATTTATATCTGCAATACAGCGGCATTAAAAGTGAGATAGATAATGCAATAAAAGAATGCATAGCAGAAGGGAACTTCATAAAAGGAAAAGCTGTTTCTGATTTTGAATCTGCTTTTGCAGGGTATATTGGTGCCCAGTACTGTCTGGGTTGCGGAAATGGGACAGATGCACTGGAAATTATTTTAAAATCTCTGAATATTGGTCAGGGAGACGAAGTTATTGTTCCTGCATTAACCTGGATTGCAACTGCCGAAGCCGTCAATAATGTTGGTGCTGAACCGGTATTCGCAGAGATAAAAGCAAAAAACTATACTATTGACTATAATAGCATTGAGGCAAAAATTACCAAAAAGACCAAAGCTATAATTCCGGTTCATTTATTTGGTTGTCCGGCCGATATGAATGAAATATTGGAAATAGCCGGGAAATATAGATTATTTGTTATTGAAGATTGTGCCCAGGCGCATGGAGCAGAGTACTTTGGCAGAAAAGTCGGGACTTTTGGTATTGCATCTGCATTCAGCTTTTTTCCAAGCAAAAACCTTGGGGCATTTGGCGATGGCGGAGCTATTTTGACGAATAATAAAGAGCTGGCAAATCTATCAAGAAAAATTTCAAACCATGGCCAGCTCCATGAAAAGCACAGCCATTGTATGGTCGGCAGAAACAGCCGGTTGGACAGTATCCAGGCTGCTATACTTAATGTCAAATTGAAATACCTGGATGAATGGAACTTAAAGCGCCTGAAAGTCGCATCATTTTATATTTCAAGATTAAAGGACAATAATAAATTTACATTACCTCTTACTGAAAAGGATAAAAAACATGTTTATCATCTGTTTGTGGTGAGATGCAGAGATAGAGAAAAGCTTATCAGACTTCTTGATGAGAAAAACATATCATGGGGAATCCATTATCCCAAAGCGCTTCCTTTTCTTAACGCTTATAAGTACAAAAATCATAAAGCCGAAGACTTTACTATAGTAAGCAGTATCACAGATGAAATTATTTCAATTCCAATTTATCCTGAAATAAAAACAGAACAGCTCAATCTTATATGCGATCAAATGCTTAAATTATGATAACCTCCAGGTCCGACGGCTTTAAGAATTTTATTAAGAATGGGGGACTGACTTTTGTCTTTTGTCTTCTATCGGTAATTATTTTGCCGATTTATATTCATTACTTACCCGCTGTAATGATCCTTTGGATCATATTCTGGATAATAGAAAACAGATCAGGATTGAAAAAGGAAATCATTACTGATAACAAAGCTGCAATTCTATTCTGTATTTTCATTGCGTTCTTCCTTTGGCAGATTTTGGGTCTATTCCTGGCTGAATCATTAAGTACAGGTTTTGAAAGACTCTTTAAACGACTTTCTTTCCTTCTCTTTCCTTTAGTTCTTTTCTACCCTGGCTCCAGAATCATCAAAAATATCGATCTAATTATAAAAATGTTTGCTATTAGCACTTTTATTTACATAGTTTATTGTTTTGGAAATGCACTTCATCATTCCCTGATGATTCAAAATCATTATTGGATATTCAATCCACATCCTTCAGAATATGATTTTGAGAACTATTTTTATGGGGCCCGTCTGTCTGATCCGGTCCATCCTTCCTATCTGGCCATGTATATCGTAATTTCTGCACTGATATCATTTGAATCTTTATTCGATAATTCTCTTACATACTTTAAAAAGGGATTATGGAGTGCTATGATTGTTGTTTTTATCACTGTAATTTACCTTCTTTCAGCACGTGCTGGAATTCTGGCTGCGGTAATAGTTTTTCCCTTTTATTTTTTATTTAAGTTCTATGCAAGATATCCAAAATGGATAGCGTATATAGGGCTCTTCACTTTTGCCGTTATCCTGGGAGTAGTGGCATATAAGAATGAAAGAATAAGCTCTTCAATTGAAGGTGTTTCGCAACAAAATTTCCATGAAACACTTAAAAATGATCCTCGATTGTTAATCTGGAAATCGGCTCTTGGTGTTATTAGGAAAAACCTTGTACTCGGTGTAGGAACAGGTGATGCAACTGATAAGCTGAAAGAAGAGTTTATTTCACGCGGATATGTTAATGGATTTTACGATAATCTTAACGCTCATAATCAGTTTCTTGAAATTCTTCTCGAAAATGGATTGATTGGACTGATTATGTTTTTAGGTATTCTTGTATACATAGCATATATAGCAGTAAATCAGCATAATCTGCTGTTGGGAATGTTCTTAATAACTACTGTGATTTTTTTTATATTTGAAACCATGCTAAACAGGCTGGCAGGGGTTTCATTTTTTGCTCTGTTTTCTTTTCTTCTTATTTATACCAAACAGATTAAGCTAACCAGACAAATCAATGACGATTAGTCAAAATGCTGAAGTACTAAATTTTTAAGGATTAAATGAACTTAAATAATAAAGGGAGCCTAAAACTCCCTTTTATGTTTTTAGTACTTTTTATATATCTCTTCGAGATTGCCCCAGTTTGCAACAATAATCAGAATCAACAATGTAAGAAAAAATAAGATTGGTATCGCATATTTACCATAATACATGCCTCCATTGTCTCTTTTGGCAGGCAGAGAAAAATCACTTAGTACTGTAACAACTCCTTTATACAAATCTCTTTCAGTTTCTATTTTCTGTTTTCTGGAATAAAGAGAATAAATATCGCCATAGACTAGCTGAGTCTTCTGTTCCTGCATAAAGACTATCTGTCCCCCGCTTGCCGGCTTCACATTCCGTGTTTCTTCAAAGTATTTAACCTTTTGTAAACTATCTAATTGTTTTATATCATAACCAAGTCTGGCAAGTAATTCCTGGTTTTGCCTTAAACGAACCCTGTTTCTTTGCTGGTATAATGAATCGTTCTCTATGAATTTTACAATACCATCTAGTACCAAATTTAAGTCCTGCGGAGAATTAACTTTAACCCGAACATCCATCCGATCCTGCATTCTGATATTGATAGTATCATATGCGCTGTGATTTCCTTTGTAATCCACATAATCCGGAATGCCATCCCTGCTCTGATCTATGATCCAGTATGCACCTATATCCGAAATGTTTTGTACTGATTCAGGTTTCATGGATAAGGCCTGTGACAAAGCTGCTGAATTATTTTCAGCACAAAATGTATGGAGTTTGTTAATTTTTGAGATTATTTCAGAGGTTGTACCCGAGTTATCCCTTAATGTCTTCATATCCATGAGCACCAGATTATTTCGGAATACCAGGTCAGAGGTATAGAATGAAGCAGAAGTAGTTTTCAAAAGATATGATATCCCAATACCTGCTACAATACTTAATCCCAGTGGTAACCACCGTTTTAACAAAAAAACAACAGTTATAAGAAAGGCTCTTCCTAAAGCTATAGCCCACCGGTTTAATGTATTTCCCATTCTCCTGAATAGATCCAAAAGATCTATTTCATCATCTCTGACATTTTTATTTGGTGTTGTGATTTCAGACATATTTTAAAATTGACTTGTTAGTTATACAAATATATTCAAATTTACACTGAATACAAGAATCATTTCAAAGGTTCAGAGAAGTTTGAATACCTTAAGCGCCAGATCGCTCATCAATGGCTTGTAATCCTTAATGAATTCTCCGGTAACACGGTTACCGATAACCAGGCAGATTGTCAAGGCTTTGTGTCCAAGCAATGCCGACAAACCATAAATGGCAGAACTCTCCATTTCATAGTTGCTGATTGTTCTGCCTCTGTAGGAAAATTCAGCCAGCTTGTTGTTTATTTCATTATCAAATGTTTCAAGCCTCAGTCTTCTGCCTTGAGGAGCATAAAACCCGGGAGCTGATATTGTTATTCCTTTTTTAAAATCCCTGTTTTGAAATAATTCTACGAGTTCTTTATTCGCATTTACAGCATAAGGGTAGGAGAGAGTATCAGGCCACTCAAGATATTCAACCAGGGTATCAGATAAACCGGTATCGAGTATCCAGTCATAACCCTTATAGAAATGTAACAGGCCATCAAAACCAATAGCAGTTTCGGTAAGTATGCATGAACCGGCCGGTACATCAGTTCTCAGTCCCCCGGATGTTCCAAGCCTTATAAATGTCAGTGAAACTGGATCTTCCTTAATAATACCTGTATTCAAATCAATATTCACAAGAGCGTCAAGCTCATTTACCAATATATCAATATTATCAGTTCCTATTCCTGATGAAATGACAGTTATCTCGTTATTTTCGAATGAACCTGTGACAGTATGGAACTCCCTGTTTTCTTTTCTAACCCTTATATCCTGCATCAATGATGCGAGCATATCAACCCGACCCGGATCACCAACAATAATTATTTTATTGGAAATGTCACCAGGAAGCAGATTAAGATGATATATGCTTCCATCCTTATTGGTAATAAGTTCAGTCTTCTTTTGCATAGTGTAAGTTTAGGCTCAAATTTACTATAATCTGGATAATAGCTGTTTCAATTTTGTTTCTGCAACTTTTAAATCATATTCAAAATTGATTAAACGTGTAAGTGATTCCACAAAACTCCCTTCTGCAAGACTAACTTCAAGGGAGGTTGTCTGACCAAACCTAAGGCGCTGAATCGTAATTTCCAGATTTTCTTTTGCCAGTATGGCATTGTCCTTTTCAATTTTTAATAATTGCAAATGATTTTCAAATTGGGTAAGTGCATTTTGTAATTGTTGATTCATTTGCAGTCTTATGCTTTCAAGATTATACTCATCTGATTGAAGTTGAATTTTAGCAATTTTTATTTGCCTGCCTGCATTTCCTGCCTGAAAAACAGGTATTGAAATAGTGCCTCCAACCGATGGCCCGATTGTACGATTTGTTAAAGGATTACTAGAGGGAGTATTGCTTTGGAACAAACCATAACCGGCATTAAAGTTTATTCTGGGGAATAACAGCCTATTCATCTCCTTTACGCTTAGTTTGGATATATCAACTTGTTTTTTATAAGCTAATATACTTGTATTGCTGGTATCAAGTTTCTGAGCTAACTCCTGTTTATCGAGTAATTCGTTAATAGGTATGGAATCGAGCACTTCAAATGATATATCTGCATTTCTGCCGAGAAGTTTGTTTAGCGTTCTTTTTGCAGCAATTATTATTGATTGCTGATTTAGAGCATTTTCCTGATAGACATTCAAATCAATTTTAGCCTGTAATAAGTTTGTTTTTGGAGAAAGTCCGGCATCATAAGATGTTTGAGATATTTTTACACGTTCTAAATTATAAGTAATGACTTCGTTAATAGAAGCCAGTTCCTGTTTTTGCCTCACTACATCATAATATGCCAGAATCACATCATATACAGTTTGCAACACTCCATCCCTGAATTGAATTTCACCTAAAGCCTGAATCTCATTCAATTTTCTTTTCGTGACAAACATTTTACCTCCATCAAATAATGTCCAGTCAAGTCCAACGCTTGCATTTAAGGAATTGGAATTGACATTGGATGAGTTTGATGAAGTTCCGTCCGAAAATTTTTGTCTGATATTATTAGCTGCCGAAACACTTTCAGAAGCGTTTATGCTTATGTTTGGCAACATACCTGCATTTCCCGGTTTGTTATTAACACTGTCGGTGCTGGCATTATTGAGGGCGACCAGAATGTCATAATTATATTTCATTGCTATCCTGATCGCATCCTGTTCAGTAAGAGCATTCTGAGCATAAGTTATAGGGATAATAAATACAATTAAGCTTAAATTCAGAATAATTTTCTTCATTGAAATATGGTTTTTCACTCAATCTCATTATTTATAGTGGCTGAAATTGTATGTTGTAACTTTTTGTCAGCCATTAATATATACATCACCGGAATAACAAACAAAGTAAGTATCAAAGCAAAAAGCAATCCTCCTACAACAACAATTCCTAAAGGAACGCGGCTTTGTGCGCCAGCGCCTAATGCCAATGCAATCGGCAGAGCTCCGAATATGGTCGCCAGTGAAGTCATTAATATTGGACGCAGACGTAAAGCTGCTGCTTCAAATGCTGCTTCTCCAATTTTGAGTCCGGCTTTACGTTTCTGATTGGCAAATTCCACAATCAGGATTCCATTCTTGGTAACTATTCCAATAAGCATAATCATTCCTATCTCAGAAAATATATTCAATGTTTGTTTAAACAACAACAATGATAGTAAGGCGCCGGCGAGTGCCAATGGTACAGTAATCATAATTATAAATGGATCGCGGAAACTCTCAAACTGAGCGGCAAGTATGAGATAGATCAGAATTAATGCGAATACCAGCGCAAATGAGATATTCGAACTGCTTTCAACAAAGTCACGCGATGATCCGAACAGATCTGTATGAAAGGAAGTGTCAAGAAGTTTTCCTGCAATCTTGCGCATTTCAGTAATTCCTTCACCCAGAGTCCGCCCCTGCGCAAGAGAAGCAGAAATGGTAGCCGATTTATACCTGTTAAAATGATACAAAGTAGGAGGGCTGCTGCTTTCTTCAGTTTTTACCAGGTTATCGAGTTGTATCAACCTGCCGGCCCTGCTTCTTACGTATAATGAAGTAATATCTGCAGGCTGGCTGCGTTGAGAACGTTCAACCTGTCCGATTATCTGGTACTGTTTTCCATTTCGAAGAAAATAGTCATATCTGCGGCCACTTAAGGCTAACTGTAAAGTGGTTGATATATCAGATTCATTTACACCAAGATTAGTAGCTTTAAGACGATCGACAGTGAGGTTAATTTCCGGCTTATTGAATTTTAAATTAACATCAACATTACTAAATACAGGGTCTTTTCGCGCTTCATCCAGAAACTTAGGAAGTACCTGCTGAAGCATATTAAAATCTAAGTTTTGTAAAACAAATTGAACCGGTAACTGTGATCCTGAACCCATTGAAGTGGCAATGGTTTGTTCCTGATTTGGAATAATTCTGGCTTCTGAATAACGTCTGAAGATCCTTAGTAGCTTATCATAAACCTGCTGCTGTGAAACGGTCCTTTGATAAGGTTCTGTTAAAAATAAATTAATACCTCCCAGATTTGTACTGGATGCTCCGCCACCACCTCCGCCAGTCCTTGCAAATGTTAAACGCGTTTCCGGAATACTGTCCAGCATTTGCTGAGAAATCCTGTCTACAAGTGAGTTTGTATAATCAAAGTCAGCACCTTCAGGTAAAGTAATTGAAGCTCTGAGAATACTATGGTCTTCCAATGGAGCCAATTCTGATTTCAAAAGTCTTGAAAAAACATAAATCATTATTAAACATACAAAAGGCACTGTAATTGGAATCCATTTGTGTTTAATGACATATCTAATTAAAGCTCTGTAACCTTTATCGAGATTAACAAAAAAGGGTTCAGTAGCATTATAAAAGCGAGAATGTCCGATTCGCGATCCTCCAAGTCTGATATTCAGCACCGGTGTCAGCGTGAGTGATACAAAAGCTGATATAATTACAGCTCCGGCTAACACGATACCGAATTCACGAAACAATCGTCCAGTGAATCCCTTCAAGAAGATTACCGGGATAAAAACAACTGCCAAAGTCAGTGAAGTGGATATGACAGCAAAGAAAATTTCACGTGTGCCATGCAGTGCTGCTGTCCATTTGTCCATTCCAAGCTCTCTTTTTTTGAAAATATTCTCAGTTACAACAATACCGTCATCTACAACGAGGCCTGTCGCCAGTACAATGGCCAGCAAGGTTAGTACATTTATCGAAAACCCGAATATGTACATTATAAAGAATGAACCAATAAGCGAGACGGGTATATCTATCAATGGACGTAAGGCTATTACCCAATCCCTGAAAAAGAGGAATATAATAATCACTACAAGTAAGATTGCGATAATCAACGTTTCTGTTACATCTTTTACAGATTGACGCACAAATTTTGATCTGTCATATCCTACATATAATGTCAAACCATTCGGAAGATTTTTTTGAATATCATCAAACCTTTTATAAAATTCATCGGCAATGTCTATTGTGTTGGCTCCCGGTAGCGGAATAATGGCCAGCATAATACCCTCGGCACCATTCAGCTTAACGGCAGTTTCGTCATTTTCGGGACCTAATACTGCCTCTCCAATATCACCCAACTTAATTATCTGGTCGTTGGATTGCCTGATGATCAGATTGTTAAAATCATCTTCGGTAACTAACAAGCCATGAGTTTTGACTAAAAGCTCTGTACCGCTACCCCTTATTTTTCCACCGGGTAAGTCAATATTTTCATTATTTAAGGCTGTAAAAACGTCTTGGGCAGTTATGTTAAATGCAGCCATTTTATCGGGATTCAGCCAGAGTCTCATAGCAGGACGTTTTTGCCCAAAAAGCACAACAGAGCTCACACCAGGTATTGTCTGTAGTTTTTCCTGTAAAACATTCTCTGCATAATCACTCAGATCAGTGGCAGTCAAAGTGGTACTTTGAACCGCCAGCGTGAGTATGGGATCACTGTTGGCATCGGCTTTGCTTACAATAGGAGGAGCATCAATATCCTGAGGTAAACTTCGGGCAGCCTGTGCAGTTTTATCACGGACATCATTTGCCGCTCTTTCAAGATCTGCGCCAACATTAAATTCTACAGTGATATTACTGCTCCCGACTGTAGATGACGAAGAAATGGATTTTACACCTTCAATTCCGTTAATTGCTTTTTCTAATGGTTCTGTGATCTGTGATTCCATAATTTCAGCATTTGCACCTGCATAAGAAGTCTGAACATTGATAGTTGGCGGGTCAATTGCAGGATATAATCGCACTCCCAGGAAATTATATCCCACTATACCAAACAGCACAATGATCAAGCTCATTACAATTGATGCTACCGGCCGTTTTACTGCAAAATCGGATAATGTCATAACTGATCTCTTTTAACTTTAGAAAATTTTAGAACAGCATTCGGTTTAAGAAAAAGTATTCCGGTTGTAACTACTGTATCTCCTGGATTTATACCACTTAATATCTGTATGGATGATGCATTCCTTATGCCAGTCATTATTGTAACAAAGCTGGCCCTTCCGTTTTTTGCTACTATCAGTTGCTTTGTCCTTGCCTGTGGGATTACAGCTTCAGTTGGAACCATCAATGCACTTTTGTTCTCACTTAATCTTAATTGAACATCTGCAAATTCGCCGGGTGTTAGCGATGAAACATCGCTCTGAACTATCGCCCGTAAATTTAAGTTACGGGTATCTGATTCGATACCCTGTTCAGTTGCCATTACTGTTGCATCATATTTATTGTCGTCACCCCGAACTGAGAATTGAACTTTAAACCCTGGCTTTATTGTACTGCTGTATTTACCAGGAACACTGAAATCCAGCTTCAAATGCCGTATATCGCGTATTGTTGCCAGGGCAGTTGCAGTTGTAACCTGTGCACCTATGCTTATATTTCTTAACCCGATGGTTCCGTCAAAAGGAGCCCTGACTTCCGTTTTATTAATCTGCACCTTTAATACTTCAATGTCAGCTTTGATAGAGTTTATCTGTAGAATTGTCTGGTCGAGATCCAATTGACTTATTCCGTTAACTTTCATTAATTCGCTCTGCCGGTTCTCAGTTTGCTGTTCCAGTTGCAGCTGGGCCTGAGATTTCTTAAGTTGTGCCTGTAAATCACCGTCAAAAAGTTTTACAAGTAGTGTTCCTTTTTTTGTAAACCCTCCTTCAGTTAAATTAATATCAACTACACGTCCCGGAACTTCAGGCATTAGTACTGTTTCTTCAAAAGGCTTCAATGTCCCGGAAATGGTGATGGTTTGATCTAATACTGTCGGACTTACAATAACTCCTTCAACCCTGAGACTAACAGCTTGTCTGTTAACGGTTTTTTGATCAGGCGCCCCAGAATGGCATGAACTCAAAATACCTGAAAATGCAATTATTATAAACAGGTTAAGATTACTTTTCTTTAACATAAAATGTGTCATAGTTTATGGATGTAATTTTTACATAAAGTATTGCACCAGCTAGATTTATTAATATAGGCGATAAATCAGATCTTTTTAAAGGCAATAAACTGACAAATGTAGATCTTTTATTATTGTCCTAAATAATGTGAATTATGAATAATATGTTAAAATTTCATAAAAAACTTTTTGATTTATATGACAAATCAAGAGTATTCCTATAAGGTAATTGATAAAAAGGAATTATTTTTATGCTAAAATTTGATGATTATGATTCAGCGTATTCAATCTTTATATCTGTTTTTGATAACACTTTTGACATTAATTTTCATTAAAGGGAATTTTTTAAGTTTTTCGGAGAGAACAGGATCTGTTATAAATGTTTCATTTAATGGGATAATGCGCTATAATGTTGGACAAGGTCAGGAAATGGTTGAAAAGCTTTTACCCTTATCTGTTTTAATTATTCTGATTGCGGCAGTTTCGCTAATCACAATATTTATCTTTAAAAACCGGAAGATTCAATTGTGGTTCTCATTATTATTGGTGATACTTGCTGCAGTATTTGTAATTGCTTTATTCCACGTTTCTTTCCGTATTGTTTCAAAGTTTGATGCAGGAATAATTCCCGGATTTAAATTGATATTACCAATACTAATCTTATTCTTTTCAATTTTAGCCAACAGAGGAATAAGGAAAGATGACAAGCTTGTAAAATCTTACGACAGATTGCGATAATCTGTTGTGATTATGTAGTAGAGACAGGTCTCATACCTGTCTCTACTACACGGATTGGTGTTTAATTATATAAATTGCTGTAAAATCAAATTATTTGCATATTCTCCTGGGTAGTGATTTTTTCACAATAATGACATTTCAGAGACACATTCTTTTTTGAAACAACTTTGAATCTTGTGGTTACGGATTCGAAGTTTGTTATACATTTTGGATTCATGCACTTAGCTATCCCGACTATATTATCCGGCACTTCAACAACTTTTTTCTCAACAACTTCATAGTCTTTGATAATATTTAATTTGGCATCAGGAGCTACAAGCGCAATCCTGTTTATATCTTCATCTTCGAAAAAGACGCCTGAGATCTTGATAATAGCTTTTCTACCAAGCTTTTTGCTTTCAAGGTTTGTTCCGAAGGTAATCTGGTTATCTATGCGGTCCAGACCCAGTATCTGTATTACCTTAAAGAGATTTCTTGCCGGCACATGGTCAATAACAGTGCCATTCTGAATAGCACTGACGCTCATTTGTTTTGTTTCCTTCATCACTCTGGCCCTTATTATTTAATTCCTAAAAGTGAACATACAATAGCCTGACGAGTATAGACTCCGTTCAGAGCCTGTTCAAAATAATAGGCTTTTGGATTGCTATCCACATCCTGATGTATCTCATTTACCCTTGGCAGCGGATGCAATATCCGCATATTAGTTTTTGTGTTTTTCAGCATGGAGTTTCTGAGAACATATACATTTTTAACCTTCTCATATTCTATTGGATCGGAGAATCTCTCCTTCTGCACCCGTGTCATATATATTATATCAGCTTTTGATATTATATCAGTAAAATCATTGTGCTCATAGTATTTAAGGCCAAGGTTGTCAAGGTAAAGTTTAAATTCGTCCGGCATTTTAAGCTCTTCCGGCGAGATGAAATTGAAAGTTGTATTCCACCTTGACATTGCCATCATCAGAGAATGAACTGTCCTTCCATATTTAAGATCACCTACCATAAAAATATTCAAATTATCGAGACTTCCCTGTGTTTTACGGATTGAGTATAGATCAAGCAGTGTTTGAGTTGGGTGCTGGTTTGCACCATCACCGGCATTTATAACCGGTACGTCAGCAATTTCACTGGCATATCTTGCACTTCCTTCAATAGGATGCCTCATAACAATGAGATCGCAGTAATTATTAACTGTCAGGATGGTATCCTTTAATGTCTCACCTTTAGAAACGCTTGAACTCGAAGCATCAGAAAATCCTACTATCTTCCCGCCTAACCTGTTAATCGCACTTTCAAAACTTAATCTCGTCCGGGTAGAAGGTTCAAAAAATAATGTTGCAATAACCTTGCCCTCAAGTAATTTTTGTGTAGGTTCTTTTTCGAATTCTTCAGTCAGATCAAGAATCCTCAGGATTTCATCTGTGGAAAAATCATCTATTGATACTAAGCTTCTGTTTTTCATTAATATGGCACATTAAATGCACATTACTGATCTGGTACCAAATTTAGTCAAGAATTGTCTCAACTTCATTTAATGTTGATAATTAATTAAAAACTTTTAATTAGAATAATGCCTTAACGAGTCTCAATATATCTGTAGTTAAGACCATCGATGCGCGAGAAGCGACTTAGAACTTTTTCTTTTGCCGATAGTCTGAAGTTTAATAAGATACGGCATTCAAGATCGAATGATTGTTCTGATTGTCCAAGGTTTTCTTCCTTAAGGATCCTCATGACATCATTCATTGAAATATATGGATAAGTGATTTCATAGTACTCATTTACCGTCTTTTCTATCAGTTCTGCATTTCGTATTGCAGACATTGCAGCAGATCTGTAAGCATTTATTAACCCGCTAACTCCCAGTAAGGTACCTCCAAAATATCTGTTTACTACGATAAGAATATTCGTCAATCCAAATGAATTTATCTGACCAAGAATTGGTTTTCCTGCTGTACCCGAAGGTTCTCCGTCATCATTCACTCTCCAGCAAATTCTTTCGTGTCCAAGCATATAGGCATAACAGTGATGCCTGGCTTCATGATGTTCCTTTTTAATTTTATCAATGAGTGGTTTTATTTCTTCCTGACCAGAGATTGGAAATGCAAGAGAAACAAACCTGCTCCCTTTTTCTTTGTAGATTCCCTGTGAGGACGATATTATTGTTTTGTAAGTATCGGAATTCATTGTTGAAAATTAATACATTTACCTGAATTCACACCACTGGTAAACGGTTATATACTGAATTATAAGTGAAATATCCTGCAGATTTCGCTGATCTGCGCAGATCTGACTGGTGTATCTGCGAAAATCTGCGAGATCAACGGGGAAAAGAATAAAAAAATAATACTTTTGTCAGTAATTGAAGTCAGGTATGAGTGTATTATTGGATGAAAAGGATCTACATAAACTGATTGTCATTGGCGATAGGATTCTTATCAAACCCAAAATTCCTCAGTCAAAGACAAAAAGCGGATTACTGCTTCCTCCGGGTGTGAACGAAAATGAAAAGGTTCAGATTGGTTATGTTGTCAAAGTTGGTCCGGGGTATCCTATACCTTCAGTAAATGACTCCGATGAACCCTGGAAAAACAGATCTGATGAACCAAAATATGTTCCGCTTCAGCCAAAAGAGGGAGACCAGGCTGTATACCTTCAGAATAGTGCAATAGAGATAGAATTCAATAAGGAAAAGTATATAGTAGTGCCACATTCCGCAATCTTACTTCTACTGAGGGATGATGGACTTTTTGAATAAAATTGTCACAATGGAAAACGAGTTTTTAAAAGGTAGGAAAATTTTAATTGTCGAGGACGACCTGTCAAGCAGATTATATTTGAATAAAATACTTGAAAAGGCCGGGGTGATCATACTTAATGCTGGTGATGGACAAGAGGCAGTAAACGTAGTATTAAATAATCCTGATATTGATATTATTCTGATGGACATTCAGCTCCCGGTACTGGATGGTTATTCAGCATTATCCAAAATAAGGGAAGCCAATAAGGATATTATTGTCATCGCCCAAACAGCGTATGGCCTTCTGGGTGATAAAGAAAAGATCATAAATTCAGGATTTGATGATTATGTTATTAAACCCATTCTGTCGCAAAACCTTATTGAAAAGCTGGTGACAAACCTTAAACGTTAAAAGCCAGACTTAAAAGACGACTTAATTCAAATTACTCAGAGTAAATTGCAATTTGCTCGAATTCCTTTCTGAATTCTCCAATTTCATTTACCCATCTTTCTTTTTCAATCCTTATATCATTCCTGGAAATTAATGATTTCCTCATTCCTGAATCACCTGAAAGTATGTCAAATGGCATCAGGTTGTATTCATATTCGTATGGTGGCAGCTTGAATTTTAGGGCATCAGGTTGGGTCGTTTCAATTATTGCATCAAAGAGTTCCAAAGCAGTTCCGACAGGTTTAAATCGGTCTATATCAGTAATATGTATCTGCAAGCCATTACAAATCTCTCCACAGAATTTATGGAATGTGGGAATGAAATCATGAATTCTGAATGCACATCCTTCAATATGTCTGCCGTCAAGATTCTTTTTAAGTTTTTCCGAATCAATAAACGGGGCACCAAATAGCTCAAATGGTATAGTTGTACCTCTTCCTTCAGAAAGATTAAGCGCTTCAATTAGTACTGTGCCGGGATATACCAGAGCAGTTTGAACTGTTGGTATATTTGGCGATGGCAATATCCAGGGAAGGCCTGTATCACTGAATAATGAAGATCTCCTCCAGTTTTTCATCCTCACAACATTCAGATCACAACTCCGGAAATATTTCTCCTTGATCCATAGTGCCATTTCACCTATAGTCATTCGATGACATAATGGAATTGATGCACCTCCTACGAATGTGAAATACTCTTGCTTCAGAACCGGACCATCCAAAGGGAGTCTGGAAATAGGATTTGGCCTGTCAAGCAACCAAACCGGGATCCCTGCTTCAGTGCATGCTTCCATACAAAGCTTTACTGTCCATATATATGTATACAATCGGGCGCCAACATCCTGCAGGTCAATTAAAAAAACATCAATTCCATTAAGCATTTCAGGAGTGGGTTTGCGATTCTCCCCATAAAGGCTATAAAGAGGAATATCGAAAACCGGATGCATCTGGCTTTGCCACTCAATCATATTATCCTGGGTATGACCATGAATACCATGCTGTGGTCCGAAGAGAGCCGCTAATTTGCAGACTTTCATCCGATAAAACTTATCGGAAATATGTCCGAAGTCTTTTGTAACACTGGGAGCATGGCATAAGATTCCAATTCTTTTCCCTTTAAGCTTAGCAGGAAAATCATTCAAAATAGATTCCAATCCTGTAATTACCATTATGGAGTTTTTCTAAGCAAATATATACTTATCAGGCTTAATTGATCAATAACATCTATCATAATAATTAAAAATGATTATTCTTTCATAAGTTTGGGCTTTAAAAATATTTTTAAATATGATGAAAAGATTTATTAGCTATCTGACTATTGAATTACTCCTTTTATTGCTTCTGGTTTCATGTTCTGTTACCGGAAAAAAGAGTATCAGTATATTAGAAACGACTGATGTGCACGGTGTTATACTTCCATACGATTTCATTGAAAAAGAAAAGATGAACGTTTCCATGGCTTCATCATTTAATTATATTAAGCAAATCAGAAAGAAAAAAGACGCCACCCTGCTTCTTGACAACGGTGATAATCTCCAGGGACAACCAGAAGTATACTACTATAATTATATTGACACTGTGCAACCTCATTTTGTATCTGAAGTAATGAATTATATGGGATATGATGCATGTACTGTCGGTAACCACGATATTGAAGCCGGCCATGGAGTTTACGACAGGTTAATTAAAGATGATAACTTCCCGTTACTGGCAGCAAATGCTGTTGATATTAAATCGGGTAAACCATATTTCAAACCTTATCAGATTATTGAAAAGGATGGGATTAAGGTTGCTGTTTTTGGACTGGTTACACCTGCAATTCCAAATTGGCTGCCACCTCAGTTATATTCCGGTATGGAGTTTAAAGATATGGTCGAAACTGCAAGACAATGGATGCCAGTATTATTAAATGAAAAACCTGACCTTGTAGTCGGATTATTCCATTCAGGGTGGGACAGGACTGATGTAAAATTACAGCAGACTAATAATCTGACTGAAAATGGCTCAGCTGCTGTCGCGTACAATGTCCCCGGCTTTGATATAATCTTCACTGGTCATGACCATAAAGTGGCAAATGAAAAATTCATCAATTTAGCAGGCGATACTGTACTCATTCTTAATGGAGGCAGCAGATCCGAAAAGCTGGCTGAAGCAGATATAACCTTTGCTTCAAGGAAGATTAAAGGAAAGAAACAATTGAAGATTACGGGCAGGATAATAAATGTAGCTGATTTTAAACCCGATCCTGAATTCATTACAAAGTTTGCTCCGCAGTATAAACTAATTGAAGAATATGTAAACAGACCAATTGGCATTTCATCGGAAACAATCACATCAAGAGATGCTTATTTTGGTTCATCAGCATTCGTTGACATGATTCATACAATCCAGCTTGAGATAACGGGTGCCGATATTTCATTTGCAGCACCCCTCTCTTTTGATGTTAAGATTGACAAAGGTCCAATAACAGTAGGAGATATGTTTAAACTCTACAGATTTGAAAATATGCTTTACACAATGTCTTTGTCGGNNACAGAAATATCTTGAGTATTCATATTCGGAATGGATTAATACAATGAAAGGGCCAGGTGATTTATTACTTAAATTGCGCACAGGAAAGGATGGAAAACTAACCATAACAAATGGTAAAGCATGGTTTATAAACCAACCATACAATTTTGATTCGGCGGCCGGAATTAATTATACAGTTGACGTAAGCAAACCCGAAGGAGCCAGAATCAATATTACAGGTTTTACAGATGGCAGGCCTTTTGATAAAAATAAAATGTATAAGGTGGCCGTTAACTCATATCGAGGAAATGGCGGAGGCGGACATTTTACAGAAGGCGCCGGATTAGCTAAAGATGAACTCAGAAAAAGACTCATTTCATCTACAAATCGCGATTTAAGATATTATATGTTAAAAGCAATTGAATCAAAAAAAATAATAAATCCGGAACCATTGAATAACTGGAAGATTATTCCTGAAAAATGGGTAAAAACTGCTATACCTTCTGAATATGCTTTGCTGTTCGGAACAAAAAGATAGATTTGAAGTATTAGAAATAGTGGAAAAGCAGAAAGATATTATATCAGATGGAACAAAACTACCCGTGGTGGAGGAGTTCTTTTCTTTGCAGGGCGAAGGCTATCATACAGGGAAAGCAGCATATTTTATAAGACTAGGAGGATGCGACATTGGCTGTAGCTGGTGCGATTCCCGTTTTTCCTGGAACCCTGATTTGCATCCTGCAGTTGAAACGAAAGCAATTATCGGCCGAGTAATAAAATCAGGTGCTGATTCTGTGGTCGTTACAGGTGGTGAACCGTTGATGTGGAGGCTCGATTTGTTATGCGATAGATTAAAAAATGAAAAAATCAGTACTTTTATAGAAACTTCAGGAGCATATCCCTTAAGCGGAACATGGGACTGGATATGTCTTTCACCGAAACAAAATATGCCACCGCTTACTGAATTATGCAAAGCTGCTGATGAGTTGAAAATAATCATTCAGGATAGAAGTGACTTTGAATGGGCGGAAAAATATCATGGAATGGTAAGTAACAAGTGCAAATTGTATCTTCAGCCTGAATGGAGCATATTTGAAACCATTATTCCTGAAATAGTTGAATATATAAAGCAGAATCCGACATGGAGAATTTCTCTTCAGGCACATAAATATATGCACATCCCATAATTCTGGCATGAAATACATCTATATCATATTTATTTTTACAGTATTCAGTGCCGCATCGAGGGTCGGTTATTCCCAGGGTTTGCATACAGCATCGAACAAAGCCTTAAAGATTTATAATGAAGGTGTTTCAGCGTTCGATTATCTTGATTTTAATAAAGCTGAAATAGATTTCAGGGAAGCTGTTTTAATAGATAATAAATTTTATGAAGCATATATGATGCTTGGAGAATTAATGTCAAAAGAAAACAGGTTTAGCGAAGCTTCGTTAAATTATAAGAAGGCGGTAAAAATAGACTCTCTGTTCTTTAAACCGGTTTTTTTCACTATGGCAAATGCTGAAATGATGTCCGGAGATTATTTTAATGCTCTGATTCATTTTAATGTTTATCAGGCGCAGGAGGGAATGTCTTCTGAAAATAAGGTTGTTGCCACTAGGAGAATTAAAGACTGTGAATTTGCTCTTAATGCAATCAAGCATCCTGTTCCATTTAATCCTGTAAGTGTAGGACCCGGAATAAATACAATTGATGATGAATACTGGCCATCAATAACTGCAGATGGTCAGACACTTATGTTTACCAGACAACCCAATCTATCCACAAATCCCGATTTTAAGGGAATTGTCCAGGAAGATTTTTATGTGAGTACTTATTCGGATGGTAAATGGCAGAAAGCATTTAATGCCGGAGCTCCGCTGAATACAATTCAAAATGAAGG
>PLML01000068.1 GCA_003141525.1 Bacteroidales bacterium
AAATTTTTGTCATGTACTTAGCTAAATTTATTAACTTAAGACCTAAATAAATTATATTAAAAAAGCATTTTACGGATGATTTCTTTATTATTCGTCATTAATTTTCTTATACTTTTCCAGTTATGAGTTATTCTTATAAATTTGAACAAATTTTTACAACAAACCTACCTTTATGAATTGAAATGAAACTAACACAAATTGCTAACCAAATCCTGCATTTATTTATTATTACCGCTATATTTACTTTACGATTATATTCATCACCTTCATCAGGGACATTTGAAAACCTTCAGGATACAGTATATGCCCAAAATTCTCCAAAACAACCTGTCTATACAACATCACGGCTGGTAACTGCAAAACCGGTTATTGATGGAAAGCTGGATGATGAATGCTGGAAGAAAGGTACATGGGCATCAAACTTCCACCAGTGGATTCCGAAGGAGGGTGCAAAGCCTACATATCCTACAGAGTTGAATATACAATATGATGACAAGAATCTCTATGTTGCCATTCGTGCATATGATGGAGAACCCAATAAAATTATGAGACTGGCTGGCGCCCGTGATGAGTTTGTCGGAGATATGGCAGGCGTGAATTTTGACAGCTACCGCGATTATCGTACAGGGTTTGAGTTTACGGTAACTGCATGGGGTCAGAAGGTTGATCTTATTTTATTCAACCCCGCTAACTGGGATTTCAACTGGAATCCTGTCTGGAAGGTAAAAACCGGCCTGGAAGATTCTGCCTGGGTGGCTGAATATGAAATTCCTCTCAGCCAGTTGCGATACAGCCGCAAAGATGAACAGGTTTGGGGATTGCATGTATGGCGTTGGATCTCGAGGCTTCAGGAAGAAAGTGACTGGGAGATACAAAGCAAGACCGGACCGGGTATGCTTTATAATTTTGGTGAGCTGCGTGGTATTAAAGGGTTGAAAAAATCACGTCGCATCGAAATATCGCCATACACGCTAGGAGATATTAAAACCATGAAAGAAGAACCGGGGAATCCTTTTACCGATAAAGGAAGAACCTGGGGAGGAAATGCCGGACTTGATGCAAAGATCGGGATTTCAAGCAACTTCACTGTCGACCTGACAGTAAATCCTGATTTCGGACAGGTCGAGTCCGATCCTTCAGTGATGAACCTGACGGCATTTGAAACATTTTATGAGGAGAAGAGACCCTTTTTCCTTGAAGGATTAACCATTTTTGATTATAAATTCGACAACAATATCCTGTTTTATTCGAGGCGCATAGGCCATTCACCATCGCTTTCTGTTTCTCCGAACAGCAACCTTTTTGTAGATTCGCCGGACAAGACCGCCATTATCAGTGCTATCAAGCTGAGTGGAACGACTTCTAACGGACTTTCAGTTGGCTTAATACAAAGTGTCACAGCAAATGAATTTGCAAGATTAAGCGATAAAGATGGAAACAGAAGCAGTTTAATAGTTGAACCTCTGACAGATTACACAGTTGCACGTATACAGAAAGGTTATAACGCGGGTAATACGGTAATTGGCGGAATGCTGACATCGACGAATCGTGATATAGAAGACAAGAATCTGGAGACGCTCAGCACTAATGCATATACGGGAGGCCTGGATCTTTTAACACACTGGAAGGATAAAGAGTTTTATATTGATGCAAGGCTTATCGGCAGCTTTATAAACGGAAGCAAGCAGTCCATCACTTTACTTCAGGAATCGTCTGCGCGCTATTACGAGAGGCCAGGTGCCAGCTACCTGAAATTTGATTCTACAGCCACTACACTTAGCGGTTATGGAGGAAAGTTTATGATCGGTAAAGGTTCTAAAGGGCTATGGAAGTACTCAACAGGAGCAACATGGTTTTCTCCGGGTCTTGAACTGAATGACCTTGGGTACATGACCACGGCTGATGAAATAAATCAGGACAATGTGATTTCATACGGGATAAACCAACCAGTTTCAATATTCAGTACTTATGATATAAGCCTCGAACAGATCAACATATGGAACTTTAATGGCGAGTACCTTGGATCAGGCGCCAATCTTTCGTTTACCTCGGTATTCAAAAACCAGTGGAGTTTTACTGCTAATCAAATCTTTCATACAAAGACCCTTGATACCAAAATTTTGCGGGGAGGGTATGACATGATAATGCCATATACAATTACCTCATCCGGCATTCTGGGCACCGACCAGACAAAAAAAATAACTGGCAGCCTGGTTTACAGTTACCAGTATACGGGTAATAATTCGGCAACAAGTTACCAGATAGAACCCGGAATAACCTATCGTCCGATTAACAACCTGAAAATAGGAGTGACTACGAATTATATCAATAACCGTGACAGACTGCAATATGTAACAACAAGCTATGACGTGCCAGGTAACAGGTATATACTCGGGACCATTAATCAGAAAACTCTTGGGCTGACTTTCAGAGTTGATCTGAACCTTACTCCGGAGTTTTCAATTCAATACTATGGAAGCCCGTTTGTCTCAATCGGGAAATACTCAGAGTTAAAGTTTGTTACAAATCCTCGTGCAGGACTTTATGATGACAGGTTTGAGATTTATAAGGATCCTGTACTTTCAGCAGGTACGTATCAGTTGTATGATTATGCTAATGGACCGAGGATTGATTATTCAATTGCCAATCCTGATTTTAACTTTCATCAATTCAGGTCCAATTTTGTTGCCAAATGGGAGTATCGCCTGGGATCTTTCATCTATTTTGTATGGTCATCGGAGCGGACTGAAAATATCAATGAATCAAATGCATCCATTGGGGAGTCTTACAGACAGCTCAGACATGTCTTCCCAAGTAATATTTTTCTTATTAAGTTGAACTATTGGTTTTCATTGTAAAAATATGAATATTACATTCAGGCTTATTGAAGAAAAAGATAATCAGGAAATTGCAGATCTTATCCGGACGGTCTTCAGGGAATTTAATATTCATAGACCAGGGACGGTTTATTTCGATCCGACTACCGATAATCTGTATAAACTTTTCAGGACGCCGGGATCAGAATACTGGATAGCTGAAGAAAACAGTGTTATAATTGGCGGTTGCGGTGTTTATCCGACTCCCGGATTGCCTGAAGGGTGTGCTGAACTTGTCAAGTTTTATCTTTCCGCAGAGCAACGAGGCAAAGGAATTGGATGCCATTTAATGGGAAAAACATTCGATTCAGCAAAAAGAAATGGATACAAACAATTGTACCTTGAATCACTCCCGGAATTAAGCAGGGCAATAAGTTTATATGAAAGGGCTGGTTTTAAATTTATTACCGGGCCAATGGGAAATTCAGGTCATTTCGGCTGTAATATCTGGATGCTTAAAGAGCTGTGATATCTAAAAATCAGTCGATGCATTTCCTAGTATCCTGAAGTTATATGTAACCATAAAAATTGGTTGTCCGAAGATTGACATCTGGTAACCTTTCACAACTCCGTCCTCATCCTTAAAAAAGATTGAATATGGATTTCGTCTTCCAAGGACATTGTATACAGTAAAAGTCAGAGAGGAATGGTTGAGTTTTTTTGCCTTAAGGTTCCCGTTTACTGTGGCAGCTAAATCGAGCCGCAGGTAATCGGGGATGCGGAATTCATTTCTCTCTGAATAAAATACCCGGTCAACATTAAGAAAATCATAGTAAGCAACAGGATAGGTGATGGGTCTGCCTGTATTGTAAACCAGGTTAGTAGTAAAATTCAGCCTTCTATAGAGTTTTGCATTGGCAACAATTTTCAGATCGTTAGGTTTATCATAATTGGCAGGAAAATAGTTTCCCCCATTCACTTTTTCTTCTTCAAATTTGCCGTCCACTTTTAGCAAAACTCTTGAATAGGTATAACTTATCCAGCCGGTAAACATTCCAAGCTGTTTTTTCACCATGAATTCTATTCCATAGGCTTTCCCGTTCCCATTAAGGACATCAGTCTCAAGATGATCATTCATCAGCAGTTCTGCACCACCCTTATAATCAAGAATATTATTTAATATTTTATAATAAGCTTCTACAGAAGTTTCAATGGCTTTGCTGCTCAGATTCTTATAAAAGCCCAGTGAAAACTGATCTCCTCTCTGCGGTTTGATGTAATAATCGCTTAACTTCCATATGTCTGTCGGAGTCATGGAGGTCGTATTTGAGATCATATCAAGATACTGGTAATTCCTCTGGAAACCTGCCTTTACAGATAAATCGGGAGTAATTATAAACCTCGATGAAAATCTGAATTCCAGTCCCGGATATGTCTTTATTATTTTCCCTTTTCCATAATATACCGTATCAACAATGTTTTCCAGCGATCTGGGACCGTTCGGATCGTATATGTTTTGGGTTCTTGGTCCGAAGGCTGTAAATAATGTAAACCTTAATCCTCCCGATAGCAATAACCTTGGGGTTATATCGAATTCATCACTTAAATAAACCGCAGGTTCCAGAGCTCTCTCAGTTTCCAGTTGTTTAGGCAAGATTTCGGAATATATTCCGACTGGTTTCTGAACCCCCGGAAGAAGATAATAATTTGTTGCATCCAGACCGAAATCAACTTTATGTTTTTCGGCAGGCCGGTAAGTAAAATCAGCTCTCAGAATTTGCTGATTTAATCTGTAGTATAACGAATAAAATGATGTTGAATCCTGTGTTGAATTGTCATGGTATTCATAATTGCTTATTATGGCAGAGAATTGGGAAGAAAATCCGGGGCTGTAAATATGTCTCCAGGTGAGGGTTGATGCCAGGTTACTGTAACTTATAGTGCTTTCTTTATAGTAATCAAAATAATCATTACTTAAATAGCCGGAAAGCGAAAAGGAATTCTTATCGTTTGGATTGAAAGTTAAAAGTCCCTGGATATCATAAAAGCTGGCACTGCTTTTTTGCAGTTGAATATTTTTAAGTTGTCTTAAGATCCAATCGGAATAAGTCGTTCTGGTGCTTATAATAAAGGAAGCTTTCTTTGTAATAATCGGACCTTCGATCATTAATCTGCCAGTAAGCGGACTTATTCCACCACTTACATTAAACTTTTCCATGCTGCCCTGTTTTAATTCAATATCCATTACGGATGAAACTCTTCCGCCATATTTTGCAGGCATCCCGCTTTTATAGAGTGTGACATCTTCAATCATATCTGAGTTAAACGCAGAGAAAAATCCAAAAAAATGAGAAGGGTTTATAATTGGAGCACTATTTAGCAAGATAAGGTTTTGATCAGCACTTCCACCCCTGACATTATAACCATTCGAAGCTTCACCTACAGATTGTACCCCTGGTAACAATAAGGAACTTTTAAAAACATCCACTTCCCCCATACCCATTGGGATTTGCTTCAGCATCTTAACATCTATTTTCTCAATTCCCATTCTTACATTCCTCACTATATTTTCGCGGTTTGCCGAAACAACAACCTCATTCAGCTGATTTGTATTTTCAGCCATTTCAACATTTAAAGCTCCGTCAGAATATATAATTACATTTCTTATTGTCTGACGCATACCCACCATCCTGAATTCAACCTGGTACTGGCCTTTAGGTAACTCAATTGAGTAATATCCGACACTATTTGTTATTGCCCCTACTTTCAGTTTCCCGACATATATGATAACTCCGGCAAGTGCCTCTCCTGTCTCCGGCTTGGTAATTGTCCCCGACAAGGTTACTTTTCCGTCGTTACTTTGACCTGAAGGATTGCCGATTTTAAATACTTTGTACTCTTCATTAATTGATTTATCATCCGTTTTCGGAATTGCCCTTGAGTAGTTTGTTGTATCGGCTTTGGTCAGATTCTTTTCAAGATATTCAAGATATTCTTTTCTGAAGTTAGTCTTTATGGTATACCCTCTTGAAAGGATAATCTTATTATTATCTGTTATAATAAATGAAAGCCCGCTTTTTGCTAATGATTTGTCAAATAAGGCATTTACCGGTTCATTTTCAGAATTGATATTCAAAAAAAGGCTATCGACCCAGTTATTTGAATAGTAGATTTTTACAGGAATTGTTTTTTCAATTGTATCGGCAAGGTTCCTGAAAAGAATCTGTTTGAATTGGAGAGACAGATTTGTATCCTGTGCCCGTAACTCGTTTGCCAGGCAAGCAAAAAATAATATGTAAAGAAGTTTTTTCATTCAGATCACTTTGCTGAAGTAATAAGAGAATCATAAAACTTCAAAATACGTACAAACTGATTTTTGTCGGCCTGCCTGATTCTAATCCGGTTTAAATGAATATACTTTTTAACTTCCCCGTATTTTTCTCCAAATAGTTTCAAAAAGCTTCTCTTATCTTTTACTCTGTGAAAAACGTCTCCGACACTGAAATAGTTTTCAGGGGCGTATTTATATTCATTTAAACCTTCCCTTACATAAAAGGATGAAGCATGTTTTATAACAAATTCACTTTTCCCCTTGTATGCTATTTCATAAAAGCCTTCTTTAAGATTAACATTGGCACATTCAGGGAGTCTTAAATTCCTGAATTTTAAACTGTCATCCTCAAAGTAAAGATTAAATCCATCAACAATATCTTTATTCAGTGCAATCTGAGGGAACCTGTAATTAATCGTCCTGCTAGTATCTGTGTATATTACTTCATCCAGGAAAGTATCATATTGTAAGGTCAGATTCCCATATCGCCTTGTTCTTGTAAAAACTGTTGCAGTTCGTCTTTTGTCAGCGAATAAAAGTGGTTTAGCCTTACTGCGGGGATAATATGATTCATATTCTTTCCCGTTTATTATTTCTTTAGGTGCTTCAACTTTTTCAGAGTATAAGTTTTGAATATACTTAGTTTGTTGATCAATGAGTAACTTGATATTTGTATTCCCGGAGCCATTTAATGAATTAATATTTAATAGGTTGCCATTTTGTCCTGTGGCAGCTACGGATAAGCAATAAAGCAGAATCGGAATTATTAGTCGTTTGATATAGGAAATGAGCTGGTATTTCATGACCCGAAATAACGAATTTTTATCACCTGAAACATTTTTTGACTATTATTTTTTTTATTCGATAATCTTTTTGATTAAGAACAGGTAGCGCATAATTAGTATTAATTTTGTTTCTCTTTGAAAAACCTTCAAAGAAAATAATTAATAGAACAACTACTACTCCATGAGGAACATGAGGCCAAAATCAATAGTTACCTTATTTGTAGTCTTTACACTTAGCACCTGTATTGACCCGTATACTCCAAAACTAAAAGAATACGATTCTATTCTGGTTGTCGATGGGTTGATTACGGATGCAAATACTTCATATACAGTTAAGTTATCCAGGACATTTCAGAATCAGAATGCTAGTCCGGAAGTTGTTCCAGATGCTAAAGTGTTCATTACAGATGATGCAGGGAACAACAGCAATCTGAACAATAAAGGCAACGGAATTTATAAAACAGACAGCCTTGAATTTACAGGAATAGTTGGAAGAATGTATACTTTACATATTACAATCAAAGCGGGTGATGAATATGTCTCAGATCCATGCGTGATGCAATCAGTCTCGGATATTGACAGTATCTATTTCGCTAAGGATCAGGAGCAGGTCAACAACGGGACTCAGAGCCAGGAAGGTATAAGCATTTATCTGGATTCAAAAGAAGGAGATAATATCCAGTTTTATCGTTGGGCTTATGAAGAGACCTGGAAATTTAAGGTGCCGGATCCGAAGAAGTTCAATTTTAATATGGCTGACAGCTCAATTACTTCGGTTCCTGATATTAAGGAATATTGCTGGAAAAGCAGAAAATCTGATGAAATATTGATCTATTCCAACTATGCAGGGCAAACCGGCCCTATTAAGAAGGAACCGATAAACTTCATTGCCAGTGATCAATCCGACCGGCTGCTTATTGAGTACAGCCTTCTAATAAAGCAGTATTCTGTTTCAAAGAATGAATATGAATTTTGGGATAATCTAAAACAAATAAATGAAACCGGGAGTGATATTTTTGCATCACAGCCATTTCCTGTTATCAGCAATATACATAACATCAATAACCCAATAGAAAAGGTTCTGGGTTATTTCCAGGTTTCAGCTGTTAAACAAAAAAGAATTTTTATTCCGTTTAGTGAAATTGTCAGACTTCAGCTGCCTTTCTATCATTATGATCAATGCAAGAGAATGGAAGCTGTGCCTGCTATAGGCCAGACATGGGACGATGTGTATATGGCAATTTGTTTTTACTCGAATTTTTATTTTGTTGAACCGGTGTATTATCCAGGAACCAATAATCTTGAAAAAATGGTATATGCGAAACCTGAATGTGCGAATTGCGAGTTGACAGGAACTTCGACAAAACCAGATTTCTGGATAGATTTAAACTGAATTTCATTTACCTGAATCACTTAAATGTTCATTTTTTATAAGAGAATCTTTTCGACTTAAGAGTACATCGTCCATAATTAATATTATTTTTGCTTCCCGATTTATTACTGTTCGATTTGCATGATTATTAAAACAACAATGGCTTCATGTTAAAGGTGGGGCACAAATCTATTATTACCTTAATTGCTGTCTTTACACTATGCACTTGTATAGACCCGTATGCTCCAAAACTTAAAGGATACAATTCTCTTCTTGTTGTTAATGGGCTGATTACAGATGAAAATACTTCATATACAGTTAAGCTGTCAAGGACTATACAGAACCAGAATACCAGTCCGACCACTGTTTCAGATGCTATTGTATTCATCACAGATGATGCGGGGAACACCGCAAATCTGAACAACATAGGTAGCGGAATATATAAAACTGACAGCATTGAATTTACAGGAATAGTCGGAAGAAACTATACCTTACATATCACAACCAAAGAGGGAGATGAATATGTTTCAGATCCGTGTCCGATGCAGTCTGTCCCGGATATTGACAGTATTTATTTTGCTAAGGATCAGGAGCTGGTCAACAACGGGACTCAGAGCCAGGAAGGTATAAGTATTTATCTGGATTCAAAAGCGGGAGATAATAATCAATATTATCGCTGGGCTTATGAAGAGACCTGGAAATTTAAGGTGCCAGATCCGAAGAAGTTCAATTTTAATATGGCTGACAGCTCAATTACTTCGGTTCACGATATTAAGGAATATTGCTGGAAAAGCAGAAAATCTGATGAAATATTAATCTATTCCAATTATTCAGGGCAGGCTGGCCCTATTAAGAAGGAACCGATATATTTCATTGCTGCTGATCAATCTAACCGATTGCTAATAGAGTACAGCATTCTTATAAAGCAGTATTCTATTTCAAAGACTGAATACAATTTCTGGGATAATTTAAAACAGGTTAATGAAAGCGGGGGAGATATATTTGCATCGCAACCATTTCCCGTTATCAGTAATATTCATAATATAAATAACTTTGAAGAGCAGGTCTTAGGTTATTTCCAGGTTTCTGCTGTAAAACAAAAAAGAGAATTTATACCTTTCAGTGAAATAGTGGGAATGAATCTGCCTTATTATAATTATCCATGTGAAAGAATTGAAGCGAAGCCGAGTGATTATCAAACTGCGCTGGGACCTCTGATAACGTGGGACTTTGTATATGCATTATTTTGTGTAACTTCAGATTATTATTTTGTAGAGCCTGAATATTTTAATGGAACCAACAACCTTGAAAAAATGGTATTTGCCAGACCGGAATGTGCAAATTGTGAATTATCCGGAACCATTACAAAACCAGATTTCTGGGTAGACCTGAACTAATATGAATGACCTTAAAAAAACAGCCAGTTTGATTAAAAGCAAATTTATTGCACTGAATATCAGCGTTTTGATTCTATTTGTTTTTCCCCCTGCCCAGCAACTATTCGCTCAGCAATCAGGTGATACTGTCGTAGATTCAGATATTCGAAACTTCAGAGAAGAGCTTTTTGTCAGGACAGATCGCGATGTTTATATTGCAGGGGAAGAGGTTTGGTTCAAGGTATATACATTGAACGGATTGATTCATATCCCATGTGACATAAGCAAAGTCGTTTACCTCGAAATGCTCGATAAAAACAACTTCCCGTTAAGGCAATTAAAAGTAAAAACAGACAATAGTACCGGTTCCTCAAGTTTCATCCTTCCTGATAATATAAGTTCCGGTAACTATTTAATCCGGGCATATACTAACTGGATGAAGAATTTTTCGACTGATCAGTTTTTCTATAAAACCATTTCTGTAATCAATCCGTTTGAAAGCATAGATCATCTTAAACTTCCGCCGGAGATTAGAAGTTCTGATTCAGCAATTTCAATTAATAATGGTCTGTCACAGTTCATAATTTCAGATGATAAGGGTAATCAGGTCATAAGGGGATCTTCTCTCAATGAAAGTAAAAAGAAGATTAATTATACAATCACTCTGGAGAAATCCGAATATTTATCCAGGGAAAAAGTGAAAATGGAGATTTCAGCTACCGACATAGCAGGCAATCCGGTTGAGACAAACTTGTCCGTATCAGTAGCAAAATCAAGTGTGGTAAATTCTGACAGGTTGACGAGTTTTTATAGAATTGACAATATGAATGGTAAAATTCGCAGAGTGGACGGGCCTGAAAATCTTGCTGAACTAGAAGGACATCTTATAAGTGGTTACCTGCGGTTAAAAACCACAGATGAACCATTAAAGAAAACAGACTTATCGCTCTCCTTTGTCGGGAAAACGGCCAAGTGTCAGTTCGGTAAAACAGACGAAAGCGGCGAGTTCAACTTTATTATAAAAGAGTCAGGCCTTAACGAAATAGTTATTCAGCCATTATCTACCGATATTACCGAATATTATATAGAACTTAATCAGCCTTTCAGCAGTACATTCAGCAAATTTAAACCACTAGCATTTTATCTTGACAGCAGTAAGTTAAATGAGATAAATAAAGTTATTGTCGGCATGCAGATTAATAATATTTATGAGCCATTCAGGCAAAACAGATCAGTTGAATCAAAAACCATTGTTACTGATTTTTACGGTAAGCCGGAAAGAACAATAAGAATGGCAGATTATATTGAACTTACTTCTTTAAAGGAGGTTGTTAAAGAGATACTTCCTAATGTTTATACTCTTAGACAGAATGGTAAATATGATTTTAAACTTATAAACAAATTCAGGGGCCAGCCTTTTGAAAACAAGCCTCTCGTTTTAGTTGATGGAGTGCCGGTTTACGATTTTGAAAAGGTATTAAGCATTAACTCAAAAGAGATAGAAAGGGCAGATGTAATTAATACCAGATATTTCATTTCAGAAAATGTTTTTGACGGGATTATCAGTTTTATTACTAAAAAGGGCAATTTAAGTGTCATGGAATTTGATAACTCAATATTCAGGCAGGTGTACGAAGGTTGTCAGGTTCAGAATGATTTCTATTCTCCGGATTATAGTACCAGTGCAACAAAAAATAATCGTATACCCGACTACCGGAATACTTTATACTGGACGCCTGATGTGCGCACCGGTAAAAATGGAAAGGCAGAGATTGTTTTTTTCACTTCTGACGAATCATCCGATTATACAATTGTTGTGGAAGGGATATCATCCAATGGCACGACTGGTTATTCCTCTGCATTACTAAAAGTCAAGTAATTCATTACTCCAGGAAATTTTTATACTTTCACATGAAAATTATTCCGGTTAAGATTGATTATAAAATAGTGAATTGAAGATGAAAAGAATACTGATTATCGGTGGAGTTGTGGTCGCAATTGTGGCATTGATAGTCTTCAACAAAATGACATCAAAGAAAAGCGACCTCAACACTTTTGCCGAAGTTAAAAAAGGTCTGTTTGAAATAACAGTATCAAATTCAGGTGAATTAATAGCTGAAAAATCAATTGATATAAAAGGACCTGAGATAAATCCAGGGTCAGAGCGTGTTTTTCAGGGTATGAGCCATGGCATGCATGCAATGGATCTTAAAATACAGGATATAGTACCTGAAGGGACAGTAGTTAAAGACGGTGATTATATTGCACAGCTTGACAGATCATCTTATTCCAACACTTTAAAAGATGAACTGGAGAATCTTAAAACGATGCAAAATAATGTGGATATGAAAATACTTGATACCGCTGTCGTACTTACAAATCAGAGAGATGATATCAGGAACCAGAAATATGTAATGGAAGAGGCTTCTATTACACTTGAACAATCCAAATATGAGCCACCGGCGAAAATCCGTCAGGCAGAAACAGCTCTGGATAAAGCAAAACGGACACTCAATCAGAAAATAAAAGGATATTCGCTGATTGTTGCGCAGAATCTGGCAGATTTAAATCGTCTTAAGATGCGTCTTTCCAGGCAAACAAGATTGGTGAATGATCTGCAGGATTTTTTAAAAAAGTTTTCTATAAGTGCTCCATCCTCCGGAATGATAATATATAAAAAAGACAGGAATGGTACCAAAAGAAAAGCCGGATCAACAATTAATCCTTTTGACAGGGTGATTGCAACCCTTCCTGATCTTTCATCAATGATTTCCCGGGTCTACATAAACGAAATAGAAATAAGCAAAGTCAAAATCGGACAGAAAGCGAATATTACCGTCGATGCATTTCCGGGAAAGGCATTTACAGGAAGCGTTTTCACTATTGCCAATATTGGTGAGCAGTTGCCAAATTCCGATTCAAAAATGTTTGAAGTGCAACTTAAAGTAGACGGCTCGAATCCGGAACTCAGACCTTCAATGACGACCGGGAATAAAATAATAATTAAAACTTTTAATGACGCTGTTTATATACCAGCTGAATGCGTACATACAGGAACCGACAGTATCCCATTTGTTTATGTGAAAAACAATACTAAGCAGGTTGTTTTACTAGGTGAATCGAATGAAAAAAACATAATTGTTGAAAAGGGACTTGAACCCGGGACTTCAATTTATATTACGCGACCTGAAAACCCTGAAAAATTCAGAATGGCCGGGGAAGAAATTATATCCCTTATCAAAGCTAAAAAATAAGATACCCGGATATTTCTTTTAAAGTTAAAATCAAATTTACATGTTATTTCATAAATGTATCATCAGGTGGAATATTTATACAATAACCATTGATGATATAAAAAAAACCGGCACTCTGTCCGGTTTTCCTGTAATATAATGATTATTACCACCATCTTCTGAATACTCGTCCAAACCTGCGGTCGAAGCTAATTGTTTTTCCAGTCAGACTGTTGGTAATTGTTACAAGGGTGAAATGCTTGTGTGCAGGATCCATCTTGAAAGTTACCTCAAATGAATCAGTCCCAACCACATAGGTTAATGTTCCAGCTGAGACCACCAGACTGCCTTTGTACTCGGTAACAGTAAGAGGTGAGGTAATAGTCTTAGCATAGGTATTACCCTCCTCGTTAATACCTGTAACTGTACCGTTATATGTAATTGTATCAAATGAAGCAACATGTCTGAATAGAAAGTGAAGAAGGTCCCCGGGTTTAAATATAACATTTCTGAAATGGGAAACTGCTGTTCGCACTTTATTAACATTGCGTGTAAATTTTAGGGTATCGGTTTTACCGGTAGTCACTACGGCCCATTTCGTGGCAGCGGTAATGTTGTCAGTAACAGAAATTCTTTCAAATTGTAGCCCGGTATATTTGAAAGCGGCTTTTTGTCTGCTAACTAACCTGGTCCCATTCAATATAATCGTTGTACTATCTGTGGTTACCGAAAAGTTGCTAAATACAAATGCTCTTGAAACTAACTTTCTATAATTAGGATTTGCACTTGTAATTGTAACAGTGATTTTACCGTTTTTAATAATATTTTCATATGCAGAACTATCCTTATAGCTGTAGTACGTAAGTGTAACAACTTTGGGAAAGGTTGTCGTATCGGGGTGATCAACAGTTATTACCACAGTATCAGTAAGATTTGCAAGGTATGATTTCATACCGGCAACTGCGTAATTATTGTTTTGCAATTCGTCAAGTTTGCTGTCAATATCTTCCTCCGTTTTATCAGCGACGGCATCCTGTGCATCAGAATTTTGCACCTGAATCGACTGCTGGTTTGTCAGCGCATTTACATTGGAGGTTGAAGAATCCTTCTTGCAGGAAGATAATGTAAGAGTTCCTGCTACAAAAAAGAAGAATAACCTGAAAATGAATTTTCTTATTTCCATAATAATCTTTTTAGTTTTAAGTTTAAAATTTTAATACATCTTAGATGTTCAAATTGTTTAAAGGTTTAATACAGTAGTAACAAATAGTTCAAATATTTGTTTATTATTTATTGGTTCACTACCTCTTATAAAACGAATATTGATGAATAAGGAATATTGCAGCGTATTCAATTTGAAGTAGTAGCATAATGTGATTTTATTAATTGGTTGTTAAAATATCAGTCAGATATCAAACAAAAGCCAAAAAAGGAATACCTTACCATCAAATTGATAGAATGTTTCCACAAAAAATAAGATGAAATGAATATTATTCAATTAATAGTTTTATCTATCATTGAAGGTTTGACAGAATTCCTGCCGATATCATCCACCGGACATATGATATTAGCTTCAAGTATAATGAATATTCCGGAAGATGCTTTTGTAAAAACATTTGAGATTTCTATACAGATTGGAGCCATAATGGCTATAGTTTTGCTATATGCCAGACGATTTTTACAGGGGATTTCTATTTACTTGAAACTTGCGGTAGCTTTTATACCGACGGGTATTATTGGCATTTTAGCATATCCTTACATTATAACCTATTTGTTCAACCCGACAGTTGTCACTATCTCTATTATTTCAGGCGGAATAGTCCTTATTCTGATTGACAAAAAGGTATCCAGCCAACAAAGTAAAACAGATGTACTTGAAAGTATTTCTTATAGGAATGCTTTTTTCATAGGTCTTTTTCAATGTGTTTCCATGATCCCTGGAGTGTCGAGAGCGGCTGCAACGATTGTAGGTGGAATTTTTAACGGGTTGGATAAAAAACAGGCAATTGAGTTTTCTTTCCTGCTTGCTATTCCAACTATGTTTGCTGCAAC
>PLML01000161.1 GCA_003141525.1 Bacteroidales bacterium
TGAATACAATTCAAAATGAAGGAGCTCAAACACTTTCTTCTGATGGAACTTACATGTATTTTACGGCATGCAATCGTCCCGGTGGCCTTGGAAATTGTGATTTGTATTTTTCAGCTTTTAAAAACGGTAAGTGGTCAGAACCATCTAATCTGGGAGCTCCTGTTAATACAAACCGGTGGGAATCAACGCCATCAATCAGTGCTGACGGCAAAACACTTTTCTTCTCGAGCAGCAGGCCTGGAGGTTTTGGCGGCAAAGATATCTGGCTTACAAGATTAAATGATAAAAATAAATGGACTGAACCGGTGAACCTTGGAAGTGTCATTAACACTGACGGTAATGAAATGTCTCCCTTTATACATTTCGATGGAAAAACACTTTATTTTGCTTCTGACGGAAGGGTTGGAATGGGAGGATTTGATCTTTTTGTGACCAGAATGAATGATGACAGCACCTGGACAGAACCAAAGAATCTTGGTTACCCTATAAACACCTATAATGATGAAATGGGGCTTATAATTGAGGCAGGCGGACAAAAAGCATATTATTCATCAGTACGTGATAAGTCAAAAGGGAAGGATATTTTCTCTTTTAGCCTTTATGAATCGGCCAGACCCAATCCGGTATCTTATTTGAAAGGTAAAGTGTATGAAAAAGAAACCGGTAAATTATTAAAAGCAGATTATGAGCTGATTAATCTTTCAACGGGGAAGATAATTGTAAAAAATGCTACCGATGAAACAGGTAATTTTCTTGTTTGTCTTCCTTCAGGATACAATTACGGCATAAATGTCAGCAGACCCGGTTACCTCTTTTATTCCGACAATTTTATGTTTGAAGGAATACATACCGCTTCAAAACCTTTTATTAAAAAAATAATTCTGAATCCTGCAGTTGTAGGCGAGAAAATGCAGCTTTCAAATGTGTTCTATGAAATCGACTCCTGGCAATTAAAGAAAGAATCCATAACAGAATTGGATAATCTTGCAACCCTGTTGTCAGAAAATAAAAACCTTGCTATGGAAATTGGTGGTTATACTGATTCCACCGGATCAGTGCAATATAATATGGCATTATCTGAAAAGAGAGCTTTATCGGTTGTTAACTACCTTATCAAAAAGGGGATTTATTCTGCCAGACTCAGATATAAAGGATACGGGAACACTTCACCCCTAGGAGATAATGTGACTGTCGAAGGCAGAAAATTAAACAGAAGAACTGAAGCAAAGATTATTGAATTGAAAAAATAAAAAATGGCTGTCTATTGGTATAACAGCCATTCGCTCTCATGCTGATTGATTACAGACATCGAAAATAATAACACTGGCTTTTATCAGATCGCGATCATGGTATTTAAATATTTATTTATATTAATGTCGGAGCTTGCCACCACTTTTACAGGAATAGAAAAATAGATTCCTGTGCCGGCAAGGCCGTTGCATTCAATACAGATTGTTCCGCCCAACATCTGAACTAGCTTTTTGGCCAGGGTAATATTGATAGCCGTATAGGTATCATTGTGTAGAATAAGCGATTCATTCAAATCCTCTGTTTGAATAAATTCTTTGCATTTGAAATAACCCTGGCCGGAGTCGAGAACATAAAAGTTTACTTTATCGTCCCTGAGAAAGTAACCAATCTTAACATACCCTGAATTGGTATTTTTTATTGAATTCTGGAACAGACTGCGAATTACCCTGTAAATCTTGTTCTTATCAATAATTACTTCAATTGAATTTGAGATCTGTATCTCAGTAACCAGTTCAATGTCCTTATGTCCTTCTTTATGTAGTTCTTCCCTGAATTCTGAAAGAAGGTCATCAAGAAAACTATCCATTTTGCATATTTTTGAATCAGCTTTTGAATTACCCGTATCAATTATAGCTGAATCAAGAAAACTATCGAACAGACCAATTAATTGTTCACATGCATTTAATATCTGACTGCTGAATTCTTCACGGTCTGAATTATTGCAACCACTATCTTTCATCAGAAATGAGAATGCAACAATTGCATTCATGTTTGTTCTCATCTCATGAGAAATCCCTGTCAAGACTGTTGGACAATTTATCATATTATTATTCAATGAATTCATATCGTTCTCCATTACCCTGATCTTCAATTGTGAATTTCTGCAACCTGCTAATTGTTCCATTAATGAGAGGGTTCTTATTTAATTACTTTAATCCCCTTAGTATCTTTCTTGCATCATTCTTATAAATACCATTCTCTTTCCCTATTAATTTAAAGAGTTGTTTTGCCTTATCCGTTTCATTAGTGTTGAGGTAACATAAAGCAAGATACCACTGAGCCTGGTCAATATATAGGTTGTCTTTGTCATCAATCACCCTTCCAAATGATTGTTTTGCTTCCGGATACTTCTTTTCTTCAAAATTAGCAACTCCTTTTAATAAGACGGTCTGCATATCATTCGGTTTGATTTCAAGCACTTTGCTGAAAAGAACCGCTGCTTTCTCATAATCATGGGTATTATAAAACTCGAGGGCCAGGGTGAAATCAGCATCTGTTCCTGACTGCGCCGACCTCGAACTTGTGGGAGGTTCATATACCTTATAATAGCGTTTCATTATTTTCTCCCCGGTTAAGCTCCTTCCCGAAAACAATGTAATACTTCCAATCAGAATAAGGCCTGCAAAAACAGCTGCATATTTGACGTAAGTCGTTTTCTTTGAATTTTTTAAAGACTGTGGTACCTCTTTTCGCTGATTTTCAATTCTTGAGAGCTTACTTCTTAATGAAATTACGTTCTGGTTCTTTAGAATCTCGTCTGTATGCTTCCTGAGATTAACTTCAGTTCTGAGCTTTTCATTACCTTCAAGCTCTCTCAGGAACCATCGTTTTTCTGTTTCACTCATCTCACCGGCAATAAACCTTTCGATGAAATATGAAAAATCAATTGTTTTCATGGATATCAAATATTATTTCGTTAAAAATAGATCTTATATTTTCTACTTGCTTCTAATGAGTCAAATAAACTACTCATTATCAGCAGTATAATATTATTATGGAGCGCTTCGATGAAGCTACTCACTTATTATCAGATTTAATAATAAATCTTAAATTCTTAAAATCATTTAATAGATGAAAATTCAATATTCCTGTTTTCGTTAAAACAGAAAAAATAAATATCCTCAGATTATGATCGGGGGTGTTGGTGGTTTAATAATCGGGTCATCTTGGCCGCCGCGAACATAAATCATCTCTTCATTTGTAAGTGCAAACTCAGTTAAATTGTCTTTTGTCAATTTTGAATTCAGGGTTTTCATAGCTTTTTTTATTAGTTAGGGTAATTCGTAATTTAGTTTCTATACTGCTACATGTCGGATGATACCGTTTTGTGACACAAAAAAACTATTATTTTTAAAATATTTTTTTATCCTCACATAATCAGATAATTACAAAGCACATTTTTTACTGCAATTAATGAATTTGATTTGGTTTTATTATATTTGACCAGGATTTATATTTGGGGTCTATCTTAAATTATTGCTTAATTCATGAATTTTAAAAAGCAAATTGCCAGATTTGTCATTATATACTTATTTATATCTGCCTGTTCTTATCAATTATCGTTGACCCTTGGCACAGGTACCTATGTTAATAATTCGGGGAGAAATAGTTCTGTCACAAACACTCTTCCTTATGTCATAGACAAATCATCAAAGGAAGTCGTGCAGCTAAATGAATCACTTAAAAGTTCTCTAGTAAAAGTACTATCGGGTGAAGATACAACACAAAGCCGGCATTTAATTGAAAAAATAATCCAAAAAATAAATTCCGGTAGTATAAGTGATTCTGTCTTATCTGAATCTTACTATCTTATAGGTATCTACTACCTGCTAACAAAAAGTTTTATTGAATCAATCCGATACCTCGATCTATGTATTGCATATAAAGTAAAAAACGGTGAATATGATGAGCGTTACGCAAGAGCGCTTTATAATATAGGATTGACATACCTTAATCTTGGCGATTTTAAAAAGCACGAAGAGTATTCATCTAAGGCTCTGGAAGCTGAAAAGAAAATAAATGGGGAATCAAACCCTGTTCTGGCAAACATATATCTAAGTCTTGGTTCAGCTTACATAGAACTACAGGAGTATGAAAAAGCATTAAACTATTTAAATACTGCTTTGATCATATCAAGCAGCAAACCCGACAGCGTTTCTCATGAGATAGCTGCAGATCTTTATGAGAGCATGGGAGTATGTTACAGCCGGCTCGCTGATTTCTCAAAAGCTAAAATATATCTTGACAAATCTGAATCACTCTATAAACAATTTAACTTAAAGATCAGTGACAACTATATCAATCTGATGAATAGTTCCGCAATAACATATGGAGCCCTGAAACTAACTGCTGAAGCAGGGGAATATTATAAAAAAGTAATTCCCATCGCTATAGCAAATAACTCACCAATGGCTTATAATATAATTAATAGTTATTCAATATTTCTCGCCAATAATGGCGATTTAAGGAGAGGTGAAGAGTTGCTTATAGATGCCCTTGTACGGGCAAAAGCCAGATCTAAATTATCTCCCCGAAGTTATATTGAGGTACTTATCAATTATGCGAATTACCTGCGGGAATACAATATTGATAATAAAAAATCTCTTAAATGTTTCGGGAAGTGTCTTGAATATATTCAAATGAATGATCAGGACCTTTCTTTAAGAACCTCTGTTTATTTGGGGTATTCTCTTTCATTGGATGAAGCCGGTGAACAGGGAAAAGCATTAGGAATTATACAAAACCTGCTTGTTTCAGACCTGGAAGATTTGAAGAATAAAGGGAACTATATTAATCCTGATATTGACAATATAAAACCCGATAGAATATCTTTAAAGATTCTAAATACTAAATACAGGATTTTATGGGATATCTACAAAAAAACAGATGATAAAAGAGCTCTTGAAGCTGCCTCAAATACTTCAGAATTAATAGTTTCAATGATAGAAAAAGTAAGAATAAATATAAGCGAAGACAACAGCAGGCTTATCCTTGGTGACCGTTACAGAGATTCTTACCTCAATGCTATACGCGATTTCAATCTTCTTTACAAAAGAATAAATGATACTCATTTCCTGGAAAAAGCATTTGAATATTCGGAAAAAAGCAAAGTCGCAGGCTTGCTGACATCCACCAGGGAATTGAAAGCGACTCAGCTTAATATCCCTTCCGGTATTGGAGAATATGAAAAGAAGCTGCAAGCTGATATAAGTTTATTTAATGCACGTTTGGCAGAAGAGACAGCCAGGGAAATACCTAACTCTATGCTAATAAATAAATGGAAGGAAAATCTGCTCGAGGCTACACGGTCAAGAGATTCACTTGTTTTGATCTTTGAAAAACAATACCCTGTGTATTATGCAATAAAATACAATACCAAAGTGTCTGAGCTTAAGGATATTCCTAAGATATTTGGTCATGCAGGAAATTATATAAATTATATTTTATCTGACACCGTACTGTATACTTTTGTCGCGAATAAGAGATATCAGCGACTTATTACAACTACTGTCGACTCATCATTTTTTAGTGACATCAGAAAATTCAGGAGTTTATTATCAATGCCATTGCCTTCGGATAATGCATCGCAGAAATTTAAAGAATTTAAGCTTGTTGGATATAGGTTGTATAAGACCCTTATTGATCCGATAAGGTCTTACCTTATTTCTAATAAACTAATCATTTCTCCCGACAATATTCTTTCATATCTGCCATTTGAAACTATTCCGACAACTGGTGATTCTCAGAAGAACATTATGTACAGCGATCTTAAATATCTTATGAATAGTTATGATATTTCATATACATATTCTGCGACTTTTATGGCAGAATCAGTAAAAAAAGATTACAACAGAATCAACAAACTAATTGCATTTGCCCCAGATTATCGCGAACCAATTGATATCCAATCTGTTTTAATGTCTCGACAAGCAGGAACAGGTGTCCTGAATGATTTACCTTTTGCCCGGCAGGAGGCAAAGTATGTATCAGATATTACGGGTGGGACATTGTTTGCAAATAGTGCCGCAAAAGAATCAGTTTACAAGAGAGAATCAGGTAAATATGATATAATCCATCTGGCTATGCATACTCTGTTGAATGATAAAGACCCTATGAATTCAACACTGATCTTCAGCCAGGGAAATGATTCTCCGGAAGACGGTTTCCTTAAAACTTATGAGGTTTATGGCATTCCTCTTAAAGCTAAAATGGTCGTTCTTAGTTCATGCAATACAGGAACTGGCCTTTTATACTCCGGTGAAGGCATATTAAGTCTTGCCAGAGGTTTTATCTATTCTGGAAGCGAGTCAGTAGTAATGTCAATGTGGGAGATTGAAGATAAATCAGGGACAGAGATTGTTGAAATGTTTTATAAATATCTTAAGAAAGGATATCCAAAGAGTGTTGCTTTGAAAAAAGCAAGGATTGCCTTTTTAGAAAATGCAGATCAGCTGAGGTCTCACCCTTACTTTTGGGCTGCCCTTGTAGTATATGGAGACAATTCACCATTATACTACTCAAGCAGACTTAAAATTGCTATTATAACAATTATTGCCTTTTTATTATTTTCGGCGGGATTTTATTTCTGGAAACGAAAATACTCCTGATATTCAGCATCTTCTTTCACAAGATCAAGAAGAGCTTCCTTGCTCAGGTATTTTTTCCGTCTGGCGTAGACCTCATTTTTAAGATTCATTTTCACTGCAATCTCTTCATACGTGAGACCATCAGCGAATAGATTCAAAACCATTTGCTGGTCGGGTTTTAATCGTGGAAATACCCTGCTGATAATTCTTTCCAGAATCAGATCATATTGTTCTTCAGTTTCCCCCTCATCAGGAATATCTATCTCCAGTTCTATTGTCTTTTGCTTTTTTCTGAGCAGTGCACTCCATACATTACGGGCGATTCCAAAAAAGTAGCCTTTGAGGTCTGTGGTAAGGTGCAGGCTATCATCCGTTATCTGATTGTAAAGTACTATTATGGTATCCTGGAAAACATCGGAAACATCTTCAATAGATCCGCTATTACTAAGAACATGATTCTTAACTGATTGAAAATAATTGTCATAAAGCCAATTCAGAACATTATCATCCTGATTGCGTACGCCATTTATTATATTAATATCTGAAATTTTTTTAAACAACCCCTTGTGGTTAGAAGAATCAAATGGCAAATATAGTATTTCCAAAATCCAAAACTCTTTTTATGGTGGCTGAGGTTCTCATTTTATCTGAAACATGGGATTATCTTAATCAAAATATAAATATCTTTACTTTTGATAAAAATAAATTCCCGGAAACCTCAAATGTCTTTCCCTTTTGTAAAACAACCTGATGCAATGGATTGCGGGCCTGCCTGTCTGAAAATGGTAGCAGGATTTTACAAAATGAATTTTTCCCTCGAATCTCTTAGAAAAAAATGCTATATAACCAGGGAAGGAGTCTCATTTTTGGGTCTATCCGAAGCTGCTGATTCTTTAGGTTTTAAAACTCTGGGAGTAAAAATACCTTTTGAAATAATGCAGGATAATGTTCCCCTTCCATGCATTGTGCACTGGCGGCAAAAACATTTCATCGTAGTATACAAAATCAAGAATGAGAAAATCTGGGCTGCAGACCCGGCTGTTGGCCTGATTAAATTCAGCCGTGAGGAATATGAGCAGAGTTGGGCATCGACTGTGGTCGAGGGAAAACCTGCAGGACTTGTGCTGATAATTGAACCTACACCATCGCTTTTTAAGAATGAGAATGAAAAGGAAAACTCAAGCGGGTTTAAATTTCTGTTTAAATATTTTCGTCTCTACAGGAAATATCTTTATCAGCTTGTTCTGGGTTTAGTCCTTGGAAGCTGTATTCAACTGGTAATACCGTTTCTTACGCAGTCTATTGTAGATATTGGTTTGAATAATAACGATATAGGATTTATTTACCTCATCCTCTTTGCCCAGCTGGCTCTGGTATTTGGAAGAATGTCAGTTGAGTTTATAAGAGGCTGGTTGTTGCTTCACATTGGTTCGAGGGTGAATGTTGCTGTAATTTCAGGTTTCCTTCAAAAACTGATGTCATTGCCTGTGGCTTTTTTTGATACAAAACTCACCGGTGATATTCTTCAGCGCATTGAAGATAATAACAGGATCGAAGAGTTTCTTACTTCTGCCAGCCTGAACATCTTGTTCTCTTTTTTCAACCTGGTTGTCTTTGGTATTGTACTTGCTGTTTTTAATATTAAGATACTTGCCCTGTTCCTTATTGGATCAGTATTATATATCGGATGGGTTTCGGTGTTTATGAAATCAAGAGCAAGGCTTGATCATCAGCGTTTTAAACAGATGTCTGTTTCGGGGAACAAACTAATTAATATTGTCAATGGCATGCAGGAGATCAAACTTACGCAAAGTGAATTAAGCATGCGATGGGACTGGGAAAGACTTCAGGCTACTTTATTTGGATTAAAGGTAAAAGGATTGAGTATAATTCAATACCAGTCTGCAGGTGCAACATTTATAAATGAAGTAACGAACGTTCTTATTACAATTGTTGCCGCAACCTCAGTTCTTCAAGGGAATATGACTCTTGGTATGATGCTTGCTGTACAGTTTATTATAGGTCAGCTGAATGTGCCTGTCAGTCAGATAATTGGTTTTTTCCGTATATCGCAGGATGCAAAAATGAGTCTTGACCGGTTGGCCGAAGTCCATAACCTTGAAGAGGAGGAACCTGATCCTGAAGTGAAAGTGCGAAAGCTTCCCGATAAAAAAGATATCTATTTTAATAATCTTTCCTACCAGTATGAGGGACCACGCTCTCCGTTTGCATTAAAAGACATTGACCTGTTTATTGAAGAAAACAAAATAACTGCAATCGTCGGAACCAGCGGCAGCGGAAAAACAACTCTGTTAAAGATGCTCCTGGGTTTTTATCATCCTGTCACAGGAGAAATACTTATCGGTGACTTACGTTTGTCCAATCTAAGCCTTAAAGTCTGGCGGGCAAAAGTGGGCGCTGTTATGCAGGATGGCTTTTTATTCCCCGACACTATTGCTGCTAATATAGCTCCCGGATCGGAAGAAATAAACGAGGAAAGACTAATTATATCAGCAGATATTGCAAATATCAGAGGATTTATAGAGTCTCTTCCCTTGGGATATAATACTAAAATTGGAGCAAATGGTCATGGATTGAGCGAAGGCCAGAAACAACGTTTGCTTATTGCCAGAGTAATATATAAGAATCCGGATATTATAATTTTTGATGAAGCAACTAATTCATTGGATGCCAACAATGAAAAAGTAATTGTTGAAAACCTTGCAGAATTTTTTGAAGGCAAAACGGTCATTATTGTTGCACACAGGCTCAGTAGTGTAAGAAATGCAGATAAGATTGTCGTTCTCGACAGTGGAAGAATTACTGAAACAGGTACTCACGAATCGCTTATTGGTAAAAAAGGAGCATATTATAATCTTGTAAAGAATCAACTTGAACTGGGTAGTTAGCATAGATAAATGAAAAATCAGAAGCCTGAAATATTATATTCCGACCCGGTAAAAGAAATTATGGGAAAACCTCCGAGGAGAATTCTCAGGTGGGGTACATTAATTATGTTTTTGGTTTTTGTTCTTTTTATTCTATTTGCCTGGTTAATAAAGTATCCCGATACAATCCCTGCTCCGGTTGAAATTACGACAACCAATCCTCCTGTAACTCTTGTTACTAAAATAACTGGACATATAAACTCTTTTTTTGTAAAAGAAAGAGAAAAGGTCAATGCAGGGAAATTGATTGCCGTTATGGAAACAACAGCCTCATTGGATGAAGTAGAATTGTTTAAAAGAACAATTGACACAATCAGTAACCCGGAGTTTCTTTCTTATAGATTACTGCCACTTTTATCTAAGCTTGGCGAGCTTCAGTCTTTTTATGCCACATTTCTGAAAAATCTTTCTGATTTGAACAATTATGTGAATAATGATTCTTATGGTAGCAAAATAGCTTCACTTAACAATGAAATAAATGGAATTCAGGAATTTATAACCAGATTAATCATTAAAGAAAAGCTCTATTCCGAAAACCAGAAACTTGAGGCAAAAATGTATCATAGAGATTCCTCTCTTTTTGCCGGTAATGTAATACCTGAAAGTGACCTTGAGAAATCGAACCAGTCGCTGTTAAGGGTAAATATAGAACTGCAGCAGGCACGCCTTGACCATGCCGCTAAATCAATTGAATTGGCTGAGAAGCGGCAACTTCTTGAGGATTACCGCATAACGCGTATAGATGAAAATCAAAAATATGTTTCAGTTCTTCGTGAATCTTTTTTAAACCTTAAAGCTCAAATTAATATATGGGAAAACACTTACCTTCTTATATCTCCTGTCGATGGGATTGTTTCATTTACCAAGTTCTGGAGCGCAAATCAGTCAGTAATGAAAGATGAGCCTGTTGTAAGTATAGTTCCTATTGAAACAGGCAGTTTCCTTGGAAGGATAAATCTGAAAATGGAAAGATCCGGCAAAGTGAAAACCGGACAATCCGTTAATATTAAACTCAGCGGTTATCCTTACCTGCAATATGGAATGGTAAGGGGCATTGTAAAATCTAAATCACTTGTGCCTGCTAATGATGCCTATGTCATAGAAATTGAACTTCCGGAAGGTCTTACGACTTTATATGGNNGAAAATATCAGGCTTCTTCAAAAGATTGTAAATCCTTTCCGCTACATGATTTCTAAAAATAAAAAATGATCTCTTTTCATTTTTTCAGGTAAGGCTCATAATCTTCGTCTTTTGACGATGATGGGAAGGAAGTGCCTGAAGAAGGTTTTGGTTCTGTTCCTGATTTGGCTTTATCTTTTTTTAAAAATTTCTGATATAACCTGATTGCTACGACTGCTAAAACAGCAGAAAAGATTAGAATTTGAGATTTATCCATTTGGTTAGTTGATTTAATTGCAGTTTTTCACAACTTTCATGTTGCTTGAAATTATCATTCAAATATATAATTTATCTTACTAAAATCTAAAAAAGGCCAATTTAAAAAATTGATTTAATAATTTTAATATTTTTCACCTTACACGTTCAGGTTGTCTTAATATCTGATTCTCACATTTATTTATGTCAAAACTTTGAGTTTTATTAAATATTTCAATATTTTCGTACTCTGAAATTCCCATGGATTGCCATGGTGTAAATTACTGATAAAGAGCTGAACAATAAAAGGATTGATTATGACCAAGAAAAATCCGGATGACTCTGTTCGTAAAGAACAATCCGGGGCGAATGAAAACGCTCTCGGAACTGAGGATGCCACACAAGCGGAAAACGCGCAAGAACTTGACTCTATTGACAACGCTGAAACAACTGATGAGAAAATAGAGAATGTTGCTGAAAATGAGGAGTATAAACATGACGAAGAACCTGTACCGACAGGTGAAAAAGAAAAGCCCCTGCATGAGGATTCTCATAAGTATGATGATATGGAACTTCCTCAGGTTGATTATTCAGGGTACACCAAACATGAACTGGTTGAAACATTAGGCCTTCTTATAGAAAACCGGCCTGCTATCGAGATAAGGGAAGATGTAGAACGATTGAAAATCCTTTTCTATAAAAAATTAAAGAATGAATCTGAGGAGAGGAAAAATAAATTTCTTGAGGGCGGTGGCAAAATTGAAGACTACCGGCAATGGGTTGACCCTGATGATGCCCGTGTAAAACATCTGCTGGAAAAATATAAGGAGAAAAAAACTGATTATAATAAGATTCAGGAAGCCGAAAAATATGAGAACCTTAAAAAGAAGTACGATATAATTGATAAAATCAAGGACCTGGTAAACAGGGAAGAGTCGATAAATAAGACCTTTCACGACTTCAGATCGCTGCAGAATGAATGGCATTCAATTGGTATTGTTCCTCAATCCTCACTGAAAGACCTTTGGGAAAATTACCATCATTATGTCGAAATCTTCTACGATTATATAAAAATCAATAAGGAACTCAGGGATCTTGATTTAAAAAAGAACCTAGAGTCTAAAATCCTGTTATGTGAAAAAGCGGAAGAACTTCTTCTGGAGCCAAATCCTGTAAACGCTTTCAGGTTTTTGCAGGACTTTCATAATCAATGGCGTGAGATAGGGCCTGTTCCACAGGAATCGAAAAATGAGATTTGGGAAAGGTTTAAAGAAGCAACTTCTCAAATTAACAAAAGACATCATGAGTACTTCGAAAAGCAGAAAGACGATCAGAAGCAAAATCTTGAGGCTAAAATAGCTCTATGCGAAGAAGTAGATGCAATAAACATGCTTGAAATTAAAAACTTTAAGGAATTTGATGAACAAGCTGATAAGGTTGTTGAATTACAGAAAATATGGCGTACTTTAGGATTTGCTCCTAAGAAACAAAATAACAAAGTTTACCAGAAATTCAGAGATGCATGTGATGCATTCTTTGAAAAGAAAAGAGGATTTTACGCAGATAACAAAGAGATTCAACTTAATAACCTGCAGCTGAAGAATGAACTATGTATTCAGGCTGAAGCTCTCCAGGAAAGTGCGGATTGGAAAGCAACTTCTGATGCCCTTATTAAACTTCAGAAAGAGTGGAAAGAAATTGGCCCGGTCCCGCGAAAACAATCTGAAAGATGCTGGAAAAGATTCCGTAAAGCGTGTGACCACTTTTTCAACAGGAAGACTGAATTTTTTGCAGCTCTTGATACTTCATACGAAGATAACCTGAAGGCCAAGCTTGCAATAATCGACGAACTTGAGAAATTCGAACCAGGCGCTGATGTTCAGACTGCATTTGAACGTTTGAAAGAGTTACAGAGGAAATGGACTGATATTGGTTTTGTACCTTTTAATCTAAAGGATGAAATTACCAATAAATACAGGATTGCCATTAATAAGGAGTTTGATAAGTTGAAAATTGGCGATGAGGATAAAAGCATCCTTAAATATAAAACCAAACTTGATAACCTTAAGGCAAATCCAAAAGCCTCAAGAAAAATCAGGAATGAGAGAGATAAATTCTTTACTAAAATTAAACAGCTTGAGGGAGACATCGTCTTATGGGAGAACAATATTGGTTTTTTTGCAAAATCTACTAATGCTGATACTATGATACGAGAAGTAGAAGAGAAAATTGAGAATGCTAAGAAACTGATTAAAACGCTTGAAGAAAAAGTAAAGATGATAGACCAGTCGGGTCTTGATGATTAATGAAAATGAAATCTTATATAACAAATAAACTAACATTGCTTTGAGAGACGTTAAGTACGTATTTGTGACTGGAGGAGTGACTTCCTCTCTGGGAAAAGGCATTATTTCAGCTTCTCTTGCAAAGTTATTGCAGGCAAGAGGTTATTCTGTTACAATTCAAAAACTCGATCCATATATAAATGTTGATCCAGGGACTCTTAACCCGTATGAACACGGCGAATGTTATGTAACACTCGATGGAGCTGAGACTGACCTTGATCTCGGGCATTATGAACGGTTTTTAAATGTCCCGACAAGTCAGGCTAATAATGTTACTACGGGTAGAATTTATCAGTCAGTTATTAATAAAGAACGAAAAGGAGATTATCTTGGAAAAACTGTCCAGGTCATTCCTCATATCACTGATGAAATAAAAAGGATGATCAAGCTGGTTGGTTCAGGTGATAAATATGATATTGTCATTACTGAAATTGGAGGCACTGTAGGTGATATTGAATCACTGCCATATATAGAATCTGTCCGTCAGTTGAAATGGGAACTTGGAACACAAAACTGCATTGTCATTCACCTGACCCTGGTTCCTTATCTCTCCTCAACAGGGGAATCCAAAACCAAACCAACGCAACATTCTGTTAAAGAGCTTCTTGAGACAGGAATTCAACCTGACATCTTAGTACTCAGAACAGAAAGACATCTTAATGAGGACATTAAAAGGAAAGTAGCTCTCTTTTGTAACGTAGAAGAGAATGCAGTTATTGAATCAGTTGATGTTTCAACTATCTATGAAGTACCAATAAAAATGCTGGAGCAGGGTCTTGATCAGACAGTTCTGCGAAAAATGTCTCTCCCCGTTGAGCCAAAGCCACCTCTTACTGAATGGAGAGAATTCCTTACTAAACTAAAGAATCCAAAGCATTCAATAAAGGTTGGCCTGGTTGGAAAGTATGTTGAACTTCCTGATGCTTACAAATCAATTGCCGAATCATTTATCCACAGTGGCGCAATGAATGAATGCGAAATTGATGTTGAATACATACATTCAGAGGAAATTACGGAAAAAAACGTTATAGACAGACTAAGCGGTTTTAACGGGATCGTGGTTGCACCTGGTTTCGGATCACGGGGTATAGAGGGAAAAATCTTAACTGTCAGATATGCCAGGGAAAACAATATTCCTTTTTTTGGAATTTGTCTGGGTATGCAATGTGCTGTCATAGAGTTTGCCCGAAATGTTCTTAACTTGGAAGGTGCTCATTCCACAGAAATAAATCATAAAACAAAATATCCTGTAATTGATTTGATGGAGGAACAAAAAAGTATTATAGATAAAGGGGGAACCATGAGGCTTGGAGGATACAAATGTATTATTGATAAAGATTCCAAGACATTCGAATCATATAAGAAAACTGAAATTGTTGAAAGACACAGGCACCGCTATGAATTCAATAATAAATATTACGATGATTTCAAAAGCAATGGAATGGTACCTGTCGGAATTAATCCCGAGTCAGGTCTTGTAGAGATTATTGAGATACCTGATCATAAGTGGTTTATCGGTGTTCAGTTTCACCCTGAATACAGCAGTACTGTAATCAATCCTCATCCGCTGTTTGTTGGTTTCATCAAAGCCTGTATAGGATAGAAACGCTATGCTTCGAGTTTCAATAATAATTAATGATAAATATTTTCATTTTTCAAACCAATAATTTTAATTCACTTTAAAGAATGGATAGAAATACAATAACAGGCCTTATTCTGATCTTTCTGATCTTTATAGGGTTCAGCATTTATAATACAAACCGGACGAATAAAACCATTGATAAGGCTCTTTTGGAGGCAGAATCTGAGTATGCAAAGGGCGACCTTGAAGCAGCAAGATCGGATTACATAAATGTCCTTAGATTAAAGCCCAATCAGCCTGATGCTCTTGCTAAAATAAATGAAATAAATCTTAAACTTGGAAATATACCAGAGAAACAGAAATCAGATTCTTTGAGTTTACAGCAGCCAAAATCCGGAGTTTCTGTACCGGGTACAACCGGAACAATAACTGATATCAATCAGTATGGTGTTTTTGCACAATCGGCAACAGGTGAGAATGAATTCATTACACTTGAAAATAATAAGGTTGAGCTAAAAATCTCACTCAAAGGAGGAAGAGTTTATTCTGCAAAGTTAAAAGATTACAAAACCTTTGATGCGCAACCTCTTGTCATGTTTTCGGGTGACTCGACTGTATTCGGACTTAATTTCTTTACTGCGGACAATAAAGCCGTACAAACAAATAACCTATATTTCAAACCAGTATCTGATCAAAAATCGTATAAAGTTGTTTCCCGGCCTGAGAGTGTTCTTTTGAGATTATTTGCCGGTCAGGATAAGTACATTGAATATAAGTATACACTTGCTCCTGATAAATATTCTGTTGACTTTAATGTTACCTTCATATCAATGGAGGGAATTATTGCATCGAATCAAAATAGTCTTACTCTAGACTGGAAGATGTACATTCCTCAGCAAGAGAAAGGCAGACAGAATGAAGAGACTTATTCCACTATAAATTACAAATATTATCAGGATGAAGTTGCCGGACTCGGAATGCGTCAGTCAAAAGAGAATGTAAAGAACGACATCACTACAAAACTCAGCTGGATTTCATTTCAGGACCAGTTTTTTTCCTCAATAATTCTTACCAATGATTTCTTTCTTAATGCTTCTGTATCGTCTACTCGTACTCTTGCATCCAAAAAATATCTGAGATACTATACTTCTGAGGTGGGCATCCCTTTTAATAACGGCGCTTCGAATTCGATCAATATGAAATTGTATTACGGACCAAATTCAATTCCAATTCTTAAAAAGGAAGGGCCTCAGCTCGAAAAGATAGTTTTTCTCGGCAGGAATATTATTGGCTGGATCAGCAGGTTTGTTATTATTCCGATTTTTAACTGGCTTAATCATTTTATAAAGAATTTCGGCCTTATTATTCTTATCCTGACTATTATAATAAAGATTGTTCTCTTTCCTCTGACTTTTAAATCGTATCAGTCGCAAGCAAAAATGCAGGTATTGAAGCCGATGGTCGAGGAGCTTGGAAAGAAATTTCCCAAGAAGGAAGATGCGATGAAGAAACAACAGGCGACAATGGATCTCTATAAAAGGGCAGGAGTGAACCCAATGGGAGGTTGTCTGCCAATGTTACTCCAGATGCCTATTCTTTTTGCTATGTTCAGGTTCTTTCCTGTTTCAATTGAATTAAGGCAGGAACACTTCCTCTGGGCTACTGATTTATCAACATACGATTCAATCCTGACGCTTCCATTCACTATCCCGATGTATGGAAATCATGTCAGCCTTTTCACACTTCTTATGACTGCTTCAACATTGCTTACAATGAAGATGACAGGTTCTTCTCCCGGTTCAGATCAGCCCGGGATGAAGATGATGATGTACATGATGCCAGTAATGTTTATGGTTATCCTTAATAACTTCTCAGCAGGACTGACATATTACTATTTCCTTGCCAATATGCTTACCTATGTCCAGAATATTATATCTAAAAGGTTTATTAACGCTGATGCGGTACTGGCGACACTGGAGGAGAATAAAAAGAAGCCACTCAAGAAATCTAAGTGGCAGCAACGACTTGAAGCTGCGTCTAAACAGAGAGGAATTAATTCTCCAAAAAAATAACTACCTAAACATTTTATTGTAAGAGGCTGTCTTAAAAAGGCAGCCTCTTCTTTTAGACTAATTTTACTATCTATCTGATAATAAAACCTTAGTGAGCCTTGGTGAAATCCTTTGTGCTCCTTCGTGGTAAAATATAATTCATTGAACCACAAAGGATCACGAAGTAAAACTCAAAGTAACACAAAGGGGAAATTATAAGCTGCTTAATTGAAGCTCTTCGCAGCA
>PLML01000132.1:0-5022 GCA_003141525.1 Bacteroidales bacterium
ACAAAAATTTTCACAGGCTCCAATTTGGGCGTCTCTACGTACACATTATGATAAATTCACTTTACGGAGTGATTTATTTTAATTTGAATTCCACCGGCACCAGCATCTGAATATTAACCGCTTTCCCGCCCTGACTTCCCGGTTTCCAGTCGTGCACACTACTTATAACTCTTATTGCTTCTTCGTTCAGTAACGGACTAACTGACTTCGTAATAACTGCATCATTCACTTTGCCTGCTGCACTGACTGTAAAACTTACATAAACTTTACCTTGTATTTTCCTTTTTAAAGCTTCCGCCGGATAATTAATATTTGCTGCAATCCAGGTCATCATTGCATCTTCACCTCCGGGAAATTCCGGTAACTCTTCAACAACAACAAACGGCGCCTCTTCCTTAACAACCACATTATATACGACTCCATTCTTAGGATCTATTTTTGTTTCAGGCCTTTTTTCACCCTTCTTATATGTAGTTACTTCTATAGCCCCGTCTTTTGCTTTTTCTCCATATTTACTTAATGCAGACTCAGGTGTTAAAACATTCATCGATTTAACATCTTCCATGCTGATAGAAGACATCCCGTCTTTCTCATGCTCAACGCCATCTATTACAGTAAATAATTTCTCCTGATAATCTTTGGTTATTATTTCTACAACACCATTTTCCCCTTTTTCTCCATACTTTTCAGTTGTGGATTTTGTCTCTTTTTTATCTTTCAGGACATTTACAGTGGCTATTGTTTCAGGGTTGATTTTATCAGCTTCCGCTCTGGTAACAATAGTTCCATTGACAACGTAGAGAGGCGGAGGACCATCGTTCAGTGATGGAGGCTGAGTTGGTGAGACAGGTGGTGGAGGCACATCTTTGATCTCTTTGATATAATCTACAGGAGGAACCGGTGGCGGTGGCGGAGAGGGTGCAACTTCTTCGAGTCCGGAAAATTTTATGGTATCCCTTACCATCTTAATAGTCATGTCAGAATTAAAATCAGGTTTTAAAACCTTCGATTTAAATCCTACAAAGCTGATCACCAGTAAACCATCATCAGGTACATTGTCAAGATTAAAATATCCTTTTGCATCTGCAACAGTACCCATAGTAGTTCCCTGGATCACAACGTTTGCTCCCGGCAACAACTCGCCATCCTGCTGCTGTACAATACCTTTGACAGTTTTTGTCTGAGAAGAGAAAACCTGACCATTATTGCCGGAGCTTTCATCAACGTATTTGTACCTGTAGTCGGGTTTTGCAAATGCATATATTACAATTGCAAAAACAGGAAGAATAAGAAGGATCTTCATCTTCCTGTAAGGTGAACTTATTATATTTTTCATCATGTTAAATCTTTTTTTGTTAAGTGAGTAATTGAAAGAATTGGTTAGACTGACGACAGGTGCGCCGACAATCTGGTTTAAAAGAACTGCCCTGTAGATTGCCGGATCGGATGTTCGCTGCAGCGCCACCTCATCGGCAAGATATTCGTGGTTCTGCCTTATGAACCGGACATAGATCCAGACAAGAGGATTGAACCATTGAATCATACAAAGCAATTCAACAAGCAACAGGTCAAACCAGTGCTTCTGCCTGATATGCACCAGTTCGTGATTCATTATCTCCTTAGTTTCAATGTCTGTAATTGAAGGATTGACAAACACATAGGAGAAAAATGAAAACGCTGAGGTGTAATCAGGTGTTTTGATAAGTTTTATCGGACGTAAAGAAATGATCTCGGATTTTTTTATAGTCCTGTGAAGTGTTCTTCCCTGTCTTATTATAAGAGTTAATACAAACAGGACACCCGATAAGTACAAAACCAATAATATTAATTTAAGATCAGGGATAACGCTGCTACCGGCATTCTGAATTTCGCTGACAACTGCACTTTCAGTCTGAAAATTTCTGATAACAGGAAGAACAACAGTGTAATGCACCGAGATAAGCGGGAAAAAGAATGAGGTTAGAATGCCTGCTACCAGGTACATCCTGTTTAAAAAGAAAAATCTTTCATTTCTCAGGAAGAGAATGAATACCAGTGTAAAACCTGCAAGCCATATTACTGATTTAAGAAGATATAATGCTAATGCTTCCATTACCTTCGTTTTTTATCCTTTGACAATTCCTTTCTCGTATCCTCAAGCAACTCCTCAAGCTCTTTCACACTAAGGTCTTTTTCGCGGGCAAAGAATGAAGCCATCGCCGGAAATGAGTTATTGAAATAGCCCTCCATCAGTCCGAATAACTGGCTTTTTGAATAATCGCTTTTGGATATAAGCGGATGGTATAGATGAACATTGGCATATGCTTTATGCCCGACATACCCCTTCTTTTCAAGCACTCTCAGTACTGTTGATACGGTATTACGTGCAGGTTTCGGGTCGCTGAAACTGTCGCGGATATCTTTTACGAGGCCTTCTTTCATGTCCCATAATATCTGCATTACCTGTTCTTCTGCTTTTGTAAGTTGCATTTCGTTAAATTTTGTCAATCCTTCACGGCAAAGATATGACTATTTTTATAGTCACGCAAATATTTTGCAATAAAAATGACTATTTTTTTAGTCGTTTTTTGTAACGAAATGAATTTTAGAGTATTAAAATTCATTTTGTACCTTATTAAGAGGACTTTGACCCTTGTGAAAAACCCCTCTGTCCCGTCAAAGCGGGACATCTCGCCTAAAGGGGCGATAATACTCTGATATTTAGGCAAATTTCGCTAAGTCTGATAATTTTCCCCCCTGGGGGAATTCAAGGGGGATATTATCCCTAAGCTGTCGCCTTTAATGGAACGCTTCTTGATGGTTGTAATTTTTTTGACTAATTTGCATCAGCAATTAATTTTAAAAATTATACTATGAAAAGAAACATTATTTTATCATTATCATGTGCAGCAGCAATGCTTATCATGCTTCCTTCCTTTGGCCAGGGGTTTAATAAACTAACTGATAAAGAGAAGAAAGAGGGATGGGTTTTATTATTCAACGGGAAAGATTTTCAAGGCTGGAGACAATGCAATGGAACTGCTATGCCTAAAAACTGGGTTATTGAAGATGGAACGATGAAGGTCTTTACTGCCGAAGGAAAGAAACCAGGTGAAGGTTCCAACGGGGATATTGTATTCGGGGATAAGAAATTCAAAAACTTTGAGTTATCGGTGGACTGGAAAGCAAGTAAAATGGCAAACTCAGGAATCTTCTATAATGTAAGAGAAGTTCCGGGTCAACCAATATATTATGCTGCACCCGAGGTTCAGATTCTCGACAATGTCGATGCAACCGACAATAAAGTAGCAAGTCACCTGGCAGGTTCACTTTATGATATGATTGCTGCTGATCCGAAAACCGTACATCCTGCCGGCGAATGGAACACAATGGTGATCACCATTAACAATGGTAAAGTCACTCAGGTTCAGAATGGGACAAAGGTTGCAGAATATGAATTATGGACCCCGGCATGGGACAAAATGGTTGCCAACAGCAAATTTAAGGACTTCCCGGGTTTTACCCAGGGAATTTCAAAGGAGGGCTTCATTGGGCTGCAGGATCATGGTTATCCTGTATGGTTCAGGAATATCAAGATTCACGAATTATAACCGCTTACTAATATATTGGTACAGGGCACAGGGCAAAGAGCAAAAAAATAAGGGCTCTGTGCTCTGAGCCCTATGCTTTTTTTGTGTGTCTTTCTGACGAACAATCCGCCAGCTGGCGGATCTTACCTGTGTGCATTATTCCCTCAAGGATTTGATTATTTAACCACCTGCACTTAACTTTATTTTTTATCCCTTCTATTAGTAAGGTGAATTATCATGCCTTTCTCCCTGATCTCTAGACTCTTGTTGATGTCTGTGACCCCTTTCTCCCTGACCTCTATTTCCTTGATCACCATATCTGTTTTGGTTGAGCGGGTAACAAGAATAAAAGGCCAATGACAAAATTATCAGGATCAAGAACAATTTGAAAAATTTTTTCATTTCTTATAATTTTAGTTTACTGTTAATGATTGAAACCCAAAATTTGGTTTATTCTTCAACAACCGTTGTAGTTCTACCATTTTTTTTGACAGATTCAATCCCATTCTCCATACCTGCTTTAGAAGCATACATCTCACTATTACCAATTATCTGTCCATTAGATGCCTTCAGAACAAAATAATGCTTATTGTTGACGGACTCTTTCCGTTCATATCTGATATCATCAGGACAATTGTTCCTCACTGACTCAATACCATTAAAGCAGGCCGAGTTTGAAGAATACATTTGACTGGTGAGTATAACTTGAAAATTGTCTGCTTTTAAGTTAAAGTAATGCTCTCCGTTTGTGGCTTGTTTATTTACAAAATTTCCCATTGTCTTACTTTTTAATTATTAATTAATTACTCTATGCCTGTGATGTCCCCCCTTAAGCTAGATTATAACCAAAAATAAATTGATTTATCATTGATGTGATAACTGACAAAGGTAAATACACCGGTTCCGATTAAGATTACACAATTGCAGAAATAAGTNNTTATTCACACATATTTAAGTGGAAACTTATGATTTATGATAGTTGCCATTCAATAGTGCTATCTCTGAAAAATAAGGATGCGATACTGGTGGTCAAATTGTCCTGATCATCAAATAACTTCTTTTGTCCCCCTAATTCTTTTAACTGATGGATGAATAATCGTACAAATCAAATTGAAAATAATTTACCCTGAAAAGACTGCAATTACAGGGCGATGGGATGTATTTTGTTATGAGAAAATTCAGGTAAAGTATGAGAAGTTTGAATACAACCTTTATAAAACATCTGCTTACAACAGAAATAGTAATAAGGTTTTAAAACCAAGACATATTTCAGTATAGTTTCATTAGCAACAAACAACAAAGCCTCGATATTGTTATGTATCAAGGCTTTATGTGTTTGTTTCTGTGAGCCCGGCTGGATTCAATATGTTTCACCTGACTAATAAACAAAGAGTTAATACATTTTTAACTCTTTGATTATCAATGTGGGTTGTACTGGATTCGAACCAGTGAC
>PLML01000132.1:5027-5212 GCA_003141525.1 Bacteroidales bacterium
TTCTGAAGACTAAAATGCAGGCAGTTATATCGGGCGTTTTTTTGATTAAGGAGATTTTAGAACTTAGTCCACGCCTTTTATTAAAGCTCTGCCAATCTGCATAAAAGCGTAAACAGTATATTTCTGCATAATTCGACTAATTGATTATTATTGAGGATCTCCATTTCAGTTTGAACATATTTACC
>PLML01000132.1:5220-5584 GCA_003141525.1 Bacteroidales bacterium
GTATCACCATGCCAGTGAAAAACTTTTAACCTGCTTCCCATATCGAAAAACAAATTTCCCGACTGTGCTAAAGGTGTCAGTTCAATATCAAACCAGCCAATTTCTTTTTCCTTGTTCTTATATACTCTTGCCCCCAGTGCAGCCGAGATTAATTGTGATCCCAGACAAATACCCAAAACTGTTTTGCCTGCATCAACAGCCTGACGGATAAACTTTTTCTCTTTTGCCAGCCAGGGAAAATGTTCTTCATCATGAACACTCATCGGCCCCCCCATAATAATAAGCCAATCTATATCAGAGATTTCGGGGAACACTGCACTTTCAAAAAACCTTGAGGAGGTGAGTGAGTGACCAGAAACTGAAA
>PLML01000187.1 GCA_003141525.1 Bacteroidales bacterium
GACTGGTTCAGGTTCATGAAATTCATATCGATTGATTCCCATGGGATATCCCTGTTAAGCTGAGTATGAAAATGAAGAAAAGGTTTATTAAGGATGGATAAACCTCTTATCCACATTTTAGCGGGAGAAAATGTATGCATCCAGGTAATAAGGCCAATGCAATTTTTTGAAGTATTTGCTTCAGTACATAACTCAGTTATCGAATCGGGTGTTGTAAGCACAGGTTTAAAAACAACCTTCTGAGATATTTTAGGCGATTTATCCAGACCGCTGGCTATTTTGGCAGAGTCTGAAGCTACTTGTTTAAGGGTCTCGGGACCATACAAATGCTGACTGCCGGTTATAAACCATATTTCAGATTGATTCAGGTTTTTCATACGATAATGTATTTAAAATGCTAATTAAATTTATTATAATGACTTAGTTAGTTCCTACCAGAAATAAATATAGAATGCCACACAAACAGCTAATACAATGAGTGAAGTAATAATATCCCAGCCATTCCAGCTATCACGGGTTTCTTTAACCTGTTCCGGTGATTGCGAGAAATAAGTAATCCCCTGTAATTGTTGTTCTCCGGCTTTTGGTGTGAAGATGCTGATTACAACCATCAATAACATTGTAAAGAAAAACAGACCTATACAGAAATGTATCCAATTTATTTTGAGTATGGCAAAAATACCTGTATGCAGTGCTGGATCAGTAATCAGTTTTTGGGTAGCTGCATTAAAACTGGTACCCGGATCAAAAATCATCAGACAAAGTCTAAAAAGGCCAATTAATGCGCCAATCAACAATCCCCATTCTCCGGCTTTTGGAGTTATTTTACGATTAAAAACACCCATAAGGAATACAGCCGCAATTGCAGGTGCAATAAGCGATTGAACGTTTTGCAAATACTCATAAAGCACTGACCCAATGCTTTTCATAATCGGGATCCAGACTAAACCTAACACAACTACTGTAATTGTGGCGATACGTCCAATGACAACCAGGTGATGTTCACTGGCATCAGGCCGGTGGTTTTTATAAAAGTCAATTGTAAATAAGGTAGCTGATGAGTTAAAATGGGCCGCCAGAGAAGTCATAAGGGCAGCAATAAAACCAACCACGACTATTCCTTTAACACCTACCGGTAATAATTTACTTACCAGACTACCATAGGCTTCGTTATTATCTGTAAACATAAGGACTCCTTTAGCTCTGAGCGCAGCAGCTACAATTCCCGGGACTAAGAATATGAATACCGGGAGAATTTTAAGAAATCCCGCAAAAATAGCGCCTTTACGTGCATTATTCAGATCTTTTGCAGCAAGTGCCCTCTGAACAATGTGCTGGTCGGTACACCAGTACCAGAAACCAATAATTGCAGCTCCAAAAAATACACTTATCCCGGGGAATTTATCATACCACATATCACCTTTGGGATGAAACAGATGCATATTTGTCATGCCGTTACTACTTGCATATTTTACAACTTCATGCCAGCCATTGATTATACCGCCGCCACCAATTTTCAAAAGAGCCAGGATCAAAATTGTAAAGGCACCAAGAATAAGTATAGGTGCCTGTATGACTGAAATAGTCATTATACCTTTCATTCCGCCAAGTACTGTAAATATACCGGTTAAAAGAACAAGACCAATTGCTCCATACCAAAAATCGATACCAATTACTGATTGAAGGAATATACCACCGGTAAAGGCTGTTACTGAGACTTTTGTCAAAACATAGCTTACAAGTGTGATAATTGATAGTGTTGAACTTGTATTTTTATTAAACCGTTTCGATAAAAACTCAGGCATTGTAAATACCTTACTATGCGCATAAAAAGGCACGAATACCCAACCCAGAACCAGTATCATCCATCCCTGCATCTCCCAATGTGCCATTGCCATTCCGCTCTCTGCACCAGCACCTGAAAGCCCAACGAGATGTTCAGAACCTATGTTCGCTGCGAAAATTGCAGCTCCCACAGCCAGCCAGGTTTCACTGCGGCCTGAAAGGAAATAATCACTCGTATTGTCCTTTTTGTGTTTAATTACCCAGAATACAATCCCAACCAGGCATGAGAAAAATAAGATCATTATGATCCAGTCTAATGTCGCCATAATAATTACTTTTTGTTACTATTTATAATCCGGTTTTATGAAAAGTATAATTAAATTCCTGCTCAGGAAAAAGATCAAATAGAAAGAGAACTTTGGTCAGATTCTGATTTGTTCTCAACAAATCTATAAAAAATAATTAAAATGTAAGGATTACACTTTAAAAATCTCTTATCCTACCTTCAGGGGGTTGGAGGGCCAGAATTCCACTCCTCCAGGGAAGATTTAATAAAATCAATTATTCTCTGATTTTCTTCTTTCCCATTGCCCATTATCTTCATTGGTTCGCCAAATTTTATATAAATCTGTTTATTATGATCCAGAGGGCCAAGTTCCTTTATCAGCTTTCCATTGCCCCAGAAATCTGTCTTTAATGCTATCGGGACAACTTCTGCGCCTGCTTTCTTTGCCAGTTTCACTCCGAGTGAATTGAACTCCTCAGGCTTGAATTCCACGCTTCTTGTGCTCTGCGGAAAAATCACTATTGAAATCCCCTTACTTAATAAATCAACACCACCATCCATGACAGCTTCAAGATCTTTCCGGGGATCAATTCTCCTGACCACAATAGGATTCCTCGACCTCATTACATCACCAAACAGCGGATGTTTGACCAGGCTCTCCTTTACAACAAATGTCAGTTCCCTGTGGGGGCCTATTATTGAAGGTAAGATCATGGTCTCAAGAGTGCTCATATGATTGCTGATGAAAAGAACGGAACCTGGTGATTGTGTTATATTTTCCATACCTGTGATATGAAATATTCCACCTGTCTTTTCGACGAATCTTAGAATTTCAAACGAAGAATCTGTCCAGGCTTTGGTATCATATACTTTTCTGATAGCTTCTTTTCTTGTTCGCAGAACCATCGAAGCGTATTTTAATGTAAAGTATATCCTGTTGTCGAGAAGAATTTTTTCCAGGATTGACAGAGTCTCCTTTTGCGGAGTATGATAAGTATTTGAATCAAAATAACCCTTTTGCATAGGAATCAATTAATATGCCTGTTTTTAAATTCTCAATTTTTCAAATCTTCAAATTTTTAACAGCAAAGTTAATTCTCATTTCTAATTTTAAAAGTTAAAAGATGCCTGACCAAACCTGAATAATATTCGAGTTCTGATTATTCTTACTTATCAAAAAAAATTAAGGATAAGCCATGTCGCAGAAAGGGCAATTAGCAGTACAGTTGCTAGCCATCCTATAATGTTTGTCAGTGGCTTATTAATATAAACCCCCATGATTTTCTTGTTATTGACGAGAATTATCATGCAAATAAGTACAACAGGAAGAAGGATACCATTCAAAACCTGTGACCATAAAGATATTTTGATAAGTGGGGCTTTCGGAATAAGGATTATTATTGCTGCAATTACCAGGATCCCTGTATATAAACTAAAAAACTCTTTTGCTTCACTCCATTTTTTATCTATTCCTGCTTCAAAGCCAAAAGCTTCGCATACATAAAAAGCTGTAGCAATAGGAAGAATAGTGGCAGAGAAAATAGATGCAATAAATAATCCAAAAGCAAACACTGCCGAAGCCATATTGCCGGCAAGAGGCTTAAGAGCAAGGGCAGCATCCTTGGCTTCTTCAATATGGATGCCATTTTCATGAAGAGTTGAAGCACATGCAACGATAATAAAAAATGCAACAACGACAGTTGCGACACATCCGACAACAATATCTATCAATGTATAGTTGTAATTCTTCATTTTAAGCCCTTTTTCTATAACCGATGACTGCATGTAGAATTGCATCCATGGGGCAATAGTTGTTCCTATTATTCCAATCACCATTGCAAGACCCTGGGTGCTCACATCCATCTTTGGATGTATAATTGACGATCCTATCTCCTCCCAGTGAGGTTTGCCCATCATTGCTGAAATGACGTATGTAAGTAGTGAAACGCTGAATATCAGAAAGATACGCTCTGCTATCTTATAATTCCCTTTTACAACAAGTATCCAGACCATAAATGCAACAACCGGGACGGAGAGATATTTGGATATACCAAAAACCTCCATACTGCCTGCCACTCCTGCAAATTCAGTGGTTGTGTTTCCAATATCAGCAAAAAGAAGTCCGATGAATATGAAGAAAGTCACTTTTACTCCTGCATTTTCGCGGATCAGATCAGCCAAACCTTTTCCTGTCACGATTCCCATCCTGGCATTCATCTCCTGAATGATTAAAAGGAGAACAAATGATGGTATCAATGTCCAGATAAGACCATAACCGTACATTGCTCCTGCAACCGAGTAGGTTGTTATTCCTCCGGCATCATTATCGACACTGCCGGTAATAATGCCCGGACCAAGTATTGCAAAAAAGATTGCTGCCTGTCTGAGAAGTTTCTTTACATTGAACTTTGACCTCCGCATATCTCTGATTTTTATCTTTTATTCGTCCTCCGTTTACGAATAAGGTCTTCAATAACATCATCAATAACTACCATACCCTGTAAACGATAGTCCTGATCAACAACCGGTACAGCCAGCAGATTGTATTTGGAGACTATCCTGGCTATTGCGCCAACTTTCTGCTCATCGAAAAGGTAAACAGGCTCAGACTTCATTAGCTGACTCATATTCACAGTTGGCTCTGAAACAATAAGATCGCGTAAATTAAACATTCCGATCAGCTCATCGTTTGACTCAACTACGAACATATTGTAAAGTTCTGCAGACTCGGGTTTTCTTGCTCTCAGTTCAACAAGTACTTCCGCTACTGTCATTGTGGCACTGAAAGAAAGAAAATCAGTAGTCATAATGCTTCCTACACGGTCATCGTCATATTCCAGCAGGTCCCTTACCTCCTGTGAAGATTCTTTATCCATCTCCTTTAATAACATCTCAGCCTTATCATCTTCGAGCTCATCGAGTATGTCAGCGACCTCGTCGGCAGGCATTTTCTCCAGGACATCTGCGGCCTTGTTTACAGGAAGGTTTTCAAGAATATGTATCTGTGCATTGGTCTCTAGTTCCTCAAGAACATCGGCAGCCTTTTCTTCATCGAGTGATGCGAAGACTGACATACTCGATTTTTTACCCATATCCTCAAGTATATCAGCGATATCTGATGGGTGAAGAGTATGTAGTTTTGCATAGCTTTTTGAAAGTCTGATATTGAGGTTTGAATGATCAATAGCCTGAACATCGTCCCAGAGGATAAATTTTGCAGGAATATTTATTTTAAAAATGGAAAGAAATCTTTTTATGGGCAATGCGATCCCAATTCTACGCAAGAGTCCTTCAATACCGATATCCACGGCTATGGTGAATGTTCCGGCCGGAAGTGTTGCAAGTCTCACATCATTAACCCTTACAAGTTTCCGGCCATTCAGATCCACTATTTGTTTGTCTAGAATATTTTCAACAAGTAAGAGGCCATTATTAACTTCCTCAGCGGTTAGCTCATTCAGGTCGGTACATGTAACATTAGGGACTTCTCTTGCTTTAGTAACCATAAAACTCTTAAAGGAATAAAACCTGATTTCCTTTTTTATCTTAAGCCTGATGCCGGTTACAAGTTGCTGGTTCGGGTCACTGTTTCCCGAAGGCATAGTGTTAACAAGTAAATCTTTGATTATTCCAATTGCGTCACCATCGGCGCCAAATGCTTCTTTACCGATTATTCCGCTTAAATAAAACGTTGTGAGTGATGTCATTGTCACCTCCTTGCTTTTGCTGATAAAGAAGGAAGTTACCTAAAGGGCCGGTTATCCTCCTAGATCAGGGTTAAGATTAATATATTCGATGGGTCTTCGTCCATTAAATCCTCAAAATTGATTTCGCGAACAAAAGTAAATTTTTCTTTTAAATTATAACTGGTATATGAGTTTATTTTATTAATATATTAACCTAAAAGAGTAGTATTTCTTCCGTTTTATACTTTTTTTATTAAATTTGGACTGGATTATAACATCATTTAAACTATATAGTGGGAATTTTACGAGAGAAACTTTCAAGTTATGATGCCCCGCAGAAAGCCATGCAGGCTGGCATCTATCCCTATTTCAGGGCAATAGAATCCGAACAGGATACAGTAGTAATCATTAACGGCAAAAAGGTTTTAATGTTCGGCTCGAATAGCTACCTTGGACTCACAAACCATCCAAAAGTTAAGGCTGCCGCAAAAGCTGCAATTGACAAATATGGCACCGGATGTGCCGGATCAAGATTCCTCAACGGAACACTTGATATCCATATTGAACTGGAAAATAAGTTGGCCCGGATGGTAAATAAAGATGCTGCATTATGTTATAGCACAGGTTTCCAGGTAAATCTTGGCGTTGTATCATTGCTTGCTGGACGTCATGATTATCTCCTCCTCGACGAACTCGACCATGCTTCAATAATTGAAGGTAGCAGGCTTTCTTTTTCTAAAGTGCTTAAGTTTGCCCATAATGATATGGATGCACTCAGAAATAAATTAAAATTATGCCATAAAGACCGCATAAAACTTATCGTTGTTGATGGTATTTTTTCAATGGAAGGCGACATTATTAATTTGCCCGAAGTGGTAAAACTTGCTGAGCATTATGGTGCATCAATTATGGTTGATGATGCTCATTCACTTGGAGTCCTCGGGAAAAAAGGATCAGGTACTGCTTCGCATTTTGGGCTGACTGATAAAGTCGATCTCATAATGGGTACCTTCTCCAAATCATTTGCATCACTTGGAGGATTTATCGCATCGGATAAAGAAGTTATAAATTACATCAAACATAATTCAAGGACCCTTATATTCAGTGCCAGCATGACTCCAGCATCCGCTGCTTCCGTGCTTGCCTCGATAGAAATAATGGAAAATGAACCTGAGAGGATCAAACATTTGTGGGATATGACCGCATTAGCTCTTAATGGTTTTAAATCTGCAGGTTTCGACACAGGTAAATCTGAAACTCCGATCATTCCTCTTTTTATCAGAGATGATATTAAAGCTTTGCAATTGACCCAGAATCTGCTTGCAGACGGGATTTTTGTGAATCCTGTTGTATCCCCGGCCGTACCAAAAGAGGATAGCCTCATCAGATATTCTCTTATGGCAACCCATACAAAGGAACAGGTTGAAATTTCAGTTGAAAAGATTACCAAAGCAGCAAAATCCCTGCATATATTAAGTTAAACTTTAATTAAAAATACAATTTTTGTTACACATTTATAAATGCCCCCCTGCCCCCCTAAAGGGGGGTTAATTCGCTAAATTAATGAGTATTAGCCCCCCTTCAGGGGGGTTGGGGGGTTAAAAAACCTAGTGCTAACTGGCAAATATCTGTTAATCAATTAAATATTTAAATGAAAAAAGTCATTCTTATTACTGGAATCTCGTCAGGTTTTGGCAAGCAAACAGCAGAACTGTTGGCAGAAGAAGGACACACTATTTATGGAACAGTAAGAAGAGATGTAGAAATCAGTCCCACGATAACCGGATTAAAACTAGACCTTACAAATAATGATAGTATCCGACAGGCTGTGAAAACTATCCTGCAAAAAGAGGGAAAAATTGATGTTCTTATAAATAATGCCGGTATGCATACGGGAGGACCCATAGAAACCTCACCGATAGAAAACATAAAACTCCAGATGGATACTAATTTCCTCGGGATGGTAATTCTTACAAGAGAAGTCTTGCCTGTAATGAGGAAACAGGGAGGGGGCACTATTATCAATTTCAGCTCAATAGGTGGATTAATGGGATTGCCTTTCCAGGCATTCTACTCAGCAGGTAAATTTGCGATTGAGGGTTTCAGTGAAGCTCTCAGAATGGAAGTCAAAAAGTTTAATATAAATATTGTACTTATTAACCCTGGCGATTTTCATACTAATAACTCTGCCAACCGGAGGAATTTTCTGGCACCAACAGATACCAGTGATCCTTACCATGAACAGTATCTAAAAACTCTGGGTATTATTGAAAAAGATGAAGGCAACGGATGGGAACCGATAGTTCTTGCCAGAAAGCTTGTCAGGATTGTGGAATGCAAAAATCCGCGTCAGAGATATATTATTGCCTCATTAGAACAAAAACTGGCAGTGGCACTTAAATATATTTTGCCAGGTAAACTTTTCAGAATGATACTGGAGGATCACTACAAGATCAAGTAGTCTTGAAGTCTTATCGTCCTGGAGTCTTGGAGTCTTGGAACCCTCAACTTTTATCTTTTTACACTGACGCTTCGGTCAGTGTCATCACTTCGCTTCGACTTTTGTCTTTTATCTTTTGTCTACTCTTCTTCCTATAGCCTGCCTGCAGCCTGTAGCCTTCAATATGATTTATAATCCGCATTCATCACATTAAGTGTCTTTGGTATCCACATTATGTAGCGTGAATCTTCACCCCAGGTATTGCCCGCAGATGCAAAGTCACAAAAATTAATCTGCAAAGGATTACTGAAATCACCTTCGAGGTTGGTCCCAGGAATCATGGGAGCAGTAAATGACATCCAGATATCGGCAGGTTTTTGCCTGGAAGGGATCAGGTCAACTTTCCCGTTTTTATCTTTCACAACTGCCGATTCATAAATAAACCCGTCACCAAACCGGGTATCGCGGGCTAAAACGACAGGACCCCTTACAATTGCCTGATAACCATTTAGAGTCATTAGCCTCCCTTTAAGATCCAACTTCATAATTACCTTATCAGACTTATACCAGATACGTGTTATTTTCTTATAAGTTCCTGCAGTTATTCCGGATATCTCAATCCCGTTGACACTGATTGATGTATTTTCACTCCATGACGGGATACGAAAAGCAATTGTAAAACTTTCGGGCATTTCAGGATTTATAGTTAACTCAACATTGTCAGAGACAGGATAATTTGATATCTGATTAATGTTAACCGTATTATTTTGGTTAATCGGAATAACAGATTCGCTTTGTCCATACATATTTATAATAATCTCATTCTTTGCTCCCATAACTGCAAATCGTGGCAGCATCATAAATGCCCTTGGACCATTGGCACTACAACAGTTAATGTGCATACCGCATTGTTCCTCACCGGCATGTCTTATTCCGCCTAACGGACTGTATTTTGCAATCTGTGATCCATCGCCCTTCACGGAAGCCATAAGAGCATTATATGTCGATTTTTCAATCTGATCAGCGTACATGGGATTTTCAGTCAGCTTTAAAAGATTAAAACATAATTTCATCCAGGTCATTGTAACGCAGGTTTCCATTGTATGATAAGTAGATTCAGTCTGGTACTTCGCACCATTGTAAAAACATTCAAATGCCGTGCCTGAACCTGCAATATTAATTTCACTTTCAATAATATTCCTGACAGCCATCTCAACAGCTTTCAGGTACATTGATTCTCCGGTTATACGGTATAATTCGAGGAGTCCCTCATAGCACGACATCATCTCATAAGCTTTTTGTCCGTTTTCGTAAGACCACCATACCGATGGGTGTGGAAATCTTTCAGAAACCGGAATGCCTGCAAGTGCACTGCTAATGAGTTTTGGACCATCCGGTTTTTCCCATTGTGCAACTATATACTTTGCAAAATCGAAATACTTTATCTCTCCTGTCCTCCTATAGAGATAGACCATAGGTTCAAGAATAGAGCTGCTTGGCATCCCGCGATAATTGCCTGTTTGAACAATATTCACTTTCCCTGGTCCGACCTGGCTGAGCAGATTATCGGCCAGCCTGCACGAACCCTCAAGAGCTTTTTTGTCGCCTGTCAGCTCATAGTATGCAAGCAATCCGAGTAAAGTATATTTTCTTCCCCAGATATCCCATTCCTGAAGCTGCGCACTATCGGTATAGTTACCTATATAACCCGAAGGCATTTGTGTGAGGAGTAATTCTTTTACTGCTTTTTGTACAATCGTAAGCATTTCAGGGTCATGGTTATATTCATAAGATGCAATTGCAGATAGAATCCATTTCCCCCAGAATTCGCTTTGCCATAAATGGCTTTCATTCTTATGTCGGAATGGTTCAACCAGTTGATCAAAATCCTGGCTTTTAATCCGTTTCTCTATAACCAGATTTATTTTTTCACCAAGGTAGCCTTCAATTTTAATGGAATTGGGAGAGTAAGAATAAATCTTATCCGAAACAATATTTACTGGCTCAGGTTTTGTTCCAGGTATCTGTCCCGGAAGAATTGAATTTGTATAAAAAAATAAATATGCAATAAATAATTTTTTCATGTTGTATTATTATATTTAATATATTGATGCTCAAAGTTAGTTCAGTTGGAAAACAATTCCTTAAATCATTTGTTAAANNTAACTGCTCATTCTCACGGACATATAATAAAAACCGATCAGCCGGTGCATAGCGGAGGTCAAGGTTCAGCACCTTCTCCCTATGAACTATTTCTGGCTTCAATTGGAACCTGCACAGGGATTTATGTAAAGTCTTTTTGTGACAATCGAAATATTCCCACAGATAACATTAAAATTATCCAGAGTGCTGAATTCGATGAAGAAACCGGTTTACCGGTAAATATCAAACTTGATATTAAGCTTCCTTCAGACTTTCCTGATAAATATAAAGAAGCCGTAATCTCGGTTGCAGAATTATGCAAGGTTAAAAAGACTATAGCTTCACCTCCGATTTTTGAAGTTATAACATCAACTATATAAACTATATCATATTCTCTGTGTCACTCTGTGTAAGTTCTTCTTTAGTTATATAGAGAAACACAGAGGACCACAGAGGAAGAAATCATCAGGCTAGATACATATTGATAAGCTGTTCAAAGAGTTCCTGTTTACCGCTTCTTGTTTCAGGTTCACCAATCTCAGATGCTATATCTCTCAATTTAAGAAGCGTCAGTTTACCTTTTTCAAAATCTTTCCCGGCTCCCTTATCGAACGATTCATATCTTTTCTTTCTCATCTTAAGATAATCGCTGTTTTTCAGAATTTTATCAGCAATGATAAGAGCCCTTGCAAACGTATCCATACCGCTTACGTGAGCGATGAAAATATCTTCAATATCTGTTGAGTTGCGCCTTACTTTAGCATCAAAATTGATGCCTCCTGTTGAGAATCCGCCAGCCTGTAATATAACCATCATGGCTTCAGTAATCTCATAGACGTTTGTCGGGAACTCGTCGGTATCCCATCCGTTCTGGTAATCACCTTTATTGGCATCAATGCTCCCGAGCAGTCCTGCATCTGCAGCAACCTGAAGCTCATGCTGGAAAGTATGTCCGGCAAGAGTGGCATGGTTGACCTCAATATTAAGTTTGAAATCTTTATCCAGGCCATGCTGACGCAGGAAGCCGATTATTGTAGCTACATCAAAATCATATTGATGTTTTGAGGGTTCCATCGGTTTTGGCTCAACCAGGAATGTCCCTTTGAAACCTATTTTTCTGCCATAATCACGCGCCATGGAGAGCATCATTCCCATATGTTCCAGTTCTCTTTTCATATTTGTATTGTGAAGGCTCATATAACCTTCCCTTCCCCCCCAGAATACATAATTTTCTCCACCTAAGTCAACAGTAGCAGCAATCGCGTTTTTTAACTGCACTGCTGCATTAGCTACAACGGGAAAATCAGGATTTGTGGCAGCACCATTCATATATCTCGGGTTGGAAAAGAGATTTGCAGTTCCCCAAAGCAGCTTAACCCCTGTCTGTTCCTGCATCTTTTTCATGACCGGGACAATTTTTCCGAGTCGTTTTTCGATTTCGAAAACTGTTCCATCTCCGACAATATCAGTGTCATGAAAACAATAATACCTGGCACCAATTTTGGTAAAGAACTCAAACGCAGCTTCGAGCCGTTGTTTTGTTTTATCATCATTGGATGCATCTTTCCATGGATATAACCTTGTAGCATTACCAAACGGATCTGAACCATCACCGCAGAATGAATGCCAGTATGCAATCGCAAAACGAAGATGGTCTTTCATCTGTTTGCCACCCACTTCTTCTTCCGGATTATACCATCTGAATGCCAGAGGATTTTTCGATTTTTTACCCTCATATTCAATCTTCCCGATACCGGGATATGCCTCTTTTTTCCCTTTGTAAATCATTGTGATTTTTATTTATTAGACTAATTTTTTATTCTATTAACCGCAAAGTACGCAAAAGTTTTACGGAAAGTACGTAAAGACAAATCAAATAATTAAAGTCCGGAAAGTAATTCCTTCCACTTTAAATATGCCATTTCGTAGTTACCTAATTTTAATTTATCCGGTTCGGTTATGCCAACAGCAGCAAGTCCTTTAAATGCCTCTTTTTCAGACTTGTAATAGCCGCATCCAATGCCGGCACCTCTTGCAGAGCCTATCGATCCGTCGGTATTATAAAGATGAATAACTGTTCCGGTTACGCATGATAACACTTCCCGGAAAACCCTGCTGAGGAACATATTGGCTTCCCCGGCTCTAATCAACCGGGGATCAATTCCCACTTCCTTCATAATATCCAGACCATATCTGAATGAAAATGCAATTCCTTCCTGAGCTGCTCTGAACATATGTGCATTGGTGTGTATGTTGAAGTTTAATCCTGAAATCTTTGCCCCGTAATCCTTATTTCCAAGCATTCGTTCAGCCCCATTGCCAAAAGGCAGCACACATAATCCATTCGATCCCGGGGCTACTTTTTCAGCTATAATGTTCATATCATTATAAGACAGGTTATTACTACAATTCCGCCTCAGCCATGAATTTAGTATCCCTGTCCCGTTTATGCACAATAGCACACCCAGCCGGGTCTGGGAATTATTGTGATTTACGTGTAAAAATGTATTTACCCTTGAAAGATGATCATATTTCTTCTTATCAGTAACACCATAGATAACACCTGATGTACCTGCAGTCGCAGCAACTTCACCCGGGTTGAGAACATTCAGCGAAAGGGCATTGTTTGGCTGGTCACCCGCTCTGTATGAAACAGGTATTCCGTCTGGCAATCTTAATTCCTTCGCTGCAGATTTCAGAAGCAGTCCGCTAATTGAAAACGACGGTCCGGCTTTGGGTAAAAGACCGGGATCAAAACCATAATATCTCATCAGCGCCTCCGATACATTGTTGAGGGAAAAATCCCAGAATATACCTTCTGAAAGTCCGGTAAATGAAGTACTTAATTCACCGGTCAATCTTAATGCAATGTAATCACCCGGCAACATAACTTTGTGAATCCTGGAAAACAGTTCCGGCTCATGCTCCTTAACCCATGCAAGTTTTGAAGCCGTGAAATTCCCGGGAGAATTAAGAAGATGAGAAAGGCAGTAATCCTTACCTAACGCGTCCAGGGCTTTTTCACCATAGCTGACGGCCCTGCTGTCGCACCAGATTATTGAATGGCGAAGTACTTTATAATTTTTATCAACTGCTACAAGTCCATGCATCTGATAGGAAATACCTATTGCACCAATTTTGTCTTTCTTCTGCCCTGGTTTATTGGTGCACTCCCTGATAGCAGTTTTCAGGTTCGACCACCAAATCTCAGGATCCTGCTCAGCCCATCCAGGTTTCTGTGCAATGATTTTCATTTCATCGGAAGGGGAATAAGCTGTTGCAAGGCATTTTCCCGACTCTCCATCAATAACCGAAACCTTTACCGAAGAGCTTCCTAAATCAATTCCAAGTAATAACATATTTTAAGAATTATTTCATACAGTTCTTCTCTGTGTAACCCTCTGTGAAAACCTCTGTGTTCCTTTGTGTAAGTTCTTTTTTTTGTTACACAAAGAGCCACTGAGAAGACGCAGAGAGATACAGAGGCTAAAATTAATCAAAACCATTGACTGAGCAAGGATTCACTAATTACTGTTTCTCTGGATTCCTTGCTCTTCGGTAAATACAGTCTTTCATATCGCAAAACCTGCAGGTATATGGATTGCTTTTAACATTTTTCCCGATACCGATTATGCCACTAATTGACTTTACAGGATCCATAAGTGCTGAAGGAGTTAATTTAATTCCACAGTAGTTTTCAGGC
>PLML01000211.1 GCA_003141525.1 Bacteroidales bacterium
TTCACCGTTAAAGCTTTACCAAACCAGCCTGCTTTCTTTCCAATTACCGCAAAGAGAATAAGGACAATTACTATCGGAAGTAAAATCTTAAGTATCTTATTGTTTTTCATGTTCTTGTATCTTAAAATGATTTCGTTTTATAATTATTAATTAAGCTTTAACGGTATACCTTTATAAAAATCGAGTACCTTGGTTTTAAAGATAAATTCATATTTTGCCTGAGCCATATCTGATTGTGACTTAAGTAGCTGTGTCTTTGCGGCATTATAATCCACCGGAGTAACCATACCGACATTAAATTTTTGTTCGGTATATCTGAAAGATTCTTCAGTTGAGGCAATTGCTTTGAGACTTACATTATATTTTTTGAGGGCTGCTACTGCATCAGTATACGCCTGTTGAATATTTTTATAAAGCTGCTTTTGTGTTCCTTCAAGAGCGTACTTACTTGTCTCTACGTTTAATTTTGAATTCGAAATATTTTTGTTAACCTGCCATCCGTTTAATATCGGAATATTTAATGTCAGGCCCACTCCCGAGTTTTTATTGTCTTTTAACTGATTATTAAAGGACTCTCCGGGTACATTAGAAATGTCTGTATATCTGCTGTTTAAAGAATAGTTTAAGGAAAGGACGGGGCTCCTGCCTCCTTTTGCCATTTTCAGACCATATTCACTGGCTGTGAGTTTCAATTCAGAGCTTTTAATTTCCGGTCTGTTTTTCTCCGCGATTTCATAAATCTCATCAATATTACCTGATACAATCGTATTAGGATCAACATTGATCTCGGGAACTACAATTTCAAATCCGGCTGGTGTTTTAAGCTCGAGAAATTGAGTGAGAGTAAGAACAGATGTTTCAAGCAAGTTTTTCTGAGTTATCAGAGAGAGCTCTTCCTGTGCTGCCTGCGCTTCTATCTCGAGAAGGTTTCCTTTGGCTACACTACCGGCATCAACCAGTTTCCTTGTTTTCTCAATTTGCTGTAAAGTGATGTTTAGCTGATTTTCATTTGCCGCTACAAGCTCCTTGTTCAAAAGTATCTGCAGGTATGCAAGTGCAACATTCAAAGCTACATTATCACTAATATCCTGGAGATCCTGCTTACTGGCCAGGAGCTGATATTTGTTTTTCTGGATCGAATTATAATACTGCAAGCCATTGAAAACCGGCATAGATCCTCCCAAATAAAAATAGTCGGATTGAAGAGTTTGTTTATAAAACGTATAAGTATTCTGATCCAATGCGCGGCCAAAAGAATAAGAGTGTGAAGCCTGTCCGTTCAGATTCGGCAGTAATATAAATTTTGCCAGATCAAGTGAATTTTTTTGAACTTCGGTCTGAATTCCTTGTTGTTTTATCTGGATATTGTTGTCAATAGAATATTTGATACAGTCTTCAAGTGACCACAATTTTTGTTGTGAGAAGATCAATCCCTGTGAAGAAAAAAGACAGGCAAATATTAATAATAAGATTTTTTTCATGTTGAATTATTTGGTTTTTGATGATAACCTTCATTGAGTAAGGTCAGTTTTAGATTATTTAATATTATAATGATTCAATTTCATTTGATAAATATCAGAACAGAAAACTTTTGAAATTAAGTCTACGAAGATAAAAAATATCTCAGAGAGAATAAATTATTTTTTTTAAAAGTGCGAATTTAGGATAATAACTCGCTCAAATCATATACATAAGTAATTGATTTTCTTCGTTTATCCTGTTCAAAAGGGGAGGAAGAAAATCAATTTGATCCCGACAATTTGTTTCACATAGGGTTTAAATTTGCATATATTTGTAATGATAATGGAGACATTTTCATCTATTAATACTTAATTAAATGACTAATAAGGAATTAAAACTGGAACCTGGAGTGATTTTCGGAGATGATGTTAAGTCACTTTTTAACTATGCAAACAGAAATGACTTTGCTATTCCTGCCGTAAATGTAGTCGGAACCAATTCCGTAAATGCTGTCTTGGAAACCGCAAAAGCAGTGAATTCTCCGGTCATAGTCCAGTTTTCAAACGGTGGTGCTCATTTTTTTGGTGGACTTGGCTTGTCTAAGGAGGATCAGGTTGGAGCAATAGCCGGAGGCATTTCCGGGGCTCTTCATGTTCATAATGTTGCAGATTATTATGGTATTCCGGTAATACTTCATACTGATCATGCGGCACGCAAACTTCTGCCATGGATTGATGCATTGCTTGATGCAGGTGAAGAATTTTATGAGACCAACGATAAGCCCCTGTTCAGCTCACATATGCTGGACCTTTCTGAGGAGCCGTTAAAAGAGAATATTGCAACCTGTAAAAAGTATCTTGAGAGAATGAGCAAAATTGAAATGACTCTTGAGATTGAGCTTGGTGTTACCGGAGGAGAAGAAGACGGAGTAGATCATTCAGGTGTCAACAGCTCCAGATTATATACCCAACCGGAGGACGTTGCCTATGCCTATGAAGAACTTCTGAAAGTGAGCAATATGTTTACCATCGCTGCATCATTTGGCAATGTTCACGGTGTATATAAGCCAGGTAATGTAGAGCTCAAGCCAATTATACTGAAGAATTCCCAGGATTATATTATCAAAAAATTTAAAACAGGTCCAAATCCTGTCAACTTCGTATTTCATGGCGGATCAGGTTCAGAGAAGCATCTCATAACGGAAGCTATTAAATACGGTGCTGTAAAAATGAATCTGGACACTGACATGCAATGGGCTTTCTGGGATGGGATAAATAAATACTCAATAGAAAAACAGGGATATCTCCAGAGTCAGATCGGCAATCCAGAAGGCGATGACAAGCCGAATAAAAAATATTATGATCCGAGAGTCTGGCTAAGGAAAGGAGAAGAGGCCTTTATTACGCGACTGAAAGAGGCCTTTGCTGATCTGAATGCAATGAACCGATGCTAAAAGGTAGTACTCATTTGCTGTTCACAGCATAATTCCAGGAGGGCATTTGATGAGCCAATAAAACCCCTCTGCCGCTTTGCGGCATCTCCCCCAAGGGGGCGATAATTATGTAATATTTAGTTTAATTCACTTGAGCATAGAGATTTTTTCCCCCTTTTGGGGGAAATAAAAAAGGGGTCTATATTAAAAGTTGTGAATAGAATAAATAACAGCCAGCCAATCAGATAGAGATTGGCTGTTTTTTTTATGTTAAAAACTATTTTTTAACTTCATGCTCTTGAAAGCCTGTTTTTCTAATTTAGTTGTCTGATTCAGAGTTGATGACCGTGAAACATTCAATTTATAAAGAAAACCGTTTAAGGCGTACAAATCGTCTTTCCCTTATGCTCAATAACAGGGAAATGAGGGCACTGGGCATATATTGTAACCGATACCGGATAAAAAATAAATCTGAATTCCTCCGGGAAACAGTTATGAAAGCTATTCTGAAAAGATTCGAAGAGGAACATCCGACACTGTGGGAAGAGAATGAACCGTCGCTTTTTAATCAGGATGTAATGCTTTAACATAAGTATAATATACCCCTTTTTCTAATTTTACAAATTCCGGTTTAAAATAACTAATGGAATTGACAATAAATTTGTGATTCCAACGTATACTTGTATGAAGAACAGGTAATTATCTGCTGATATTTACTAAAGATGTACCCTGACGGTTTAAAAAATAATCCTACAAAGAGAACTCCCTGGATAATTCTCGAACGAGAGAGGATCTTTATTATGGGAAGGTCGATACCCGAAAACCCCAACGAATTCTACCGGCCTGTTCAGGACTGGATATCAGGGTATGTTCAGAATCATACAGAGAAATCAAAAATCGAACTTGGTTTTGAATATATAAACACTAGTTCTATAAAGTGGATTTTTACCATATTGAGAGAGCTGTCAGAAATGAAAGAGATTGTCAGTAATGCCAGTATTACCTGGTATTATGAACGTGGCGATGAGGATATGTGTGAATTGGGTTTTATTCTCCGGTCGCTGGTTGAATGCCCTTTTATTGTTGTTGAGGTGGAGGAGATGAACAGGTCAAGGTATGAAAAGATATTATCAAAACCCTCTTGATCTTTTACGGCACCGGTTTTGTCAAATTCGTCTGTTAATAATCATTTTTCAAAAAAATTTCTAATTTTGCAGGTCATTTTGTTGGACATTGACCCATGGTGTAATTGGCAACACGTCGGATTTTGGTTCCGCAGAGTCCTGGTTCGAGCCCAGGTGGGTCAACAAACAGTACAGATAATCAGTCACATCCAAAATGTTTTGAACTGATTTTGAACTTAAAAAAATTATTTTACTGGCTCTATTCAATGGAGCCAGTTTTGTTTTAATCAAATTTCCTCCTCTGTTTTGAATTCAAATGCTGCATCTTGGACCTGAGCAAGCCTATCAAATTCCTTTGACTAATCCTCAATCAGTTTAAGAATATCAGGGAGTGTATGGCATGATTCCAATTTAATCAACTATAATGTAATTTAGGGTGTACTTTTTGTGATATTTCATAAGATAAAAATGTTGCTATCCAAGTATGTTATTACTATAATAATATCAGATTAAAGGGGCTTCTGAAATGAAACTTTCAATCGGCCATTTTTGAAACCGGTAAGATTCTCAATAATTATTATAAAACAATCATAATAAGGTTGTTATCTTCATGACATTTTACTATAATAATGGTATTGAAGTTCACTTTAAATTTACCATTAAATGTCATTGAATTATTTTAAAATTTTCTAATGAATATCTTTTCAGATGAGTATACCAAGGAATCAGTCTATCCGGCTATTTTTTTAAATCCTGTGGGCAAATTTTCTGAAAAAGTATATATAAAGGTGGGTTTTAATACAAAAACTGCCCCCTGATATCAAATAAGTATTAACAGATTTAAGATTACAAAGAAAAATGAAACAGATTTTATTTATAATGACTATCAGTAATCAGTA
>PLML01000041.1 GCA_003141525.1 Bacteroidales bacterium
TTTTCGGTGGAAGAAGATGACTTACACAAAAATCTTAATTTAGTACTGAAACATAATAACCTATTAGATTGCAATTGCGGCTCTGAAAGAGCCAGATGTGAATAACCCCCGGCGTCAGCCGGGGGTGGGACAGCAACAAACCTTTAGCAGCTCTGAAGGAGCTGAATATAACAGTTAAGGAAAATACCTTTCATCTGGAATTATACCATACTCATGTAGAAGAATCCTGTACTCCACTTCAAATGTTAATTTTTTGTGATGATCCTGTTGATTCTTAACATAATCTATCAACCTAGCCAGATCCACATAAGAGCAGGTAAAAGAACCATACCCAACTGCCCATCCTTTAAATGTTGGGAAAAGTCTGCTGCTTTTCATCCATAATGAAGATGATACCTTGACCTCTCGCATAAAATCCGCTGGTGCAATTGACGGATGCATATCCGTAAGAATATGAAAGTGATTTTCAACACCATTTATACAATACAGGTGACTGTTTTTATGTTTTACTATACCTGTAATGTAGGCATATAGCTCATTGGCATGATCCTGTTTAATAGTAGGCAGACTATCCTTGGTTCTGAAAACAAGGTGATACAGATGTTGACGATAACTTGACATTTTGCGAATTAATAAGTTAGTAAAACAGCGAGATAGTACTAAGATACAAAAACATCTGATTATTACCAACTATATTACGCCCCTTCAGGGCTATTGATCATCGTGTTGGTTCCCCCCGGCTGACGCCGGGGGTTATTCATATTTAGCCACATTCGTGGCTATCATATTTTTAAACAAAATCACTTGTACAAATAAATCAAACTATCACTAAATTTTTCTCGGGGAGAAGACTTTCCGAAAAACCTGAATATGTTATTATTATCAATATTATATATCCTTTCAAGCTTAATAGAAAAGATCTGTATAAAGTGTAGTTAAACAATAAGGGAAGGGTGAAACACTGATACATAATTAGTTACTCCCCTTCCTTTAGACAGAAGGGAAGGGTCCCGATAGCTATCGGGAGGTGGATGGGTTCAGTAATATTAAAGATAATTTGATTGTAAGAAATCTATTAATTTATTTACATCGGGGCTGATACCTGTTTTTACATAAGATCCCGATACAGCATTCGCTACCAATAATGATTGAAAGAGATTTAACTCATGAAATAACGAGTAACAGAATCCTGCATTAAAATTATCTCCTCCTCCTGTCAGTATCTTGGGTTCTTTACAGAAAAAAGTATCACATTTCTCATAAGCCACACCATCATATCCGAGTGCATCTTTTGTACGATGGATAACCAGTAAATCGGCATTACATGATTTGAACATCTCTTTAACAAATTCTTCATCAGATCTTTGCCACTGCACATTCAACGCTTTTGAAATCAGATCAGCTTCATTCTGGTTCAGACTAATAATTACTTTGAAATACTTTCTGAATCTGCCCAAAAGATCTATTGCAAATTGTATGTCCTGCTTCGACCTTCGTGAACAATCGGAAAAATCAGTGAAAAAAAATGGTTTTTGCCCGGTTATTACAATTGAGGGTAGTATCTCATTAAGAACTCCCTCCCATATCTTCGAAGAATTCTCAATCTCGCTCCAGTTCAGAAATGAGATCAGTTGTTTTCCTGAGATAAGATCTTTTATTCTCTCAATTCCCAAAAGATTTTTAACCCCTTCCCACGTAAGATTATTATATGGCCCGGGATCGAACATGATAACTTTTGAATTGTCAAATTCGAGAGCTGTTGCTGAAATGGTATCCCCGATTGTATGAAGTGAACAGTTTGGAGACATAGTCCGGAAAACAGGCAGGATTTCAGGAAGGCCAAAAGTTCCAACACATTCTATCCTGATTCCAAGATTACCAAGAGCATTCGCAGTGATGACCATGTTTCCACCAATTTTGGAAAGCTTGGTTTGCAGTTCGACACCACAACTTTTATTATCGAGATTCATAAGAAACTCTCCGAATTGCGAGCTGGTAGTAAAATAGCCGGTTACTTCATTATTCTTCTTCTCTCTGACAATACGGATAATATAGTCTATACATGCATCGAAACCCAGAAAAGCATAATTGTCTGCAGTATTATTTTTATTTAACTCAAATATAACTTCCCGGATATTATCAATGATTTTTTTATTCACACTCACCCGATTAAAGAAATTTAGCAGCTTCCTTATCAAGCAGCAAAAAAGAATTTTTATGTGACTTTATTGCTGAGGCTGGAAAAGCAGGAGTAACTTCACCTTCAACCAATCGTTTGACAACTTCAGCTTTTCTGGTACCATTTAATTGTAAGATCACCGTTTTGGCTTCCATCATGTACTTCAACCCCAGGGTAACACCTTTTGAAAGTGTAACTTTACCTGAGAAGTACTTCTGACCAACAATTTTTGTGGTTTCATCAAGGTTGACGATATGCGAATAAAGATCAAAAGATGTTCCCGGCTCATTTAACCCAAGGTGCCCGTTCATTCCAGCTCCCAGCAGCATCATATCGATGGGGCCATATTTCTTTATAAAATTATCAGTCTTAATGCATTCCTGCTTCAGATCAGAAGATTCACCATCGAAAAAGCACAAATTTTCTTCAGAATAATCTATATGATCGAAAAGATGCTTTTTCAGGAATGAAAAACAATTTTCGCTTTTCATTGCCCCAATGTTTGCCCATTCATCGAGGCCTACAATTTTACATTTTTTAAAACTGATTTTCCCTTTTTTATTGAGCTCTATCAGATGTTTAAAAGTTCCGACCGACGTTTCTCCGGCTGGAAAACAGAGCAAAGCCCCGGGTTTTTTCAATATTATAGCTGCAATCTGCTCTGCAGTTTTAACCGATAATTCTGTATAGTCGTTATAGATTATTTGTTTCATTGCAAAATTGATATAAGAGTTAGATCCATTTAACCGCAAAGAACACAAACCTGCCTGCCGGCAGGCAGGGTAGGCGCAAAGGTCGCAAAGAAAACTTATTAACAACTTACACAGAGGAATCTCAGAGGACAGCAGAGTTCCAATTCTCCCACTCTCCCCTTCAATTTTTCCTTTTTCCTTGTCCTTTTATCTTTTTACTTTTGTCTTTTGTCTTGGCTTTTATGTTATATTTTTAGTTCACCCCACCCTTTCCGGTATTCTCTTTTTACAAACTGGTTGGCTTTTTCAAAATTTGTTATTCGTATATTTTCCCCATCCCATTTGTAATTAACATATCTACCTGGGAAAGTATATCCTTCCATTTCACCATAAACCGGGTCTTTTCTGCTTATTTTTTCGCGAATATTGAAACTCCTTAGTAATAAGTTCCCCATAAGTACAGTCTCACTTAAAGGGCCTGCATATCCAACGAAAGGTGAATCAACTTCAGCATTGCCATAACCTGCAATGCATGCATCAATCCATTGCCACCAGTGTCCATCCATATCGCCGGAAATACGCGGGTATTTTTGCGGAACTGAAATTTCTTTATTTCTTGATAGTGGCAAAAGTATCGGATTACGTCCGCCCCAGCCGCATGCTGCTTTACCCTTTGTTCCGATGAACAATGTTCCTCCTTCATAATCATTCAGCCCGAGCGGATAATCACAGAGTATTTCATTCATATTAACATCAGGATCAATCTCATTTGGGCGTTCCGGTGTTATGCCTCCATCCATCCAGTACAGATCCAGATCTTTACCATTTTTCAGTTTATATCTGAAACGGATTGAACTCGATACAGGTCCGCTGTCAGGATAAAGTCCTTCCTTAAAAATACCGCTATAAACAGTGCTTGCGCTGCAAGATACTTCAGTGGGGTATCCAAGATTAAGTAATTTGAATGGAGGCCCGATGATATGACAACCCATATCACCAAGAGCTCCTGTTCCAAACCTCCACCAGCCCCTCCAGTTAAACGGAACGAGGTTATCAATGTAATTGGTTTCCTCAGCAGTTCCAAGCCAAAGATCCCAGTTTAGTTCCTTCGGTACCGGAGGATGAGTATTAGGCCAGGGAATTCCCTGAGGCCATACGGGCCGGTCAGTCCAGCAAAAGACTTTTTCGATCTGACCCAGCACATCTGCTTCAATCCACTCCCTCAGAGTACGCATACCGTCACATGATGCACCCTGATCCCCCATCTGAGTAACTACTTTGTATTTTTCGGAAGCCTGTGTAAGGATTCTGGCTTCATAGATATCGTGAGTCAGAGGTTTCTGAAGGTAAAGGTGTTTTTTTAGCTGCATGGCACTAAGCCCGACGATAGCATGATTGTGGTCAGGAATGGCTACAGAGACAGCATCAAAGTTTTTGCTCTCTTTATCAAACATTTCGCGCCAGTCGTGATAGAAGGAGGCTTTCGGAAATTGTTTGATCCGGGGCGCTGCGGGTCTGTCATCAACGTCGCACAGGAAGGCTATTTCGGCATTTTTTTTAGGGGCAATTGCATAATGGCGGATGTCATCGGCTGCCTCCCCGCCACATCCTACTGCTGCAATAAGCAGTTTGTCGCTGGGATTAACATGTCCCAGGCCACTTATTGTGAAATTTGGAAGAATAGTAAAAGCGGCTGCCCCGGAGGCAGCCGCTTTTACAAAATTCCGTCTGGAAATCTCATTGGATATCCTGGTCTTATGTTTCATTTGTTTCATTTTAATTGGTTAAGTTTTCAATTAACCCCTTGCAGCATACTATTTCGTTACCTTTTTCAGAGGTTTAACAGCAACTTCCTTGAAGAATACAACATCCTTATCGCTGTGATTCTGAAGACCCATATATCCTTCAATCGGACGCGGACCGCGATTAGGCTCAAAATCAAATTTTTTGGCAGGTACAGGATCACCTTCCTTGAAATCGGCAACTTTTACTTCATTAAGATATACAATTGTTCTTGGACCATCCAGAGTAATCTCCATGGTATTCCATTCTGGACCAGGCTTACCTGTTTTAGCTAAAGGCTTAGTTAGTGAATATAACATTCCTGTGTAGTGATAATCATCTTCACCTGAAAGTTCAGGTTTATTGTCAATCTGAACCTCGTAACCAGTATTCACTGGCATCATATTATCTTCAGTTGGTACTGAGGGGATCCGGATAAAAACACCGGAGTTACTGTTTTCATCACGCATTCTGAAGACAACGCGGATAACACAATTTCCAAATTTCTCGCCTGTCCAGTATAGTAACCCCATCCCTCCTTTTGACTTAATAAATCCATCTTCTACATAGTGAGAACCAGGTCCTGCCTGTTTCCAGCCAGTCAGATCTTTTCCATTGAACAATTGTCTCCATTGAGTTGTATCAGCAACACCTGCTGAAAGGTTTTTTGTCAAAAGAAATAACAAACACACTGTCATGCTAAACATTAAGAAGAATTTAGCAGAGACGGTTACGAAAGGCCTTTTTTGCCTGTCAACTAGTTTTTTTTCCATAGTTTTTAATTTAAATTAATTAGTGATTTTTTTTCTTATCGTTGCGTTCCGGACAATTGGTTTTGCCCAGAAGCTTAAACTCAGAATATATGCCAAAGGTATATACAAAATCATCATTCCGGCCTGCAATCCTATGAGATCTTTCAACTTTCCTATAAGCAATGAAAATATTGCACCTCCTGCTATTGCAGTACATAATATCCCTGCAAACGAACCATGAAACCGTGTAACGCTGTTAAGAGCCAGTGAAAAAATTATGCCGTACATTACCGAAAGGCAAAAACCCAGTGCTGGGAAGCCAACCAATGCAATTTTTGCATTTCCAAAAAGTGTAAATGTAAGTACGACAAACGAAGCAGCTGAAAAAATCCTTAAAACAATTTTACTGTCAATAATTTTTAACAATACTAATCCCAGAACACAGCCGACAGTCATCATACCCCAGAATAATCCAACTGTTGCAGCTCCTTCTGTTTCAGGTTTAAAACCATGGTATGTCCTTAAGAATTCCGAGATCCAATTTGCAATTCCCTGTTCTGTTCCGACATAGGCAAAGATCCCCAGGAAAAACAATATTACAATCTTTTGTCCGAATAGCTCAACGTGTGTTTCCCATGCTCCTACAATTTCATCTTCTTTCCGTATAACTTTTGGAAAACGGACTAAGAAAATAATTGCTATCATCAGGAAACTTATAAAAGCAAAAATCCAGTAGATTGAAACCCAGGGCAAGTGATGTGGCGTGAGCCAGGCCATGTAATTTATAAAGAATCCCTGACCAATATGTTGATTATTAAGATTTGATACCAGATATGAATATACAAAAGGGCTGAGGAAGGAGGCAATTCCGAAAACCAGCTGAACAATGAGATTGTTAAATGCAAAGTGTTCCTCTCCTCCTGTCACTCTGAGCAAAGGGAACAAAGCAACCTGTAAGAGAGCCATTCCGCATCCAATCAAAAACAGGGAACATAAGAACACAGGAAAAACTGGAAAGAAAGAAAACAGAAGGGCACCGCAAAAAGCAAGAATCCAGGCAAAGACCAGGCTTTTCTTTTCATCATATTTTTGAACTATCATTCCTGAAGGAATTGACATTAAGGCATATGCAATAAAAAATGAGAAGGGAAGCAATCCTGTCATTGTTCCATTTAAGGAAAAACTGTCGCTCACATTTGGATTAATTGAACCCAGAATATTAGTAAGAAAAGATATGGCAAAGAATATGAAGAAAATGAGAATGACGAGGTAGTAATTTCGCTTCATGAGAAACTTATAAAGTGTTTTACAATCCTGTTCATGACAAAAACAACAGCCTATAAAAATAGAAATATTTTGCAATGTGGCGATTTAAATAACGATTATGTATTCAACAATATCTATTTTGAATTCCTTTGAGTTACTTTGTGGTAAAAAAAGATTTAACCACGAAGTCGCACTAAGTTCCCGATAGCTATCGGGATCACAAAGGATCACAAAGTAAAATAATAAATCAGGTCAGATGGAAACAAAATATTTTTCTCTTGGTCCGATAGAGAATAACAGACTGGTAAAAATAATTCAGATAGTATTCGGTATTGCCTGCCTGGGTGTTGCAATCTTCTGGCTGATTTTTAATATAAAGTCATTAAAAGCCGACAGAACACTCTGGATTACAATTATATTCCTTTCAGGATTTGGTTTTTACATGATTTGGTCCGGGTTGGGCAAGGCAACCAGATTCATAGAGATAAGCTCTGACAAAATACGGCTTAAAAAGACTATCCTGTTTTCAGCTCTTGATATACCGGAAAGCGAGATTCAAAAGATCGAAATATTCCCTTTTAATCTTATCATCTTCTTAAAAACAAAAAAAAGAATAATTCTCAGGTTCAGCACTACTTATTATGAAACTAATGAAAAGATCAAGGATGAAATTCTCGGATTTGCCGAATTGAACTCAATCAGTGCAGAAATAAAAGAGGAAAAGATATAAGGGGCAAAAAAGTCTCACATACTCAATATTCTTTCCCAGGTCTGTCTGTTTACGGGTATCCCGTTTTCAAGATTTTCTTTTCTTGTCTGAAGTACATTTTCTCCGGGGTATCTGATTTTAACTGATGGATTTTCCGGATTTGATTTATACAGATCTTCTATTATTTGATCTATTGAATTTCCGATAGCAGGAAAATTATGCAGTGCTTTTATATTGATCGCTATAAAGACCTGTGATAGACCATGTTCTGAACTGCAAGTTTTGATTTGATGAGTAGATAGTCCCCCCGATAGAATTGTTGCCAGAATATCCAGCAACAATGATAACCCTGCTCCCTTCCAGTATCCAACCGGCAAGGCTCTCCATGATTCAAGTATCTCCCCCGGATCAGTAGTTATCTGGCCATTTTTATTGAATCCTCCGGAGTATGGAAGTTTTTTCCCCTCATTCTTTAGTGATTCCATCTTCCCGTAAGAATACTGCGACATTGCAAAGTCAAGGACAATTGCTTCATTCCGGTAAGGTACAGCAATCACGAAAGGATTGTTCCCAATCCGCGGATCTGTAGCTCCCCAGGCAGGCATATTCGGACAGGTATTAGTCCAGCAAATAAATACAAATCCTTTTTTTGCGGCCTGCCAGCCATAAGTTCCTCCACGCATCCAATGGTTAGTGTTAGCCAGTGCCACCATGCCAATACCATTTTCCTGCGCCAGTTCCATTGCCCTTTCAGTTTCAAAAGTTGCATTCAAGGGTCCGGGACCAAGATTTCCATTCCATTGTTCAAGGGAACCAATACTGTTCAACATGGTGGGAACAGCCTCCGGTTTGACAAAGCCCTGCAGAGTAGTCCTGACAAATCGTGGAAACCTGTTTATTCCATGAGAGTTGACTCCATCCACACTATTCATCGTGAATATTTCAGCACATTTTTCTGCCTTCGGTTCTGTAAAACCAATGCTTAAAAGAATTCTGAAAAATTCAGATTTCATTTTATCGTACGGAATCCGTATTGTTTGTTCATGGGTTACCATAAGGGAAATATCAAATTATTAAATAATGATGTAGAGACGTGCAAATTGCGCATCTCTCCTATAACATAATTGAATTATTTCAAAACCTTGTCGGCGAAATCCATAAACCATTTCCAGTCTGCCAATAGCAGGTTATGATAACCTTCTCTGATATGAAAACCTACCATTCCGCTTATTACCTGTTTATTAAGAGGCGGCATTGATTCAGGGATATCTGAATTTTTGCCCAGGAGATTATATACAGGAACTGCATCGTAAAGAGAGATGTACGATCCGTGAGGATCACCCCACAGATCCTCGTCAGCGCAATCGACATACAGAGCTCTGGGTGCAATAAGTGACAGGAGCATATGCATATCCACGGGAAGGGCATCTTCATTATTGCTGAACTTATTATAGTTAGAACAGAACCAGTGAGGGAAAAATGAGTTAAGCATGGCAACTGTTTCACCAAAACGACGTCGGGCCAGAGCTGCACCCCCTGCTCCTGATTCATTTGATACCACCATTGCGAAGCGGGTATCTTCTGCACCTGCCCATAATGCTGTTTTACCCGCACGTGAATGCCCTGCAACAGCAACCTTATCAGGCGCTATATCTTTATCATTTACAAGATAATCCATACAACGGCTGGCACCCCATGCCCATGCAGCTAGTGTTCCCCATGCGTCATCGGGACGCGGATTCTGATCAAGCAAACCATGTATCCCATTTTTAAAATTGTCAAAATTATCAGGATCCAGATCAGAAGAATTGAATACCGCCATTCCATAGCCTCGCCTAAGAGCTTCTTTCACTGGCCAATATCCATCCTTTTCCTTCCAACCAGGAGAACTTTTCTCATTAAGCCAGGGATCGATCAAAAGAAATGCCGGAACAGGCTTTTTGACATCGTTTGGAGTAAATAAGGTTAGATGAATAGCCAGCGATTCCCCATCTGCATCAATTGTGATCTCTACCTCTTTTTGAGTTGCGGTTCCACCCAACGCTTGCGTATCGAAATAGCCAACTTTAAACTTTTCCTGGTAGGGGGTTTCAGGTACCCTTCCATAGACATTTTTAAGGAACAACTCAATAATTTCAGGTCGCCGCAACTTATTCCACAAGTCCTCTGAAGTGATCTTCAAACCATCATTTGAAGTAAAAATATCGGGCAATGTATATCCTGGAACTTTTTCTTCATAATAATTTGAACCTGGTCTCTCTTTTGATAGTTTTTCAACCGTTATGGTATTGGCATGCCACCCATTGTCTACCTGAGCTGTGGCAGTTGCAACCTGAATAGATATTAATATTGAAACTGCAACACTTGCTTTCAAAAGATAATTTCGTTCGCACATCATTTGCTATGATCTATATAATCAGTTTTTAAAACCCAGAGGCTCCTAACTCGCCCGAAGTTCATTACTAATAATAATATGAGCTCCGGATTTTGCCAGTTCGCATTTTATGTCATCAAATTTATCAGGGAATAAAGAACTTGATGCATCCTCAATAAGTGTTGCAGAGAAACCTTCCCTGATTGAATCGAGTATTGAATAATATACACATATATCTGCAGCCAGCCCGCAAAAATGAATTTCAGTGGCTCCCTTTTCTTTAAGGTAACCGGCCAGACCTGTGGCTGAATAATGATTATTGTCGTAAAATCCGCTGTAACTGTCAACTTCAGGATCCATGCCCTTTCGGAAAATGGCAGCTATTCTGTTCATTTCAATATCCTTTTGCAACTCAGCTCCCCGTGATCCCTGTATACAATGATCCGGCCAGAGGGTTTGCTGTACACCATTCAGGATTATTCTGTCAAATGGCTTTTTGTTATGGTGATTGGAAGCAAAGCTCCTATGGTTTTTTGGATGCCAGTCCTGTGTAGCTACTACCAGATCAAAATATCCCTGAATCTTATTAATGACCGGCACAATCGTATTGCCCAGAGGCACTTCAAGCGGACCTCCCGGCATAAAATCATTCTGAACATCAACAAGTATAAGTGTTTTCATTAAAAACTATTTTTTAAACTCATCAATAAGTCTGTCGCGTTCAATTTGAAGTTTATTGCTAATTCCAACCTTATAGATGTGAGGGTTGTCAAACCGTTTAAATTCTTCGGGAAGATTTTCCAACCTGTTCCTGCTGTATTCTGCAATATCTGTTAGCGACTCAGGATTGTTCAATCTCAAACCGTTCTCCATTACTATATGTAACATCGGTTCTTTAATATATTTTATTAAAGATAGTGATTTAAGAGGATACACAGGGTGATACATGACATCCACATCTTTTTCGTCATTCATAGTGACAGCATCTGCCCCAAAGAATTTGCCATCACTGTCCACGATCCTGAATACTTGTTTTTTATGAGGCAGCGTTATTTTGCTTACATTCTCCGATAATTTAATCCTCGGTTTACCATTAGCATAGGATAGCTTGTATACTCCATCCAGAGCGGCATCGGGGTGACCCGTGGTAAGACTTGTCCCCACGCCAAATGCATCTATCGGAGCTTGTTGATCCAGAAGGCTCTTTATTATGTACTCATCCAACTGGTTGGAAACAGAAATTTTAACATATTCAAGACCTGCAGCGTCCAATCTTTTACGGCTCTCTTTTGCAAGGTAAGACAGGTCCCCGCTGTCGAGCCTGATTCCATCGAGCCGTAATCCTTTCTCTTCCATTTTTTTTGCTACAGTGATAGCATTGGGTAACCCGCTTTTCAGAGTGTCGTAAGTATCCACAACCAAAACACAATCATTTGGTTGTACTTCAGCAAAATTTGTAAAGGCAGCTAATTCATCATCAAAGCTTTCTACAAACGAATGTGCCATGGTACCTGAAACAGGGATGTCATAATCGCGACCTGCCCTGACATTGCTTGTGCTGTTAAATCCTCCGATATAGGCAGCCCTGCTGGCATAATATCCTCCGGGGCCCTGTGCCCTTCTCAAACCAAAATCTACTAAACTTCGTTCTCCGGCTGCATGACGCATGCGGCTCGCTTTTGTAGCTATGAGTGTCTGAAAATTAAGAATGTTCAAAAGTAGAGTTTCAATAATCTGCGCTTCAATTATATTTGCTTCGATCTGAAGTACAGGGCGAACAGGAAATACTAAATCTCCTTCTGTTGAGCAATAGACATTGCCTGTAAACCTGAATTTTTCAAGATATCTGATAAAATCAGGATGGAATCCCTGCTTCTTTAAGTAGTCAAGATCCTGATCATCAAATCTCAAAACTTCTAAAGTGGTAAGCAGATCCTCCAATCCTGCAAAAATTGCATATCCTCCGTTGAAGGGTAACTTACGGAAGAAATAGTCGAATACGGCTTTTGTGTCCTTTTGTCCTTTCAGAAAATAGACCTGAGACATAGTCAACTGATACTTGTCAGTATATGTGCCTGTGTAATTGAACATTAATTATGATCAATTGTTAAATTCTATATCAAAAACAAGTATTGATTTAATTTTCAAGATAATTAACAATCTTTTACCCTAAAAGTTTTAAATCAACGAATTGAACACAAGATACAAAATATCAATAATACTTATTGGCATTCTCTCATATCTGAGTACATCTTCATTAAACGGGCAAATACTTAAAGATTCAGCTTCGATAAGCCTGATAAAAAGGGGCATCGATTATATATATAACTTCCAGTTCAACGATGCATATAAGGTCAGCGCTGAACTTAATAAATTGTATCCCGGACATCCTGTAAATTACCTTTACAACGGGATGCTAACTTACTGGGAAAATTATCCGTTGATCACAACTTCAGATGCAAGAGCTCTGTTCGAAGAGGATATGAATAAATGCATCGAAGGATGTGATAAGATCAAAAACCCTGCAGATGAAGCGGAAATCCTGTTGGTCAATTTGTGTGCCAGGGGTTTACTTTTATTATATTATACTGATAATTACCTTAGTTTGGAAGTGTTCCCTATGGCAGCCAGCACGTATCAGTGTATAAGGCATTCTTTTGATTTTACAGCACATTATTCAGATTTTTATTTTTTCACAGGAGTTTACAACTACTACCGTGAAGCTTACCCCGATGCCCATCCTGTCTATAAGACTCTGGCATTTCTTTTTCCAAGAGGAAGCAAAATTAAAGGTTTGGAGGATTTACAGGTAGTTGCTAAGAATTCAATTATACTTAAAGCTGAAGCATATTCCTTTCTGACTTCAATATTCTTAAGTTTTGAAAATAATTATCAGCAGGCTACTTTTTACAGTAAAAACCTCCATGTTATATATCCTGACAATCCGGAATACCTGGGATCATACATTAAAAACCTTTTGCTGATAAAAGAATATAATGAAGCTGAAAAGGAGATAGCCTCATCTGTTTCAAATTTGAAAAACCCGTTCTTCCAGGCGCAGGTTACCATTTTCAAAGGCATTTTACTTGAGAAAAAATATCATGACAACAATCAGGCTCAACAGTTTTACCTGAAGGGAATCAAAGATATTTCCGTTTTCAGAAGTTATGGAAATGAGTATGCAGCTTATGCATATTTTGGCCTTAGCCGGATCAGTAGGATTAATGGTGATAATGATAAAATGGAAATGTATCGTAAATTAGCATTGAAACTGGCTGACTTCAAGAATATTGATTTTGATGAATAGTTTCTGAAACTCGTCTGTGTAAAACCAAATTTTATCTCAAACTTAAAACCTTTTTAAGCTGAACACTCATTACATTTTTTCCATCGTGATGATGTTTTCGCTGACACCGATGTTATATAAGAATCTGAGTACGGCATCTATCATGGGAGGTGGTCCGCATAAATAATAATTATTATAAAGAGCCGGTATATTGGTTTTAAGAAATTCTTCCGTGATAAAACCATGTGCATAACCTTCACTCTTTTCATCTGATAATATATTTATAAATAAATCACTTAACAGCCATTTCAGCTCGCTCTCAAGAATTATGTCATCTTTTGTTTTATTTGCAAAAACAAGCAAATTTGAGCCGATTTTCTTCCTGTAATGGAGCTCTCTGAAAATTGAAATAAATGGAGTAATTCCTGCACCACCGGCAATAAATACTCCCTCTCCTTTATAAGAAATATCACCCCATACATCCCTGATGATCAGTTCAGATCCTGGTTTTAGTTTTCCCAGCTCATTGGTTATTCCATTACGTTCAGAATAAATTTTAATTGTGAATTCGAGATAATCCGAAGAATTCAGACTTGTAAAAGTGAAAGGTCTTTTTTCATTTTTTAATCCTGGAACATTAATAGATACTTCGGTTGCCTGACCAGGAATAAACGAATATCCAACCGGTTTTTCAACCTTAAAACTCTTTACATCGTGAGTGACTTCTTCTATACTCAGAATTTTAACAATATGCTCTTCCATACTTCCTGTACTATAATTTATCAATCTTGGCAGCAAGAATAAAATCATTCTCTGATAATCCGTTAACCGAGTGGGTCCACAGTTCAGCCACCGCATTCACATGGCACACATTTTTTCTCGCTTAAGTCCATTGTATAAGAATATTAAACTTATGATTAACCTGCTATATTAAACATATCAGAATAAAAATAGTTTATTCGTATATTACGATTAGAAAAATCTGATATTTGACATTAAGTAAGAAAAGGGAATGGTACCACTTTTTAAAAGAAGCAACAATAAGCTCGAATGCCTGCTCTGCCCTCACTTCTGCAAATTAGCTTATGGCAAAACAGGAATTTGCGGTGTCAGGAAAAATATAGGTGAAAAAATCGAGCTTATGACATATGGCGTTCTTTCAGGTTATTCTCTCGATCCGATTGAAAAAAAACCTCTCTATCATTTTTTCCCGGGGCATAATATTTTATCAATCGGATCATTCGGCTGTAATATGAAATGCGATTTTTGCCAGAATTTCCATATATCTCAGAAAGTACCTGAGAGTCTTATTCCTGAAGTAACCATAGACAAAATAATCAATGACGCTCTTTCCATTGAAAGGAATGTTGGAATTGCATTCACTTATAATGAGCCGGTTATCTGGTTTGAATATGTGAAAGAGGTTGCTGAAATTGCTAAAAAGGAGGGATTATATACTGTCATGGTCAGCAACGGATATGTCAATAGTGAACCTTTAATAGAAATAATGGAATTCATAGATGCATTTAATATTGATCTTAAAGCATTTAACAATAATTTTTACAGGAAATTGACGGGAGCAGAATTAGAACCTGTGAAAAAAAGTCTGAAACAGATCGCAAAATCGGGAAAACATCTGGAAATTACCACGCTTATTATTCCGGGACTGAATGATGATGAAAAGGAAATGGCATTACAGTCAGAATGGATGGCGGGTGAGCTTGGCAGGGATATCCCATTTCATCTAAGCAGGTACTTCCCCACATACAAAAGAGACACTCCTCAGACACCGGAAGGATCGCTGAAAAAACTTTTTGATATAGCTTCAGAAAATCTTGATTATGTTTACCTGGGTAACACTCATTCAAGTATAGGTCAGAATACTATATGTCGCGGGTGCGGAACTGAAGTGACGATAAGATCAGGATATAATACAAGAGTGATAAACATTGATGAAAAAGGGAAATGTACCTGTTGTGGTGAGCAGGTGTACAGAAATTTTATTTTCCTTTAGAAGAAAAAGTGCTCAGTCGTTCAAATAGTTTGTCAACGCCAGTAATAAGATCTTTTTCAACAGTTTTATAATAAGCTTTCACAATTTTAGGATTGTCCTTACCATCAGGATGATTAACCCGTGCAATCAGGTCGTTTCTGAATTCAACCGCATCGGAAATTAATTCTGATACTTCATCAGTTTTATTTTCCTGATGGATATTTGAATACACAAAACAGTCAGAAATCACTTCAAAAATTAAATAATCAATATCCTTTTTCAGTTCTCTTACACTTGCCATACTATCCGCGTTTGAATTTATGAGAGTACAAATATAACAATTTATCCTTCAGTCTGTTTTAAACAACTACATTTTACGATCGGAACAATCTGATACTCTCTTCCGCTTTTCTCAAATATAGTTTTCTTAACCCATCAATCAGTGGGAGTTTAACATTGAAGAAATTCTCCCCGACACAATAAAAGGGAAGAACTATCGGTGATGTTCCCGTCATAAACACTGCATCATACTCTTTGATTTTATCAGCATTCACACAGGTAAATTCCACTCTGATCTTGTTTTCCAGGCAGATTTCAAGGATATGTTTTCTTGTGATTCCATTTAGAATAACGTTATCCGGTGCAGTAATAAGTGTTTCGCCCCTGATAAAAAAGATATTGGAGCGGCTTCCTTCAGTAATTAAATTATTTTCATTCACCAGGATAGCCTCGTAAGCGCTTTCTAGAATCAGCTTATGATATATTGATGATCTTAATCTATGATTTATTACTTTAGATTCGGGATCTTTGCGTTCAGCAAAAAACAGGATGCCCTTTACTCCTTTTTGATACTGTATTTCAGAAGGATAAATAGGTTCAATAAAATAGACAAGATAATTTGTAGCACCATTATTATAATTAAAAACTATCTTCAGGTTTGTCTCGCGTTTTTTGTCTGACCTTGTAAGGCTGATAATAGCTCTTCCGAGTGTTGGTACATCAGCAAGTAGTTCTTTTTTCTGCAGTTTCAGGCTTGTTGCCAGGCGTTCCATATGATCAGCAAAAAAGATCGGATTCCCTTTAAACATCCTTAAGACCTCGTACACAGAATCACCTTCGTAGATCAGGGAATTATCGAATGTTTCACACGGTTGAAGAATCCCGTTAAGTATGAATTTTTTTCCGTAACATTCATTCATGATAAAAAGTCAATGTCATCACAAAAATACTAACTATCAGCCAGACTACACTCAATTCTCCTTATATTCGTAGTCACAATTTAAGGAGACTTCAAGGGATGTATGCGATTATTGATATTGAGACCACCGGGGGTAGTGCACTTATTGAAAAAATCACTGAAATCGCTATTTATCTTCATGATGGAAATGAGATAACTGAAGAATTTGTATCACTTGTTAATCCGGAAAGGAATATCCCGTATTTCATTACAAGCCTCACAGGAATAACCAACGAAATGGTTGAAGAGGCTCCACGTTTTTATGAAATTGCAAAAAAGATAATTGAACTTACTGAAGGAAGAATTTTTGTTGCCCACAACGCACGGTTCGATTATTCATTTATCAGGCAGGAATATAAATCTCTTGGTTTTAATTTTAAAAGGAGTATCCTTGACACAGTAGCGCTCAGCAGAAAACTTTTTCCCGGACACAGATCCTACAGCTTAGGTAATATTTGCAAGGATCTGACCATTTCAATTAATGGAAGGCACAGGGCTTCAGGCGATGCTCTGGCTACAGTAAGGCTCTTCGAGATTCTTATTGCTAAAGACATTGAGCTCAATGGCAGCAAATCTTCTCTTCTGAAAAACACCAGAATATCAAAACTAAATCCAAAGCTCGATATCACTAAAATCGAGAGGATCCCTGACGAACCCGGAATATACTATTTCTATAATGAGAAGGGTGATCTGATTTATATCGGAAAGAGTCGTAATCTTCAGCAGAGAATCAGCACACATCTCTCGAACAACTCAACAAACCGTGCTATGGAAATGCGCGATCTGATAGCTGATATTGACTGGGAAACAACCGGAAGTGAACTCATTGCACTACTCAAGGAATCTTTTGAAATAAAGTTTAACAAACCTGTTTATAACAGGGCGCAACGGAGAACCGGGTTTCAATGGGGCATTTTTAGTTTTGTTGATCAGAATGGTTACATGAATTACCGTTACGGGCAGATTAACGATGATGAAGTTCCTGTTTCAGTTTTCACGTCAAAGGAAAAAACGAAATCTAAATTAAGCTTACTTATTGAAACATATGCTCTTTGTCAGAAGCTTTCAGGTCTGTACGAAACTGATGGGGCCTGTTTCCATTACCAGGTTGGAATCTGTAAGGGAGCTTGCATTGGAAAGGAGTCTCCGGGGGAATATAATGAACGGGCGTCAAAAGTAATTGAAGAATTCATTTTTACGAGACGTAATTTTTTTATTATTGATAAAGGACGTGATGCAGAAGAACGTTGCGCTGTTAAGATCGTAAATGGGAAATATGCCGGTTATGGATATTTTAACATTAATGATATGGGGTTCGGTCTTGTCGCAGTTCATGAATGTATCAAACCTTCAGGTGATAACAGCGATATCCAGGTAATTCTGAAACAGTATCTTAGGAGCAACCGGGTGGAGAAGATAATAGAGTTCTGATTTGCTCCCCTATTCATGAAACCGATATCCTATTCCGGATTCGGTAATCAGAAACTTTGGTTTAGCCGGATCATCTTCGATCTTTTTCCGGAGCTGAGCTACAAATACTCGTAAAATTTGCGTCTGTCCCAAATATCCAAAGCCCCATATTTCCTTTAAAATGCTTTGATGGGTCAATACTCTTCCCGAATTTTTCGCCAGAAGCGACAGCAATGAAAACTCAGTGGAAGTTAATTTCAAAATATCCTCATTTTTTCGGGCGATGTGATTTACCAGATCAATAGTAAGATTGCCAAAGGTCAGATTTGGATCAACATCGCTGCCGGGGATATGTCTTAATGCGACCCTTATGCGTGCAAGGAGTTCCCCTGTTCTGAATGGTTTGGTAAGGTAATCATTTGCCCCGTTATCAAGGGCATTAATTATATCATCCTCAGAATTCTTTACAGACAGAATAATAATTGGTTTCTGGTACCATTCCCTGATTTTTTTCAGGATTTCAATACCATCAGTGTCTGGCAATCCAAGATCAAGGACAATAAGTGCCGGGTTATGAGTGGCAGCGGCAATAAGTCCCTCTTTCCCGGTGCCGGCTTCAGAAATTTTAAATCCATTTGATGAAAGTGTTATTTCAAGTAAACGGCGTATCTGCACTTCATCGTCAATAACCAGTATTGTCTCAGGTAAATTCATTTATCGGTAGTTTATCCCTTTAGTTCAGTCTGTGGTATTTCTGTTGGTATTTTAATAGTAAATTTTGCACCTCCGTTTTGCCTGTTTTCAACAGTTATTGTTCCCTTGTGAGCTTCTGTAAAGCCTTTAGCAATTGAGAGACCCAATCCTGTGCCTCCGGCTTTTGATCCTTCAACTCTGTAGAACTTGTTGAATATAAGAGATATTTCCTTATCAGGAAAGCCCGGACCTCTGTCCATAACCTGGAGAGTCGTTATTCCATTGTCATAAAATGCTTTAACCCGAAGATTTGTTGAAGTGTATGCATACTGGGTTGCATTATAAATCAGATTGTAGAGCACCTGTTCCATTAATCCGAAGTCGATCTTTATAAAAGGCATGTCATCAGGAATAACAACATGAAGACTGAATGGTTTAAGTTCATCCTGCAGACTTTCAGTAACTTTGTTTATCAAATCATGAATATCGCACCAATCTAGTCTTGGAGTTATCCGTCCGCTTTCCAGTCTGGACATATTCAGGAGATTTTCTATCAGGCGGTTAAGTCTTTTGGACGCCTTAAATATTTCAACTGAAAGTTCGTTACGTATCTCGTCTGTATGTTGTGTTGTGAGCAAAGAGTCTGAAGCACCCATAATTGTTGCAACGGGTATCCTAAGCTCGTGAGAGATAGAGTTAAAAAGCGTTTTGTAAAGCTTATCGGATTCATTTAACAAAAAAGCCTGTTTAGCCATATCTCTCAGATATTCCCTTTCGAACTTTCCTGATATCTGGGAAATAAATGCCTCCCAGAATTGTTCTTCGCCCTGAGTAAATATAATTTCCTGTTGAATCGCAACTACCCCTAAGTTCATCTGATTTCCTTTTAGGGGGTAAAATGTATAATTTGCAGAGGGCAAAGTATCAGTATGTTTTCCTGCCTTAGTAGAGTGTTGAAATGTCCAGGCCGCAACACTCATATCATTTTTTGAAATGGTAAAACTTGTATCTTTCTTACTTGAGTATTCAAGCTGATTTTCATCATTTTTAAGTAATATCCGGCAATTAAGATTAAAATATTTCTTAATGTCGTTTTTTGCAATACTTATAACTTCCTGGATACCTGTGGCTGTAGAAAGCTCCCTGGTAAGCTGGTACAGAGCATTTGTGCGCTCCTCCCGTATTCTGATTTTTCTCTCCTGTCTCTTTATTCTTGACGTAAGAACACCGCTCAGTAATGCTATAATGAAAAACATTATGAGCATAAGCATATCTTCCGGTTTATCAACATGAAGTGTGAAAGCTGGTGGTATAAAAAAGAAATCCCATATAAGGGCGCTCATTGTTGCAGATAACAGAATTGGTCCTGTACCAAAGAAAAATGCAAGAGTTGAAACAACGAACAATAAAGCAAAAGAGACGACCTGATAACCAATTAATCCTTTAATAAAATAACAAATAGTTGCAGTTAGAATTACTGTTAAAGAAGCTGTTAAATATTGACGGATATTTGAAGTAAATGATGGCAAAGAGACTTTTTCCTTAAATCTGTCCTTTGACTGAATATCTGAACCTAATATGTACACATCTATATTGCCGCTGTAACGGATAAGCCGGTTCACAAAGTTACCGAGTCGCAGGAGAGTAAGCAGGTTACGCACACGTGGTTTACCAATTATAATATGTGTAATGTTTTCCTTTTGAGCAAAATCCACGATTGCCTTAACCATGTTGGTATTGGTAATAAACCGGAACTTAATTCCAAGTTGTCTGGCCAGAGAAATATTTTTATTTAGCTGTTCACTTTCTTTGGTATCAGGTTTGTACGAAGTTTCGACATAAATTGCCTGCAGGTCAGCCCCCATTGTGTAAGACAGGTTCTTAGCCCATCTTAGTAACTTAGCGGATTGCTGGGTATGACTTACTGCAACAAGTAAATGTAAACCCGATTTCCAGGGACCTTTAATACGCTTAAGCTGCATGTATTCATGCAGCTGCCTGTCAACACGGTCTGCAACTATCCGCAATGCCATCTCACGGAGAGCAGTGATGTTTCCTTTCCTGAAAAAACTTACAACGGCCTCCTTTGATCTTTCAGGCGCATATACTTTTCCTTCTGCAAGCCTTTGCAGCAGTTCGTCAGGAGTCAGGTCTATAACTTCAATCTCATCGGCGTTCTCAAAGATTTCGTCCGGTAAAGTTTCCCTGACAACTACACCTGTAATCTGTGCAACGGTATCTGAACGGCTTTCCAGATGCTGGACATTAACTGTAGTATAAACATTTATGCCGTTATCAAGAATTTCCAAGACATCCTGATACCTTTTCGCATGCCGGCTACCGGGGGCATTTGTATGTGCAAGTTCATCAACCAGAACAAGCATTGGCTTCCTTGCCACAATTGCGTCAAGATCCATCTCATAAACGGTGGTCGATTTGTATTGGTAGGTATTGCGGGGAATTACTTCAAATCCTTTTACCAGATCAGAAGTTTCCTTTCGGTTGTGAGTTTCAACATAACCTATAATAATATCGCACCCTTTTGACTTCTCGGCTTGTGCTGTTTTAAGCATTGTATAAGTCTTACCCACACCGGCGCACATTCCGAAGAATATTTTCAGCTTGCCCCGTTTACTTTTTTCTTCCTGTAACTTCAAGGAAGCCAAAAGTTCATCGGGATTAGGACGGCTGTCAGTAAAATCCATATAATCTTACTTTTTTTCGAATTTTGATATTAGCGCTGCTGCCTGTTCTTCCATACTTTTTATCCTGAAGAGCATCTTTTTCAACTCCTCAACGTCATTATAAGCCAGATCTTTTGTATGATCATCCAGTAAAGTTACAGGCGTTTTTTGTTTGCTTTTCTTTAATTTCTCTGCCATTTCATTAATAACTAAAGAAATTTCGTAGAATTCATCTTTCCCATCGAAAAAAAGACGCTCATCAAAGTTGCTCGAAACAATCTCTTTTATCCCGTAGTATAATTGAAAAAACCTCCTGTTGAAATATGATGCAAAACTAAAAGCAAAACTCATGCCTATCAAAAAACATAAGGTTGCCAGAATAGTCATCTGTGTCAGTGCGCTTTTTGACGTAGCTTTTGCATCATCAGTTTTAACTTCAAGGGCCTTCCCGTTCATCTGAGAGAGAATTAACAATTGCTGATACAGATTGCCTGATTTATTCTGCAGGTAAAGCATACCGGTATCTGATTTCGGAGATTTTGCAATATGTAAAACAGCATCCCTGTATTCGGTAAAACCTGTTTCGATACTTGCAACAAGTTTGTCCTCACCGGGTTCTGTTATATTATTTTTCTCAGCTGAAAGAGATATATTTATCGAGTTAATTTCTTTCAATATTTTCAAGCTATCCGAATTCCTGTTCATTAAAAAGCTGGTGATAACTTCCTGGTTTATATTCGTTATACCTTCCGACATTTCTCGGGCATAAACCACTGATAAATAGTTTTCCTTGAGTATTGCACTGGTTTTATTTGATAGTTTATTCATATAATAACCAGAAAAAACTGATAACACTAAAATGATCAGAAATAAGAAAATCATGCCTAATGTAAATCTTGTGCGGATTGAATGTCTCATATTAAAATGGGTTACTGGTTATCAGTTTTTCATATTAAATTTTATCAAGTTCTAAATTTAATACTAAAACATTAATACGCGGTTCGCCAAACAAAAAAAACTCAGGTCCTTCAGTTATATCTTTAATATATTTTAAAAGTCTTTCTTTCCTGGTATTATCGAAATGCCTGGATTGGGAAATACGATCGACCTGCATTAATGCTGCTTCAGGTGAGATATGCGGATCGAGTCCGCTTCCCGAAGCAAAAATCATTTCTTTTGGAATAGATAATAAATCCGGTATTGAATTCATTTTACCAAATAAAACTCGCCGCGCTCCAACCTGCTTTTTCAGAGTGTCACTCGTTGGCCCGTAATTGGAAGCACCTGATGGAATGGGGTTATAACTTGTTGCAGATGGTCTCGACCAGAAATAGATACTACTGTCGAACTTCTGACCAATCAGCTCAGAGCCTATGATTTTACCTTCTTTCAATATAAGACTCCCATTAGCTTTCGAAGGATAAGTTAACTGTGCCACACCTGTCATAAACAGAGGATAAATAATTCCCATCAGGATGGTCATTACGAATAAGAATTTTAAAGCTATAATGGTTTGTGTTTTCATGATAATCTCTATAATTTTATTAAAAGTTATAATTTTTAAATCATGTGTATGGAAACAAGCAGCATATCGATCAGCTTGATTCCTACAAACGGAACAATAATTCCTCCTAAACCGTAAATGACAATGTTCAATGCCAGCACGCGGTTTGCCGATATAGGCCTGTATTTCACTCCTCTGAGGGCAAGCGGAATAAGAGCAACTATTATTAAAGCATTGAATATAACGGCACTTAATATAGCACTTTCGGGAGAGTTGAGTTTCATTACATTGAGAACGTTTAACGGTGATACTCCTGACGATGTAACGTAAAGTAAAGTTGCAATTGCAGGAATAATAGCGAAATACTTGGCTACATCGTTAGCAATACTGAAAGTTGTTAAAGCTCCGCGGGTCATTAGTAACTGTTTTCCTGTTTCAACCACTTCAATAAGTTTTGTGGGATTACTGTCAAGATCTACCATGTTCCCTGCTTCGCGTGCTGCCTGTGTACCTGTATTCATTGCTAAGCCTACATCTGCCTGGGCCAGTGCAGGTGCATCATTGGTACCATCACCTATCATTCCCACCAGATGACCGTTGGTTTGTTCTTCGCGTATCCGGTGAAGCTTATCTTCAGGTTTTGCTTCAGCAAGAAAATCATCTACACCGGCTTCAGCTGCTATGGCTGCTGCAGTCTGAGGGTTATCGCCGGTGATCATTATTGTGCGGATGCCCATCATTCTAAGCTGAGCAAACCGTTGTTTAATGCCTCCCTTAACGATATCCTTGAGGTGAATGACCCCAAGAACCTGGTTATTTTCTGCGACAACTAATGGTGTTGCTCCTTGTCGTGAGAGCTCGGATACGATCTCTTCCACATTTTTTGGGAAAAATCCATTATTGTTTTCAATGAATTTTCTTATTGCAGAAGAAGAGCCTTTCCGGATGCTGCGTAATTGACCGTCGGGATTCTTTAAATCTATACCGCTCATGCTTGTTTGTGCAGTAAATGGAATAAACACTGTATCCAATGACTGCATTTCCCTGGCCCTGATATTAAACTGTTCTTTGGCTAATACAACAACAGAGCGGCCTTCCGGGGTTTCATCGGCAAGTGATGCCAATTGGGCAGCATCAGCCAATTGTTCTTTAGTAAAACCTTCGGCCGGAATGAACTCGGTAGCCATACGGTTTCCTAATGTAATTGTGCCTGTTTTATCAAGAAGCAAAACATCTGTATCACCGGCTGCTTCTATTGCTTTCCCACTTGTTGCAATAACATTTTTGCGCAATAACCTGTCCATTCCGCTTATGCCGATAGCGCTCAGTAAACCCCCGATTGTTGTCGGAATAAGACAAACAAGAAGGGAAATCAGAACAGGCAGGGTCAGGTTATGATTTGCGGATACACCTGAAGCTTTCAGACTATAACCAAAATATGCAGGTAAAGCAACAACTACTAACAGGAATATAATAGTAAGACCTGACAGGAGAATGATCAAAGCAATCTCATTCGGCGTTTTCTGACGTTTTGCACCCTCAACTAAAGCAATTATGCGGTCCAGAAATGTAAATCCAGGTTCAGAAGTTACCTTAATCGTAATACGGTCGCTGATAACTTTAGTACCCCCCGTCACTGCACAACGGTCACCACCACTTTCACGTATTACAGGTGCTGATTCCCCGGTAATAGCAGATTCGTCCACACTTGCAATCCCTTGGATTACATCACCATCAGCAGGGATAATATCTCCTGCGTCACAAATCACAACGTCTCCTTTTCTCAAATCATTGGCCAACACAATTTCTTCCTTACTATGAACAAGCTTTCGGGCTTTTGTCTGGGTCCGGCTTTTACGTAAACTGGCTGCCTGCGCTTTACCACGACCTTCCGCAACTGCTTCGGCAAAGTTGGCGAACAATACGGTAAACCAAAGCCAGAGTGTTATCTGAAGGTTAAAGTTAGAAAAATGACTGTTGAAAATATCAGCAAATACAACCACTGTTGTCATTAGTGCTCCAATGCCTACAATGAAAATAACCGGGTTTTTCACCAGAACAGCCGGGTTCAATTTTATAAAAGAGTCTTTTAATGCCTGTACCGCAATTTCCCTGGTAAACAGGTGACTCGTATTTCGTTTTTCCATACTATTTATCTTAAAAAAATTAAAAAGTAACACCCAAATTCATTAAAAAATGTTCAACTATGGGACCAAGTGCCAGTGGAGGAAAAAAGGTCAATCCTCCAACAATAAGAATAACACTTATCAATAACATAACAAATAACCAGTTGTCAGTCCTGAAAGTGCCCGAAGAAACCGGGGTAATCTTTTTCTTAGCCATGCTCCCTGCTATAGCCATAACAGGAACAATTATTCCAAAACGGCCTATCAGCATTCCGAATCCGATCATAAGGTTATAAAAAACGGTGTTTGCGTTAAGACCTGCAAAAGCGCTGCCATTATTTCCGGCAGCCGAACTGAATGCATATAGTATTTCAGTAAGCCCATGTGGCCCGGCATTATTCAGACCCGATAGTCCTGCAGGAACTGAGCAGGCAATTGCTGAAAATAATTTGATGACGATACTGGGAGCCAGTACTGCAAGAATAGCCATTTTCATCTCAAAGGCTTCTACTTTCTTACCCAGGTATTCCGGTGTACGGCCTACCATAAGACCGGCAATAAAAACGGTAAGAATGATAAAGATGATTATCCCATATAATCCGGATCCTACCCCTCCAAAAATGATTTCACCCAACATCATGTTGAACATAGATACCAATCCTGACAATGGAGATAAACTATCATGCATGGCATTAACTGAACCATTTGATGTAACTGTTGTAGTAACTGACCATAGGACGCTGTTCATCACCCCGAAGCGGGTTTCCTTTCCTTCCATGGCGCCCGAAACATTCAACACATTGTTATGATTGTACTCTGACCAGAGAGATATGGCAATACCCGCCGCAAAGAGAATAAACATGGTAATAAATATCGCCCGTGCATGGCGTTTAGATTTCGCGTAATGGCCATAGGTAAATACTAAACCTCCTGAGATGATGATTAAGGCAAACATTTCCAGGAAGTTGGAAAAAGGCGATGGATTTTCAAACGGATGAGCACTGTTTGCATTAAAAAATCCACCTCCGTTTGTGCCAAGTTGCTTAATGGCAATTTGCGATGCTGCCGGGCCTAATGGAATAACCTGCTCAGTTCCCTGCAAAGTGGTTGCTTTTACATAATGCGAAAATGTCTGCACGGCTCCCTGTCCAACCAAAGCCATGGTGAGAATAATAGCGAGTGGCAATAACACATAAAGCACGCTGCGGGTCATATCAGCCCAAAAATTACCCAGAGCATC
>PLML01000111.1 GCA_003141525.1 Bacteroidales bacterium
GTACGATAATATTGAATCAGAAGGGATAACCGGAGGATCAATTAGAAGCTCGTTTTTTACTATAGGAGTCGTGATCTGATCATTACCAAGCAAAGAGTTTAAAGATGCCTGCTGTGCGATCAAAGAAGCATTCAGGTCTACTTTCTGACTCTCGACAGTTGATATTTTGACTTTTGTTGAAAGAACCTGATATTCTGTTGCTGAACCAGTGGCCATCATTTTCTCAATATATTCCAAATGCTCATTTAGTGCTGCTAATTCCTCATCTTTTATTTTAATTGCGGTCTGCAGAAATACCAGAGTATAAAAATTATTGATCGAAAAAAGTGATAATTTTTGTTTCACCTGCTCAAGTGTCTGTTCACTTATGGCCTTGTTTTCATTTTCAAGTTCGATGTTCTGTCTTGTTCGTCCGAAGTCATAAACCAGCTGTTCGTAATTTACGGATGCAGAATAATTGTTATTGGGATAAAGCTGAAAAGTCCCAAGCTCCGGAAAAGTAAATTTAATGACAGGAGCCAGGTTGGCAAAACTTGCAGTCATATCAAATACCGGATTATAGCTGGTTTTTGCTAATCCTATTCTTGCATCTGCGTTATTTATTGCTTCTTTCGCTGCCTTTACCGTTGGAAAAGAAGCAACAATATGCTCAATTACATCTTTCAATATTAAGGAATCGTTTGATGCTTGTAGTTTAGTGCTTATTGTGACCTGACCAACGATAATGTTATTAAAAAAGACAGCCAGTATTAAGCAAAGAAGAGATAATCTTCTGATTATTTGATTATTCATTTGCCGGAAGATTTTGAATTTTTGTTTTTTTTGTATGAAGAAAAAATACCGGGATCCCTCCGATAAGTGTTATTATACCTGCCAGTAGGAAATCATCATCAATACCTTGGATATAAGCCTGTTTGTTGAGATTTGAGAGAAGCAAAGCCTGGCTTTGCCTGGTGGCATCTGCAGATGAACTGCCAGCTTCATATTGAAGATGATATTTCATTTTGCTAATAGTCTGCTGATAAATCTCAGAACCGGGCTTTATTGCATCACCAAAAACCTGAGCATGATACATAACTCTTGATGACAACAAGGTTGCAAGTAGTGCAACACCCAGACTTCCACCAAGTTGCCTGATAGAATTTGTTATTGCTGAGGCCTGTGCCATCTTTTCACGCGATATTTCCAGTAGTGATACCGTTGTAAGTGCAGTGAACATCAAACCCATCGCAAATCCTCGTAGATATAGCGAGAGCATAATGAATTTCAACTCAGTAAGCCATGACAGATTTGAATTAAGGTAGAAACTAAAGGCAAACAGGACAACACCTATAAAAAGAGGAATTTTTGGACTTAACTTGTCGGAAATCCTTCCGGAAATCGGAGCCATTATTCCCTGTATAATACCAACTGGAAGAAATACCGAACCCGCCTGCAGTGCCGTGTAGCCCATAGAATTCTGAAGATAAACAGGCAATAGAAATGTGCTTCCGAACATCCCAAGACTGAAAATAATCAAAATAATATTAGCGATGCCAAAATTATGATTCATCAGGAGTCTCAGATCCAGAAGCGGCTCTTTAACTGTCAGTTCTGCTGTAATAAAAACAGCCAGAGCAATAAAAGCAATTGCGGCACATACAAGTATATATGTAGCATGCCACCCGGCGGAGTTTGTAGCCGCATTTCCCTGAGATAGTGCATATAATGTCAGAGGAAGAAATATAGTTACCGAAATGAACCCGACAATATCAAACTTTCTTGCCTGCCTGTTTATATATTCACTTTGTATAATAATAGTGAACAGCATTGCTATTATTCCGATCGGTATATTAACATCAAAAATCAGGGGCCAGTTGAAACGGTCGATCAGAAAACCACCAATCAGCGGCCCGAATGAGACAGATGCTGCTGCTGCAATTCCCCAGAATCCAAGTGCAACGCCTCTTTGGTGAGGTGGAAATTCACGTGAAATAATTGCCATTCCAAGCGGCTGTATTGTCCCTGCACCTAATCCCTGAATGACCCTTGATGCAATCAGCATGTTTTCATCTGTTGACCTTCCACATAACATCGACCCTAATGTGAAAAGGAATAATCCAATGAAATACAATCTCTTGTAACCAAATTTGTCGGCGAGCCAACCCGAGGTGGGAAGAGCAACAGCCATTGCCAGCATATATGCCGTTATTACCCATTCAATTTTATCAAGACCTACACCAAATGATGCCATAATTTTCGGTAAGCCAACATTCACAATGGTAGCATCAAGAACCGCCATAAAGGTACCGAGCATAACATTGGCAAGTAAGAACCACTTATAGTTTAAGTTCTTAGGATGAAAAGCTGAACTGCTGTTCCTTACCAGGTAACGAATGCGATGAGATGGTGTTCTTCGTCTTTCCATCTTATTTTCTTATGATTTTTACAACAGCTGACATTCCCGATAATATATTGAATGAGGAAATCTCTTTATTATTGCTTGCACCATCTATTGAAATACGTACAGGAATACGCTGAGTAACTTTGGTAAAGTTGCCCGAAGCATTATTTGCCGGAATCAATGAAAATACTGATGCTGTGCTTGTGCCTACAAGAAATACCTTTCCGCTGAATTTCACACCGGGGAATGCATCTATGGAAAATCTTACATTTTGACCTACTCTAATGCTTGAAATTTTTGTTTCCTCAAGAAACGCCACTACCCATAGATTTTTGCTTAATGTCATTGTGAATACAGACTGACCTGGCTGAACAACGTCACCGGGAAGAAGCCATCTTTTTGAAATTATTCCGTCTGCAGGGGCAAAAAGTCTTGTATTTTTAAGTTGTGTTTCAAGAACCTTTATTTGTGAATTCGTTGTTTCAACAGCTGCAGATGCGCTGCTTATCATTGATTTTGAAACCATTAACTGTGCCCTGGCTGCCTCAAGCTGAGCTATTGCAGTTTCATAGGCTTTCTTTATATGGTCAAATTGCTCTGTCGTTATTACCCCACCTGCAGATTGGTTTTTAGCCCTTGTTAAATCTTCAGTAGCCCTCTCAACATTTATCTCAAGAACTTTAAGGCTCATCTGATCGGAGTTATATTTAACCTCCGCCTGGGTATAATTTGCCATTGCCTGAGCTCTCAGTGCAATAGTCTGATCTTTTTGTGCACGCAGATCAGAACTGTCCAGATCTGCCAACAGGCTGCCTTGTTTTACAAAATTCCCTTCATCTGCATATATAGCAGATATCCTGCCGATTATCTTTGAACTTACACTAACATTGTTAGCATCAACATGGGCATCATCAGTAGTGACATAGCGGGTATAATCCCTGTACCAGTATAAGGCTCCCGCAATAACTATCATTATAACGAATGCAAGGGGAATATAAACTCTGAGTCGGTTGTTTTTTGATTCTGGTTTCATAAAATCTTTCTAAATTTATTTTAATTGTTAACTGTTTTTTTCTATGGTTTGAATTTCAATCCATTTATAAATATTTCTGTAAAAGCATTTGTGTTTTTTAGAAGCTGGGCAAACTCTTCCTGTTCAATGAATAAGGTTTTTTTATCATTAACTACTGAAATTCTGAGCCCTTTAAGCAAGTCAAGAAAAAGCGAAGCTGTCGCATCGGGTTTTTTAATAAAGAATATTCCCTTACTCTTGCCTTTCTCAAAAATCTTCATAATAATTTTTTTTTCCTTTTCTTTAAAAAGCATTATTGTCTCCCTGAAAACAGGTTTAAGATCGGAATAATCCTCGAGTCTTAATCTGCTCAGGTTCAGCAATGTCCTGAAGTATGACAGGCGAGCATTTGCGTACTCAAGAAGCAATTGTTCAGGCTCGTGAAAACTAAAAATTCTCTCTGAAATCTTATCAAGGAACTCAGCTTGTTCTTTTTTTACCACAGCACTATAGAGACTCTCTTTATTTGGGAAATAGTAGTATAATGATGCTTTGGATAATTTAAGATCATCGGCTATTTCGCGCATTGAGGTCTTCTCAATCCCATATAATCCGAAGCGCTTTTGTGAAGCTTCGATTATCAACTGAATTTTATCACCTTTATCAGAGCTGGATTTTTTGGTATTCATTTAATTAAAAAGTTGCAAATATAACAATCTCTCTGACTAATTTGTTCAAATGGTCAGATTATGATTAATTTATTTTTCAAAAGTAGTGATTTGTATTTTATATTCAGGCAATTAATTGGTAAAGAAAACCAACATGGCTGCTGCCACTCCTGTGAGAAACAGACTGATGGGCAAACTACTTTTTAAAACCTGTTTTGGATTCAATTCATAAAATATTCTTGACTTTCTTATATTTCTTAAACTCAGATATAACCCTGTCAGTACAGCTATTGCCTGAAACCATGGAATAAACTGTGGCAAAAATTGATGCCAGGGAGTATTTGCTGTGCCAAAGAAATCCCATCCCCAGCCAAATGGATCGGATAATGATTGCTTAATAAATGTAATATTCACAAATAACATTGGTATTACAAATGCTATCCAGTTCATCAGAGCAAAAGGCAGAAGAGATCCTGCATATTCAAGAAATATTTCCCTTTGTGTGCCCTTGGTTTTTGCAAGTTTCAGGCCAAGTAGAGAAAGGAAATAAATAATCCCCGGAACCAGGATCAGCACTAATGTCCACATTATCACAGAATATCTGCCAAATAAATCCCAGTTATGCTTATCCAGGATGTTAACATAATCACGAACTAAAGGCCATGGTCCCAGATATAAAACACAATATATGATAGAAATTGTAAAAGTTGCCATTGTCATCCATGCTTCACTAATATTACGCGTACCTCTTTCAGATGCAAAAGGTCTCCTGAACAGTGATACATTATTATAAGTGCAGCTTCTTATGCATTCAAGACAAAGTCCGCAATCTGAATTTTCCTTGATTTCGCCGACATTAAGACCATATGGGCATCCCCAACCACTGATATTTCCTTTCTCACAGTATTTAGGCTTGCACTGGTCACAGACATCCTGAGATTTATTTCTTAAAGATAAGGTACTCATCCTTGAAAACGGACTCACAAAAACACTTACAGGACATATATAACGACAAAATGCTCTCAGTTCCCAAATCACTGATGTCAAAGTTGGAACGAGCATAAGCATAAGTACTGTTATACCTGAAATAAAGGGAGTTGCGACAAGTGTTGTTGAAAAAGTTGCAAGAAGCAAAAAAACTAATAATCTTAACCAGTCATTTTTTAACCTCTCCGGCCACTTCAGGAAAAGACCTGAAAATTTATTGTTATATTTTTTTGTTTTGCCTTTAATTGGATTAAAAAATGATTTTCTCTGCATAAGATCCCCGAAAAAAGGCAGAGGGCAGATTGTACACCAGAATCTTCCAAAAAACGGGGTAATTATTGCAACAAGTGCAAATAACCATATAGCCCACATTAAAAGGACTCCGATGTTCCTGCCGGATACTTTTGTACCAAAAACCGAGGTCAGTATAACAATATAAATCATTACCATGGTAATCAGCATGAGGGCCGCCTGGGTGTACCTTGATATTACAATTCTCCTCAAAAAACCTGATTTTTTTAGTAGATCTTTATAACCGGCTCTTTCGCTATCGGTTCTGCTTTCAGGTTTAACTTCCTTGAAAATTGTGATTAACCAGATCAATAATATTCCAAGGATACTACTGAGACTGAAGACCAGCAACGTATTCGGCAAAATTATTAGTTTACCCTGCTCAAATGCATGCATAGGCCCGCACCAGACATGACAGCGATAGTTACTTTTTGATACTATATAATTATAAATTCCATGGTGCTTTGCAATCAGGGTCACTTCCTTTTCAATAACAGGTTTACTTGTCGGATCGCTCGTTTTAAAAACAGTAACTTCATCACTTGAAGGCGTAATTTTGACATCTATATCAAATTCCTGAAGAAAAAATGAATGTCCGGTATCATTAGTCGAAAAAGTCAAATGAAGCGTGTCGCCCCTGTTACATCTTATTACATATGGATCCTTCCCATAACGGAAGCTCCTGATATGAATATGTCTGCTGGTCGGTTTTTCTGCAATAAACTGGCAGATTATAGCCGGAACCAATCCAAAACCAAAGATTATTAAGAAATCAATAAAATGTCTGCCCCTAACCTTCATATAACGAAAACATCATAAAGTATCCTGAATTTCACATCCCCAATAGATAGAATTCTAAATATTCAATGATAATTAATTTATTTTAATGCAATGCTGTCATAAAGCACATTTCCATTATTTTTGCGGTTTATATTTTATTCAGGTAAATATTAAATTAATTCAAATGCAAAAAGATAATCATTCTCCTGTAAATCGGAAAAAAGGTCTTAAAACCCTGATTTTGTTAGTTGTAGTTTTATTCCTGATCGTTGGCATCCCTTATCTGTTAGTAAGTTACCAGGCCAGGCAAAAAGGAATGACCAGGAGCGAGGTTATAAAGCGGATAGTGAATCGAACGGGCGCTAAAGATAATATATCAGGCGAAGAAAAAAATAATTTGGTTGGAGCAAAAATCGATTTCCTTGATCCTATTCCAGTCGGACAGACGTTTAAGGAGCCCCCGCTTATTTCAAATGTAGTGGCCGCGGATCTTGACAAAGATGGATTAATGGACATAATTGTTTGCGATTGCAAGAGCAATTCTGTCAACTGGATCCGTCAGTTTCCCAAAGGTGTTTTTACAGAAACTGTTCTTGCTGATGGTCTGAATGCGCCGGCCCATGCTCAGGTTATTGATTTTGACGGAGACGGGGATAATGATATTCTGGTTGCGGTACTTGGCTTGCTTTTTCCCAGTAATGATAAGATCGGTTCAGTTGTCATACTGGAGAATGATGGGAAGAATCATTTCATCAAACATGTAGTCGTTGACAAAATAGCCCGTGTCTCAGATGTCAGGGCAGGTGATTTGGATGGTGACGGGGATTTGGATCTTGCCGTTGCACAATTTGGTTATGATGATGGAGAAACCCGATGGATTGAGAACCTTGGAAACTGGCAGTTTAAAAGTCATATTCTTCAGAATCTCTCTGGTCCCATTAATGTTATAATAGACGACATGGATAAGGATGGAGATCTTGACATTATATCACTTGTCAGCCAGGAGTGGGAAGAAATTTATGGGTTCATCAATGATGGCAAAGGTCATTTCACTTCCAAACTGCTATATGGCTCAAGTAATGAAGATTTTGGCTCCAGCGGGATTTACGTTTGCGATCTGGACAAGGATGGTGACGACGACATCTTATATACAAATGGCGACGCTTTTGATTATATACCTCCGCAAGGTCGGCCTTGGCATGGAATACAGTGGCTTGAAAACAAAGGGAACTGGAATTTTGAATTCCATAGAATCTGCGACTTTATCGGAGCATATAATGCCAGGCCTGTTGACATAGATAATGACGGTGATCTGGATATATTTTGTGTAAGTGCCTTTAATTTATGGGATAAACCTGAATCTCAGAGTTTTATATGGCTGGAGAATATCGGTAATATGAAATTTGTCCTTCACAATATTGCCAGTTCTCCAACCCACATACTAACACTTGAATCAGCTGATTTCAATAATGACGGCTTAACCGATTTTGTTACTGGTGACATGCATGCTTATCCTCCTTATGACAGGATGGGCAGAATTACCCTGTGGATGAATAACGGGAAGCTAAACAATAAAAAATAATCCGAAATCTGCTATTCCTGATAAAAGTATGAGATTCAATCTTCTGTCGACCGGGACAAATATTGCATTATTTACTATTTCACTCGCTATTAACGGTCAGATAATACCAGAGCGTCAATGGCCCGGATATAGAGGGTATTTGGCATCAGGAGTTCTTGATAATGCAAACCTTCCCGAATCATTTGACTTTAATAAGATGATTAATGTAAGATGGAAAACCGAAATATCCGGCTTGGGTCTTTCAAGTCCTGTTATATGGGGCGATAAATTATTTATCACTACGGCGGTAAGCAACTCAGACAGGCAAGGGATCAAAACCGGCATATATGGAGAGGGTATGCCTGTAGCTGACAGCTCGGTGCACGACTGGAAAGTTTTCTGCATTGATAAAAATTCGGGAAAAATAATTTGGGAAAGAACAGCATATACAGGCATTCCTAAAATAAAGCGTCATCCTAAATCTACACATGCCAATTCTTCAGTAGCGACTGATGGAAAATATGCTGTTGCGTTTTTCGGATCTGAAGGTTTGTATTGCTATGATTATGAAGGAAAGCTTGTCTGGAAAAAGAATTTTGGAGTGCTAAAATCTGTAGCGTATGATTACGTTGCCGCCGAATGGGAGTTTGGCAGTTCACCTATAATATATAATGGTGTAGTGATCGTTCAATGCGACGTTCTTGAAAATTCATTTTTAGCTGCCTTTGATCTGAAGACAGGAAATGAATTATGGAAAACCATTAGAGACGAATATCCCGGGTGGTGTACACCAAATATTTATAAAGACGGAGATAAAATCCGAATCGCTGTCAATGGCTTCAAAAATCGTGGCGGATATGATTTTGAAACGGGAAAAGAAATTTGGCGAATGTCGGGTGGGGGCGATGTCCCGATTCCGACTCCGGTCATTGGCAAAGATCTTATCTACTTCAACAGCGCACACGGCCATGATTCACCAATATTTGCTATTAAAACAAATGCTACAGGCGATATTACACTTAAGCCGACCGGTGTTCTTAATGAATATGTGAAATGGAGCATACCACGTGGTGGCTCATATATCCATACATTACTTGTTTACCGGGATCATGTTTATAACGTTAACTGGAATGGCACCATTGTCTGCTATGAAGCCGGTACAGGAAAAGAGATCTATCACGCGAAACTTGGGAATACCCAAAGTTTTATAGCTTCTCCGGTTGCCTCCGATGGTAAACTGTACATAGTTGATGAACAAGGCTCAGTGTATATTATTCAGGACGGTATTTCATTCAAACAGCTCGCGGAAATACCAATGAATGACATATGTCTGACCGCTCCTGCAATTACTGATGGTATGATATTCTTCAGAACTCAGAAATACCTTATTGCTGTTGGAAACAAATAATTGATATTTCTTATACTTAAACCAATGAAAAAAAATCTGGCTCTCTTATTTATAGTCTCTTTTTTAGTTTTTTTAATTAATAATGTTTCCTGTCAGGTTAATCCCGACAGGCAGTGGACTGCTTATCGTGGAAAATTATCATCAGGTGTTTTAGATAATGCGAATCTTCCTGAATCATTTGACTTCAATAAGATGCTCAATGTAAGGTGGAAGATAAATATACCGGGGCTTGGGCTATCAAGTCCTGTAATCTGGGACAATAAAGTATTCATAACCAGTGCTATAAGTCAGACCGACAGGGAGGGATTTAAGCCCGGGATATATGGAGATATCACACCGGTGAGCGATTCATCAGTTCATGAATGGAAGGTATTCTGTATTGATAAATATACAGGCAAATTCATCTGGGAGAGGACATCTTTTAAGGGAATACCTAAGATGAAACGTCATCCTAAATCCACTCATGCAAACACATCAGTTGCTACCGATGGCAAATATGTTGTCGCTTTTTTCGGTTCAGAGGGTCTCTTTTGTTACGATATGAATGGAAAGCTGCAGTGGCAGAAAAACTTCGGTTTACTTAAATCAGTCTTTTTCATGGTAAAATCGGCCGAATGGGAATTTGCCAGTTCTCCGGTCATTTACAATGGTGTTCTGATAATCCAGTGTGATGTACTGGAGAACTCCTTTGTTGCTGCATACGATGTCAAAACAGGAAAAGAACTCTGGAAAACACAAAGGGATGAATACCCCGGTTGGTGTACTCCAAACATATATACAAATGCAGGCAAAACATATGTCGCACTCAACGGTTATAAGAACCGCGGCGGATATGATTTCGAAACAGGAAAAGAAATCTGGAAAATGTCGGGTGGCGGTGATATTCAGATACCAACACCGATAGTTGGAAACGATATGATTTATTTCAACAGTGCACACGGGAAAAGTTCGCCAATAATCGCAGTCAAAACAAATGCTGTGGGCGACATTACCCTTAAGGAATCTGAAACATCCAATGAATTCATAAAATGGAGTCTGCCACGCGGTGGCTCATATATGCATACTTTGCTGCTTTATAAAAATCATCTGTATAATGTTAACTGGAATGGATCTTTAATATGTCTCGATCCTCTTACCGGTAAGGAGATATATAATGCAAAACTTGGGAAAACAAAAAGTTTTATTGCGTCCCCGGTCGCGTCGGATGGGAAAATATATATAGTTGACGAGGAGGGAACTGTTTATATTATCAAGGACGGTGATGAATTTAAACTTCTTGGTGAAATACCTATGAATGACATCTGTATGACAGCTCCTGCAATTACTGACGGAATGATTATTTTCAGAACTCAAAAATATCTTGTGGCAGTAGGGAAAAAATAACCTTCTTCTATTCTTTTTTCAGACTGGCAATTAGTGAATCCTTTGTTACTGATCTCACAGAAAGAAACATGGCAACTAAACCCGTGATCATTATCGCGAGAATCATCAGAATTATAACCAACCATGGTATGCCAGGGCTGTTAATAATTGACGGGATAGTTGCAACAAGAGCAGATATAATGCCTGTTGAAACACCTGCAAATAGTATTATCTCCTGGTCAGAAAGGATCATGCCTCTGATGTTTTTCACATGAAAACCTGCAGCCAGCATCAGAGCAAATTCTTGTGTTCGGGCGTTATAGTTACGTATTAGTACAAATCCAAGTCCGGCAACGCCGATTATCATTCCAAATGCTCCAAAGACTTCAAATACTGAGAGATATGTATTGGTAACTTTATAAAATGACGCAAGTCGGTCAGATGTTTTTTCAATATTTACCCCGTAATTTTCCAGCCTCTCATTCAAAGAACTTTTGTACAAATCAGTCGACATACTGTTCCCATCAACAAGCAGCACCTGGCTTCCGGAAACAGAAGGATAGAACTTTTCGAAATTTTTCTTTCCAATCAATACATAACCCTGAAAAACAGATGAATGTAATCCGGTGGCAATAATAATATTCACTTTCCGCCCATTCTCAGCTCTCAGGACTAAAGTATCACCTCTTTTAAGTTTTAGTCCCCAATCAAGGACAGTCTGATCAGCAATACCATAAATTGTATTATTTGCCGATGCGAGATTTAAATATTCCCAGGGATTCTTAATACTATCAGAAGCAGGTACTTTTGAGAAAGAAAAAGACTTTTTAGTTATAAAATCCTCAGGATCAACTCCCAGAATCGTAGGAACAGTTATATGATTAAGATTCAGACAGCTGGCGTCGTTGCCGGAAGATTTTTTCATCTGGACAAAACTCATCTCTGAAAGTTGATCGTTGTCAAGTCCAGCTGATTTTCTACCGGATTCTGTATTAAGATCTTCTTTTACAGGGATAGTGTTTTCGCACCATAGTAAATATCCTCCAGTACCACCAGAACGTATATTTTGTTTTTCCCCAAAACTCATCCTGTTTGCACCGGTGACAAAGACAGTAAAAATACCTGCTGCTATAAAAAGAATTGGAGTTACAGCATCAGAAGGATTGAGAGAGTAGTAGAGATGCGATAACTGTTTTCTGTTTTTGATTCTGCCTGAATTATCAATAAATCTGCCGATATAGTACTGCCTCCATAAAAACACTAAAGTCAATAAAAGTACCATTCCGGTGGCAAACGAGAAGGAGAGTTGATGGCTTCTTAATAATAATGAAAGTACAAATAATGAAATTGTTACTACAGAAGAGATAACCAACATAAATATATTCTGGATGGCAGAAGGAGTATTATAAATTTCTTTTCCTCTCTTATTCAAACCATTAAGGAAACGTTTTACCTTTACCAGGGTAAATATCATAATCGTCAGGAATGTTAAGAAGAATCCTGAAATTATTGGTAAAAGATTAAAGTATGTATCAAGTGTATCAGTTTGAACAGCTCCGTTCCAAACAGTATTCAGGGCCCTGGTAATAAAAATATTAACCAGATAGCCTGCAAATACCCCAGCTGAGCATCCGGCAATACTTATCAATCCGGATTCGAAAAATAATAGTTGTGTAATCCATCTGTTTTTAAAACCCAGGGCAAAAAGAGTATTAATATGTTTGCTTTTAGTATTAAAATATGAAGAGGCAGCGAATGATAGCAAAACGAGTGAAGCCAGAATTAGGAAAAAACCCAGGCTCAGGAACAAAGTACCGAAATCAACACTCTCATCTGCTGCTTTAACAGACTCCTGCAACAGATCTGTTATGCTGAAACCCATTTTTCCAGGATCAAGCGATCCATTAAGTCTGTCTTCAATATCCTTTTTGTTCGCCCCGGCAGGATAACGAATAGCTGTTGCCGGCCCGAAATTATTGCCCCACAACTCCTTACCCTTCTCGTAGCTGATAAATGCTTTAGGTGTACCTCTGTATCTATTCCAGTAATCTTCATCTTTATCGCGAATCTTATGCATTTTTATGGGTACACCGGCATCCCATTCAGAACAGGACTCTTTTCCTGAGATTCCTGGAAAATCAGGCATCAGAAGAGAATCTGCCCATATGTATTCTATATCAACAATATGCTTAACAATAAAACCGCTGCTTTTTTCAATAAGTTTATTTAATGAATCAGGTGAGTACCAGTACATTTTAATAGTGTCACCTTCCCGAACTAAAAGATCATTTGCCATCCATCTGTTTATTATCATTCCATTGCCGGCAGCAATCCCGGGATATAGTGAAGAAGGCAGTGCTGAAACAAATGAATAGGGAGTGGACCTGGTGTGTGCATCAAACCTGTTGCCAAGGTACGTTATAACAGGAGCAGAGGCTGGCAACAAGTTACTAATCTCTTTTAAAGTTGATTCATCTATAAAAATCCTGTCAGAAATAAATTCATATTCTCCTGTCTTCTTCACTGCCCTAAGCCTCAGTCCAATATCGCCTGGCGTCAAAGAATGTTTTAAATCGGCAGTTATTTGTGCTAATGAATTGATGTTGTCTCTATTGATTAGCAGCCTGTTTATTTTAAGACTTTTGCTTTGATTCTCTTCTATATCCGACAGGTTCATGAAGATATTCATTGGTGTTATCTGACTGATTGACAAGGAAAAGTTTCCGGTTTGAGTTGGTTCAAGAATTGTTCCTACCCTCATTACCAATGACCTTCCAGTACCTCCGCCAGATGCAAATGGCGCATCCGAAGGTATGTCGCTTATGTCTTTGAATCTTAAAATAATGTCGTCACCCGGCTTAATCCCAAGATAATCTGCAAGCCGTTTATTAACAGACGCTTCTCCACTTTTAATAACCAATGGATTGTGTCCGTGAAAAAGAAAAAAATCTTTGTTGACGCCATAAATATTCGTATTGAATGCCCCTTTTTGCGAATTCATACTCTGACAATAACCGTTCATTTCAAGTATCCCTGTACATAATAAACGGGAACTATCTTTCATTCTTTGAATAAGTTCAGAATCAAAGTATCTGATTCCTGAACTAATAAGAATGCCAGTATTTCCCAGACGCTCTGAGGCAGATTTTTTTAGACTCTCCTTAACAGATTTTCCAGTCAGCAATGATCCGGTTATTACAGCACACAGTAGTACAATTATAAGAAACTGATACAAAACCGGCTTTTTATAAAATTTAAGTGATTGGATGATTATCTGGAACCTACCAGGCATTATGATCAGTTATTTTCAGTAAAATTCATACAATTAATTTACCTTCCTGCAGATGCAAAATCTTTGACATTTTGTTTGCAAGGTCAGATGAATGGGTTGCCAGAATAAGTGTTATAGCAAATTCTCTGTTCATAGAGAGTAGAAGTTCTCCGAGATTTTCAGCATTCTTTGCATCAAGAGATCCGGTTGGTTCGTCAGCAAGAAGAATTGACGGGTTATTAGCCAGAGCTCTTATCAGTGCAACCCGCTGAGCTTCTCCACCTGAGATTCGAAACGGATACTTGTCTTTAAGACCGTATATGCCGGCTTTTTCCATTAAACCTTTCAAATACTGTTCTTTATCATAAAGTTCTTTCTGTGAATGTTTTGATGCAAGTAAAGGCACCTGTATATTCTCTGATACAGTAAGATATGGCAACAGCAGATGCTCCTGGAAAACAAAACCAATATTCAGGTTTCTGTAATCTGCAGACTCATCCTCTGTAAAATTTGCTATGGAAGCTCCTTTGAAAATAATGTCTCCTTTATCAGGTTTATCAAGCAAACCTATAATATTCATAAGAGTTGTTTTTCCCGAACCGGAAGGTCCCATAATGGCAACTGTTTCTCCTTCATCCACTTCAAGACAGAGATTATCAAGTACTAAACCTCGCTGAATGAATGACTTTGAAATATTATTGATATTGAGCATATTATAAAGTATAGTATACTTTAGATAAGCCTTCGGACATTTTTTCCAGTGAGAGTTCAGTTAAGACCTTTTCTTTCCCCTGTTTTCCGAGCTTGGAACGTAAATCATTATCCTTTAATAATTTCAGAAGATTCTCAGCTAACTCAGAAACGCTGTCAGGTGTATAAGTAATTCCTCCTGAGGTTCTTCCAACGATTTCCGGAAATGCTCCGGTTGCAGGCTGAACGACAGGAACTCCTGCTGAATTTGCTTCAAGTATGTATAATCCGTAACCGTCATGTTTTCTTACAGGTACGCTAATTACATCTATATTGCTGAAAAACTCCTGTTTGCTGTCACCCTGAAACTCAGAATATATTCTGATATAATTTTTCAACCCGTTCGCTTTTATTTTTCGGAGTTGATCGGCAATAAATGGTTTATCATCACCCGTGTACCCCCCGGATACATGAAGAGTAAGTCCGGGCAAATTGTTGCCTTTATTAAGCTCAATAAACGCATCTACAAGCTTGTCGAAGCCGTTCTGAGAATTTATCCGGCAAAAATATCCAATAGAAGGCCAATTGGATCTTTTTTCAATTTTTGCCAGGTCGCCCGGATCAAATCCAAGTGGTACAACATGAAAATTGCCACCTGATATCCCTGTCTTGGAGATGAACAACTCCTTGTAGTAATTACTGGGAGTTAAAAAGGCATCAACATTGGACGCTTCTTTCGATATAAGTTTCCAGGCTCCTGACTGATAAGGTTCTGCCATTTCATTAATCCAGTCATCTTCATTCAAAAGAGAGCATACAATTTTTACATCCAATTTTTTCTTAATCCGTTGGGCCAGTCCTATTATCAGAGCATTTGAAAGGTGAATAATATCTGGTTTCCCGTCTTTGGCAAGATAATCAACCAGTCTTTGAAGCTCCTTTTCAGGAAAGGCCTTTTCTCCCCTGATCATATTCAGCGTCATTTCTTCAAGCCCTTCTGTTCTGGTTGTTCCGGCCCTGCGGGCTGCCATTTTCAGCATTGGTGCAGAATCAAACAATTTATCCATGAACACCGGCATATTCCTGAGAAAAGGTACCTTTTCACGGAGGTACATAGAAATTGCACCGAAAAAAACGTTTTTATCCAGACCGGTTTCAATGGTTGTTCCGTCGGGAGGAAGATATAAAGGTATTGCTGAAGCCTTTATTCCGGGAACTTTCCGAATAGCCCTGAGGTAAATCATATCACGGTAACAGTTGCCGCAATAAAATGAACCTCCCGAACCTGTTATCAGATAAACAATCTTCATTTATTTTATTGTTTTCTTTCACCAAATGCAAGTAACCGTCCGTCTTCAGTCAGGATGAAAAATTTACCATTTATCACTGCCGGAGAACTACCTACCGGAGTTCCGGCATTGAAACTCCATAGCTTTTTTCCATCTGCCAATCCCAGCATATATATAAATCCGTCCATACCTGTAAAGAGAACTTTCGTTGATGTTAACACCGCAGAGCCTGTTATTCTTCCGTTCGTGCGGTATTTCCATAACAGTTTTCCATCGGAAGAGTTGTAACAATATAGATATTTATCTTCACTTCCAATTACAACTGAATTATTTCTGATTGCAGGAATAGCCAAAATTGCTCCCGAATCCTCATTTCCCTGAATCTTCCATACAATTTTCTTTGTGCTAATATTTACACAGTATTTTGTGCCGTCGTAATCTCCAAAATATGCCATATTAAGATTAAGGGCAGGGGAGGAAGCAATATAAACTCCAATATTTATTGTATCTTTCTGTCTACCCGTTAAGGGATCTACAACCCTAATCATTCCATCACATCCGCCAAATACAATTTTCCCGTTTAGTATGGCAGGTGTCCCGTTTATGTAATTTTCGGTTTCGACTTTCCACATAACTTTACCTGTTTCAGGACTTACGCAATGCAGAAAATAATCATAGCTTCCAGCGACAATCCCGGCTTTATTACCTGCAACCCATACATTTGCTGAACCTGCAATCTGGTTATCAGTGGTATAAGACCAGATTAATTTACCGGAAACCTTATCAACAGCTCTCAAAATCCCATCGCCAGCGCCAAAAATAACTTTATTACCAAACACCATTGGAGCAGCATCTATTGATGATCCAGCCTCATATTTCCACTTTACCCTGCCATCGGGACTCACGGCAATAAGGGATCCTTTATCATTACCGAAATAAACAATTCCCTCACTTATAACAGGAGATGAGTTTGTTGTTGCACCGGTTTTTAGGCTCCATAAAAGTTTGGGTGAGGATGGAAGTTCAGATTCAATTCTGCCGGCAAGGTCAGATTTGCCTCTGAATAATGGCCATTCAGCAGAACTATCCTGAGCATCTGAACTTGAAATCATTAGAAATAGAAGTGATATAGTGAAAAAGTGATTCATTAATAAAAATTAAACATGACAATAACGAACTTAATTATAGTGCTCCATTTCTTTGAGTTCCTTCGTGGCTAACTTAGTGTTCCTTTGTGGTGAAAAAATTAACCATTGAATAGCACTCAATTAATCCCCCTTCAGGGGGAAGTCCCCCTTCAGCGGGACAGGGGGCTTAAACATACTTAATGCCCCAGTAGGACAAATTTCTATAACCTCTTTTGTCTTTAATTTAAGGATATTATTAAAATCTTCCGTAAGAGGTTCAGAAATGACGCTGACAAATCCCCTGTTAATAAAACATAGAGCAGGTTCATCTTTTGAATCCTCACAAAGCCTTACACAGAGACCACATTTTATACATTTTGCATTTTCAAATATCAATCCTGTATTTACATTTATCTTTTTTTTAATTGGTGAATTTACAAGCTTAACTCTTGGATCCTTCATAGAAAAATCTTCAGCAATATCCCGGAGTTTGCAATTGTCAGCGGCACGGCAATCGCAGTGCATGCAGCTTTCAGACTCCATGGCAGCAGATTCTGAATCGGATATTTCCCTTACCCGTTTTATTTCGTCAGAACATTCTTTCAGCCATTCTTTTAATTCACCTTCCTCAAGTCGGCCTATATGAGATGTAAATCGTTTTGATGATTTTTCTGGTTTTGTTTTGTTCTCATGAAGTGAAATGTTGTGAAGATTAAGAGCTACATTTTCTTGTTTAATTTGTTGAAAAATAAACATTTGCATGTTTCTTATTGAGACAGGTTCATCTACTTTTTTCCGACGGCATGCATTCTCACAATATCCCTTACAGTCTGTACAGATTAATCCGGATGACTGAATCTGTGATGATGAAAGCTTTATTGCACCTTCGAAATCCTTTACGCTTAATAGCCTGTTCATAAGAGGAATATTATATCCTCCGGGACAAACAACTCTGCAGGGAGCTTCGCACTCAGCACGATGTTCTGATAATAGAAGTTCAATAGCTTTCCGTCTGAGGTTGATAACCTCTTCTGAGGAGCAATCAATGTCCATACCGTCCTGGACAAAAGCGGAACATGCCGGCAAAAAATTTCCATTTCTATTATCCTTAACCAGACAAACCATACATGAAGTATAATGAGAGAGTCGTTCATTATGACAAAGAGAAGGGATAATTATTCCGGCACCATTTGCAACATTCAGAATGGTTAATCCGTCAGTGACTTCAAAATCTTTATTATTTATCCTCAGCATGACCATTTATATTAATTATCTCAATCGCCTTTTCAGGACAAACAATTCTGCAATTATCACATTTTGTACATATCAATTGGTCTATCTCATGTTTTTCATAAGGTTTGAAAGGAATTGCTTTTACAGGACACTCCTGTGCACATATTGTGCATCCTGTACAATTGTCGTTGACTCTATATCTTATGAGATCCCTGCATTTGTTGGCTCTGCATATTCCTCTGGTATGTTCTTCATACTCCTCTCTGAAATACATCAAACCTGTGAGAACAGGATTTGGAGCTGTTTTCCCAAGTCCGCATAAACTGCCATCTTTTACCAATTTGCAAAGAGTTTCAAGTTCGTTAATATCGTCAGGTGTTGCTTTACCTTCAGTTAAACCTGTAATAATATCAAGCATATGTCTCGTTCCAATTCTGCAAAATGTACATTTACCGCATGATTGTTTGTGAGTGAAGGTCAGAAAATATTTCGCCATATCGACCATGCAATCTGTATTGTCAAGCACTACCATTCCACCTGAACCCATCATTGCACCAAGCTTTGTAAGCTCCTCATAATCAATCTTTATATCTGCTTTACTTGCAGGAATACAACCGCCGGAAGGACCTCCTATCTGAACAGCCTTGAATGTGTTGCCTTCTGCTACACCATCACCTATGTTTTCCACTATTTCGCGAATTGTTATGCCCATCGGAACTTCAATAAGTCCACCTTTGGAAATCTTTCCTGCAAGGGCAAAGACTTTTGTCCCCTTGCTCTTCTCAGTTCCGACAGATCTGAGCGCTTGTGCTCCGTTGGTAATTATCCAGGCTACCAATGCAAGGGTTTCAACGTTATTAACCAGTGTAGGCTGACCCCTATAACCTTTAACAGCAGGGTAGGGAGGCCTCAGATGTGGAGTACCCCGCTTGCCTTCGAGTGAGGAAATCAATGCAGTTTCCTCCCCACAGACAAATGCTCCGGCTCCTTCAAATATCCTTATATTAAAAGAAAAATTGCTACTATATATATTACTGCCTAACACTCCATTATCATAGCAGAGTTTAATGGCCTTCCTGACCCTTGTCACTGCAAGTGGATATTCAGCCCTGATATAAAAAATACCTTCACTGGCGCCTGTTGAATACCCGGCAATGATCATCCCCTCAATAACCCTGAAAGGAAATGATTCAAGAAGCATCCTGTCCATAAATGCGCCTGGGTCTCCTTCATCACCATTGCAGACAACATATTTAGGAGTACCTGATGCCTGAAGTGAAATTCCCCATTTCTTACCTGTAGGAAATCCGGCGCCACCCCGTCCTCTTAATCCGCTCTCAATTATTATTTTGATAATTGCTTCCCGGTCTGACTCTTTAATACATTTATAAAGTGCTTCAAAACCACCGGACAAACAATACTCTTCATATGATTCAGGAGAAAGAATGCCACTGTTCTTTGTGGCAATATGTACCTGATGATTCAGAAAATTATTAAGATATTTTTCTCTTAATTCAATCGGAATATTGACCTGTCCTGAAAGCTTATCTTCAGAGCGGAACGTATCTACCAAATCATTAATGTTACTTTTTATTCTTTTATTTAATCTCCTGGGTTTTACATGTTTAAGAAGTATCTCTTCAACCTGAAGTTTACTGACATTTGTGTATCTGGAATGAATATTTTCTTTTGTAACTATTTCCATCAAAGGTGTCTGGTTACATACTCCCACACAACCAACCGGTTTTAACCTTATGTTGAGATTATACCTTTCTTTAATTCTATTTATCTCTGAAAGAATCTCCTTACTGCCTCCGGCGACGCAACATGACCCAATGCCGATCCTGATCTCGGCATCAATATCATCATTCATATCTGATTCAGGTGAACTATTGATTTGATCGCGTGAATTCAGGAAATCATGAATTATATCATCTACCTGGGTTGGCTTAACATGACCATATGTTTTGTTGTCAATCTGAACAACCGGTGCTAAAGTGCAACATCCGAGACAGGCCACCTCTTCAATTGAAAATAGGTTATCGGGTGAAGCATTTCTCGTATTATCAATTCTAAGAACCCTTTTGAATGCATCTGATATCAAAGGGCTTCCCTTTACATGACAGGCTGTTCCTGAACAAATTTTTATTGTATGTCTTCCTACCGGAAGATGCCTGAACTGAGTATAAAATGTTGATACGCCTGAGATTTGCCCCGGAGTTATATCAGTTATTTTGCAGATATATTTAAGCGCTTCTGATGGTAGCCAGTTAAGTCTTTTTTGGACCTCCTGTAATATTAAAATAACATTCTCGGGATCTCTGCCTGTTAATGAGACAACTTCATCCACTACAGAAACAATATCCTTCAGAGATATCTGCTCACATCCGCAGCTATTGGTCAATATTGATGATTCAGCTGTACTCAATTCTTCGATATACAATAAAGGTTTTTCTTTCCTCTTATGTAAATTTTCTTGTCCGAAAAGGCTGGTGTGCAATCAGCAGCTTCACCCAGGGGTGATTCAGCAATAAGACTGAATTTAGATCCTGCCTTTACAATGTGCATTATACCGTTTCTGTCCAGAAGATAAATCATATCATCAACAATAATAGGTGAGGCATAAAAAGGATTCTGAAAATAATGTGTCCATAATGTATCTCCTTTTAAGGCGTTATAGCATGCAACATCTCCGTTTCCTGTTGAGACAAATAAAAACTGATCGTTAGCAACCGGGCTTGAAACATCAGGAGTGTAGGTGTTGTCTTCCCAAATTATCGAGACTCCGTTGGCCGGCTTAATTGCCACAAGCTTAGCATAATCAGTTACAGCATAGGTCATTGTACTGTTTACTGCAACTGATGGTGCAACATCACCACTCATGCATTCTACTTCCCAAAGTTCTTTACCTGATGATGGATCATAACCACTTACGTACGGATTTCCGTTTATTATGAGTTCTGGTTTTCCGGCGAAATAAGCTAAAACAGGAGATGACCATACAGCGTGGCCATGTCTAAGGGTTTCCCACTTCCGGTTTCCTGTTTCAATATCAAATCCCATAAGCGATATCTTTATATTGCTGTCGAACTGAACAAGCAGAACATTTTTATAAATCACCAGGGAAGATGCATAACCATAGCTGTTTTCAGGAACACCTATGTTTTGCGCCCATTTCCGTTTTCCATCCATATCGAAACAGACAAGATTTCCATTTGAAAAAACTGCACATACAACCTTGCCGTTTGTAGCTACTGTAGATACAGCAAGTCCTGCATCAGGATCCGTTTTCGGCAATACTGCAGGTTCTCCCGGTATATCGGAAGCAGATCCGGTCCAAAGTATTTTTCCCGTTTTTTTATCAATGCAATAAACATCACATGTCCTTTCCTGTGCTCCTGTAATAAAAATCTTATCGTCCCAGATAACAGGAGAGCTTTTTCCCTTTTTTGGTACCTCAGTTTTCCAGCCAATATTCTTTCCACCTGCAGCGTCCCACTCGGCTGGATATCCTGAGCCCCCTGCAATTCCCCGGCTATCCTGGCCGCGAAAAGAGGGCCAGTTTATCTTATCAGGTTTTGGTGCCTCTTCATTGCTGCCTGCCTCTTTCTTCGATGACCCTGATGATTTTCCCGAGATATCCGGAAGATCAGCACGCAAGAAAAAAGACGCAGCAAATGCTGAAATAAAAATAACTGCAACAGCTGAGATCAGGTATCTTCTGTTTTTCTCCTGTCTTAATAATGCATCTGGTTTTGAACCAGTGAGAACGGGATTAGTTTTTTCATTCTGCGCAATAATCAGCTGACAAATAATGAAGATAATCACACCTGCAATCAGGAGATATGAGCCAGTTTCAACCTGCCATCTTGAAGTGAAGTAAGCCTTTCTTGCCATCAGATCCATTGCCCGTACCTGCTCTGCCTTCTCAGCATTTGACGGATCCCTGTCATATTGCTCCTTGACTGACAACAATACCGGATTATCTAATGGATTGACTGTTTTTAACTGCACAAGACTGAAGATCATGGTCATTGCGACAATAAGGGCAAATCCTCCGGAAATCTGACTTACAACTTTCAGAATATTGATATCTTTTCCAGTAAATATAATCTTCATCTAATCTTTCACTTTTATTGGACAAAACTTAAAGCATCTCCCGCAACTATAACACTTCCCCTGATGGGGTTTATATTCATTTCTTTTAGTTCTTATTGTGAGTGAGATCATACCTATTCCGAAGGATATTCCCAGGAATGCTCCGGCCCATGGTGAACCGTTTCTGAATCTCCCGATTATTAACCCTTCCTCTGAAAATAAATCTGATTCTGTTTTACCTGATTCTTTGAAGGCTACAACGTCTTTTAACTCAGATTCCAAACCGCTTTTCTTCTCGGTTCTGATCTCTCTTGCAAGCCTTACAGTATTATTTACCCCCGATAAAGCGGGAGCGAGGTTGTAAAATAAAAATGCTCCTGCAACAGCAAACAATGGAACAAGAAGTAGATAAAGAATAAATCGTTTTCTTGATCTTTCAGGCTCTTCCCATTTTTGATCCATATTTGATGGAATTATTGCATCATACGTGCAAACCTCTTCGCAAAGCCTGCAATTTGTGCATTCAGCAGGTGTTATTGTCAGGTGTTTTCCTGCAAACCTTGAAAAAATATTCAAAAGGACACCATAGGGGCAGAGAAACCTGCAATATGGTCGGTTGACAAATATTCCGGCTACAAGTAACAGTGCTCCGAAGATGATCATTGTATAAGGCGCATCCAGCCTGAATATCCCGACAAAAGGATCGTACCTGCATATAAGAAACTGACTATCAGTGGAAGCGAATAAGATAGCAATCCCAAGATAAATGAAAGGTACAAAGGCCAGAATTATTTCAACAGATTTTGGAAGCCTGACAGGTTTAAAGCCTGTAAGATCCTGAATAGCTCCGAGAGGACAAACTCCTGCACAAAATACTCTTCCGTAAGCAAGTGCAAAAAGAAGGGGAATAATAAAAAACAAGAGAGCTGTTAGAGGAATTGAATATCCGGAATTAAAAAGTGCGAGCGATACATTCTGAACTGATCCGACGGCACAGATACAACCTTGCCTGTAAAAGCCAAAATATGCCAGAGAAAAGACCGACATCCAGATTAATCCCTGCCGCGAACGCTTTTTCAGTGCCAGCCAGGTTGTAACTATCAAAGCACCGGTCAATACCAGAACATCAAAATATTCCCATCCCGGTGCCCTGGGGAGCGGCATCTGGTTTGTCGGATAAACATGCCCCGATTCAAACTCAGGTCGTGGAAACCGGTCCTGGGCAAAAAGAACCATATGCCAGAACAAAAGCAAAACAAATATTATATATGGAAGAACTTTTTTCATCAATGAGTTGCGCAATTATCCTTTATCTTTTATCTTTTGGTAAATATGCAATGCTCACAGGTATCCTGGATATCGCATTTGAAGGACAGGAACGTGCAATCGAACATTGATTGCAGTTTAAGCACCGATCATGTCTGATCTGCATATAAAGCGATCCATTTCCAAAATCGCCGCATCCCTTAACACATTTTGCACAGCCATCACATATTTCTTCATTTATTGTATATTCAAAATAAGGCTCTTCAACAAATTTTCTGGTTATTGCTCCGGTTGGACATAACTGGTTTTCTGCTCCTGTGCTTATTGTTTTTACCCCCTGACGAAGATAACCTCCGCAGAGGTCGCAATAACCACACATACGGAAGGCATGTACGCATTTTGATGCCGATGGAGTAAGCACACAGTTAGTCTTGCACTGACCACACTGAGTGCATTTGAAAGGATCTATCTGCCAGACATAACCTGATATTGAAGTCTTTTTTATAAGAAATACCGGAATGATAACCAGTGGTGCCGTAATAATCAGTTTACCCGCAGTTTTTACAAAATCCCTCCTTGACTGATATTTATTCTTACCCTCTCTCATGGTTACTGCAATTAATATTTATTACAGTCGGTTTTCCCGTTGCAAATCCCTTTTCCAGGACAGGCTGAACATTCATTTCCGCCTTCAATCTTTTTCCCGAGAGAAATGGCAATTATGGCAATCAATATCAGAAGAATGTACCTTCCTAGTTTTTTTAATAATTCATTTCTGGTCATGTTTTTGTTACTTGTTGCTCGTTGCTTGTTACTCGTTTCGCGTTTCTCGTTGAGCCTATAATCATCTTACTTGCAGGGTCATTGCGAGCGAAGCGAAGCAATCTTATCGTTTTAGTTGTATTTCTATTATTCTATTTCCTGTTAAATACATAAAGTTTGGATTCAGCCGGGTAGGCGCCATAAATTGTTATCCCGTCAGCGGAAGCAAGGTCCAGAGGAACCGACTTAATAAAGTTATTTTTTGAATTAACGAACTCAACAAATTCACCCTTTTTATTTAAAATCTTAATCCTGTTAATTCCCTTTTCGGCTGTTATGAATCCTTCAGGTATAAGTGCAAAATGAGGAGGAGCGCAACAACCGCAGAATCTTTCGGGAGAAGTTCCGGCTTCGCCAAAGTAGCTTTTTAAGGTACCATCAATGGTCCGGGTTTCAATCCGGTGGTTTCCGGTATTTGCTACGAACAGATTATCGTCATTATCGAGGGCTACATCAAAATAGGGACTTGGGATAATAAATTCTCCTGAATTCTTCTGGCCAACCAGTTTTTTGACTTCACCACCTTTGTCGAGAATAAAAACCATTTTATTTCCTGCATCTGCAAAGACAACAAATTTTCTGTTTGCGCTTACGGATGTAATTATGCAGCTATCCTCAAAGGGGCCCCATTCATTCAATATCCTGCCAGCAGTATTCATAACAAGTATCTGTTCTATTGTTGAAGCATAAATGGTGTCACCGAAGTTCGAAAGTGAAGTAATCACCGAAGGAGTTTTCACATTCCATATGAGTTTAAGGTCTTTATCATAACATGATACAAACGAATCGCCACCGAGATATATTTTCCCATCTTTGGTGACAGTTACTGCTTTGAGTGAACCTTCATTTACTTTTAATTCATTTGAAATCTTCCAGGCATCAGTCATTTCCTGAATTTCTGCATTTTTGATTTCATTTTTACCAGAAACAGCAGGTTTAATAGAATCAAAGATCATATACCCGATAAAAACGAGTATGATCAAAACTGACAAAATTGTTATTATGTTCTTCTTCATCTTCTTCTCATTTACCAATATTAAGACAAAGTAAATTTCTTGAATCCCTCATAATGAGGTACTTACCTGCAATTGCCAGTGGTCCCCAGGCCTCAGTTCCTTTTATAACTTTATGACTTGCAATTAACGTGACTTTGTTATCCTGGATTTTATAAAAGTAAAGTTTTCCATCATCATCCAGAAGATATAATTTATCTCCGCTTACAATGTATGGACCAAGTCCGCGGCCAAATCTGTTTTCTTTGCCACTCGACCAGACAGCTGTCAGCAGATCCGATTTTTTATAACAGACTAGCTGTTTCTTTAAAGCTCCGGCATTCTCGGGTAAAACGCTCCAGATATAGTTTCCAACGATTACAGGTGTCTGCTGATCACTTGCAAGCCCATTTGTAGCCTTATGTTGTTCTCTTATTGTTGCTGAATATCCCGCTGCGGTAATATTGATTATAATCCGGGCACCGCCTGCACCATAACTTCCAAAGACCGCTATTTCGTTATTTCCGAGAAAGAGGGGAGAAGCCGCTGTTGTTGCCGGACTCCACTCGGTCGTCTTCCACATTAACGTTCCAATATCAGCCTTCTCTGCTGAGATTCCACAAACTCCGCCAATAGCGTTATAAACATACATTTTTTTCCCATGAATGACCATTGGCATTATCGAACCATGAGACATCCGGAGTGAATCAGGGTTGGGTGTTTGCCAGATTATTTTTCCGGATGCACAATCTACACCTATCATAAGTGCTTTTCCGCCAGGGGCAATTACAGCTACATCATTATCAATCAAAGGACATTGACCCGTATAAAAATCCGGAGTAATTCTTCCTTTCTCCGTCCCCGGAATACCAAACTCTTTCTCAAGATCGATTGACCACAACATTATACCGGTAAGCGGTTCAACACACATAACATGCGATCGGGGCCCTATTGTAACAAGATATTTATCAGTCACTGACGGAATGGTTCTGGAATATCCATGATTCCGTTTCAGATCGACATAATACCATCGTCTCCATAATTCTTTACCTGAAGATAGCGAAAAACATCTGAGAGCATCGGCTTTCTTTCTTTCATTATAATCAAGAAGATATACACGTCCATTATGAACAGCCGGACCTGCATATCCTTCGCCGAGAGTGGTTCTCCACAAAATGGCTGGCCCTGAAGTATCCCACGATTCGGCAAGCAGCGTTGTGTCCTTACTGATATTATCCAGGTCAGTTCCCCTGAACCTGGGCCAGTCACCTGCAACCATTGCATCCATTTCTGCAAGAGTATCAAAAAATTGACCTATAATAACTGTATCTGACTTTACTTCCATTTTGGGACGATCATCCATTCCCGGAATTCTTTCAATGATATTTAATGGTTGACCTGTTAACAACCACCAAAACAGTACAATTGAAAAAACCAAAACAATGCCAGCGACTATTAATGTTCTTTTTTTATCTTGTAATAACATATTCTTTAACCAAACATCCTGATAACGTCCTTTTTAAAAAGAGATCGCAAGATATGAAAACCGCGTTTAATAAGTTTAAAGAACTGATATTTTAGATTTCTCAACATAATAATTAAGAGTTTTTAACAGTTGAATTTTAATATATAAGCAACACATTTGGCTTATTTCATGAAGATCAATAGCCTAAAAGAAGATTTTTGTTATATTAATAATATTTAACAAATAGAAGCATTTTATATAATTCATTTACTTAATATATTTATTTTCTTAATTAAATTGCAATATTTGCCATAAATAATATCAATTTAAATAATGATTACTAAAATTTTATTAGCTTTGCACCTTGAGAATTTAAACGTATAAGTGAGTTAGTAATTGTTAAACATATTTGTATGTGTGGAATTGTAGGTGTATTTGATCTGAAAGTCAATCATATGGAATTAAGGGCGACTGTCCTCAAAATGTCAAAGAAGGTAAGACATCGTGGTCCCGACTGGTCTGGAATATTTTATTGCGAAAAGGCCATACTTGCTCATGAGAGGTTATCAATTGTTGATCCTCAATCGGGCAAACAACCCTTATACAGTAAGGATGGCAACCTCATTCTTGCAGTAAACGGTGAGATATATAATCATCAGGAAATAAGAAAACGTTATGAAAACTCTTACGATTTTCAGACTCACTCCGATTGTGAAGTGATCCTTCCTCTTTACAAGGAGAAGGGTCCGTTTTTTATTGAAGAATTGAATGGAATTTTCGCATTTGCATTATACGACAGGGCCAGGGATTGCTATTTCATTGCCCGGGATCATATTGGCATTGTACCTCTTTATATTGGCTGGGATTCATTTGGAAATTTTTATGTAGCCTCAGAGCTCAAGGCACTGGAAGGAGTATG
>PLML01000225.1 GCA_003141525.1 Bacteroidales bacterium
TGAGATTTCTCCAGCTGACCATATAGTTCGGTGGCTTCCCCCGCTAAAAGGAACATAGTGAAACCACGAAAGAAATCTATTGAAGTCACCCTTCCTGGAAGAGGAGGATTTATTGTTTGTGCATTTGGATCCATTTTTCTATTAATTTTATTCAATCAAATTTATTGTTTTGTTTTCTGAATATCAAATTCAAAGTAGTAAGATTGTAAGGAATTCTAAAAATGACTTAGATGCAAAGACAACAATCAAAAAAAGAAGCCATCGCCTGTATAAAGCGATATTTGATTCTTCCTTTTATCAGTGTAATATTCTTTGGGCTAACAGGTTGCAACACAAAACCTCATTCAGAAAAACCCGGGAAACTCAGTACCGATACAACGGCAGTAAAAAATAAAGTTGATCTGACAAAGATTAAAATCGGCTATTGTACTCCGTCGCTTAATGCCCCTTTCTATGTTGTTCTTACACAATATGTTCAAAAGTATTCGGAAGGATATGGGATGAAATTCGTCTCGGCAGACGGGCAGGACGATATTATCAAACAAATCACATCGATGGAAGATCTGATTGCGGCCGGTGTAAATGTATTAATACTTAACCCTCTTGACCATAAAGCTCTGGTACCGGCTGTAAATGCCGCCGTCAAATCAGGTATCCCTGTCTTTATAGTAGACAGTGCTATAGATCCTGCTGCTAATTATATCACATCTGTTCAGGCAAACAACATGGGTAACGGGGAACTAATAGGAGAATGGATTGTGAATAAATTGGGCAAAACAAAAATAAAAGCAGCACTGATCAGTGGCAGTCAGGGCAACCGGGTAGGAAAGGAAAAACGGCTCGGATTCATACGCGGTTTTTCAGAAGCACAATTAATGACCCGGGGATATGTTGACCTTACAATCGTATCACAAGGCTGGGGCAACTGGACAAACAACGGGGGACTAAAAGCCATGGAAGATATTCTGGTAGCAAACCCTGATATTAATTTGCTGGTAGCTGAAAATGATGCAATGGGGATGGGTGCCCTGAAAACAATAAATGAATCAGGGAAAGCAGCAAATATAACCGTGGTTGGATTCGACGGACAAAAAGAAGCTTATGAATTGATAAAGGAAGGAAAATTTGGTGCTACAGCTCTTAACAGTCCGAAGGAGTTAGCAAGGCTGGTTGTTGATGCCGTAGTTAAATATTTGAATGGGGAAAAGCAAATTGAAAAAGTGATCTTTACACCTGCAGTGCTGATAACAAAAGATAATGTTGACCAGTATTATGATCCAAAAGCGATTTTTTAAAGAAAACAGCAGATACAGGATGAACAGGGTTGAATTAATAAATATTTCAAAATCATTCGGCGGGATCACTGCTTTAAAGTCAGTTACTTTAAAAGTCATGCCTGGAGAAATCCATGCCCTTATCGGAGAAAATGGAGCAGGTAAATCAACTCTGATGAAAATTCTTTCAGGAGCATATACAAAAGACAGTGGTCAGATTTTTTTGGATGGTTCAGAAGTCCAGATCCGGAATACTCACGACAGCAAGAAAATGGGAATTGGTATAATTTATCAGGAATTTTCACTCGTTCCGGCTTTATCAGTTGCCGAAAATATATTTTTAAATCAATTGGGTGCAACAGGATACTGGATGAGGTGGGGCAAAATAAAGAAAAAGGCTGAAGAAATCATTCATAGTATTGGTTTCAGCATTGATCCGTCGCTAAGAGCCGGTGATCTGAGTATAGCAGAACAGCAGATAATTGAAATTGCAAAAGCATTATCGGAGAATGTCAAGGTACTGATTCTGGATGAGCCTTCTGCAGTGTTGGGACCGCAGGAAATTCAAAAGCTTTTCAATACTCTGGACAGGCTTAAAAAAGAAGGCGTCGCTATCATTTATATTTCGCACCACCTGAGTGAGATTTTTCAGATTGCTGACCGGGTGACTGTGCTTAAAGACGGAACATCCAGCGAAAGTTTAAGGGTATCTGAGACCGACAGGGATTCGATAATCAGACTGATGTTAGGAAGATCGATTGACGCTATGTATCCTGTGCGTAATTCAATTATTGGAGAAGAAGCACTAAGTGCTATTGACATTTATCCGGCTGATAAGGTAAAAAGTGTTTCATTTGACTTAAAAGCAGGGGAGATAGTCGGTATTGCCGGTCTGGTTGGAAGTGGCCGGACTGAAACAGTAAGAGCCATTTTTGGTGCTGATAAACTGAAAAAAGGGAAAATATTTCTGTTTGGAAAGGAACATAAAATCGCTTCTCCCCGGAAAGCGCTAATGCTGGGGATCGGCATGGTGCCGGAGGACAGAAAGCAGCATGGAGTGATTCTTCCGTTAAGTATAAAGCAGAATATCAGTTTGACTGATTTGAATGGGATTTCAAATCCTTTTGGCTTTATCAAAGCAAAAAAAGAGAGGAATAATGCCATTGAACTGATTCGCTTGCTGACTATCAAAACGGAAAATGAAAATCAGGAAGTGAGCAAGCTAAGTGGAGGAAATCAACAAAAAGTCGCATTGGCAAAATGGCTTAACAGGGAGTGCAGTGTGATGATTATAGATGAGCCAACTCGTGGTGTTGACGTAGGAGCCAAGGTGGAGATATACAATCTTATTAATGAACTTTCGGGTAAAGGGTTAGCCATACTTGTGGTTTCTTCCGAATCTTCAGAATTAATGGGAATATGCGACCGGATACTTGTCATGCGGAAAGGTATTATTCAGGGAGAACTGGGAAAAAAGGATTTTTCCGAAGAAGAGATCTTACGTTTGTCGATAGGTGCCAATTAACATCATATTAAAAATGAAAATTACAGCCAGTTTAAAAAGATATTTACAATTTTTTGTAAAATATAATACGGCATTTATTTTCCTTATTATGCTCGTGGTATCGGCTATTGTTTCAGATGTGTTTTTTACCTCTAACAACTTATTTAATCTTGTAAGGCAGGTTACACCGGTCGGCATCATCAGCATGGGTATGTTACTTGTAATCCTGACAGGAGGCATAGATCTTTCTGTAGGTTCAATTGTTGCCATGGTTGGCCTTTTATGTGCCTTATTTACACATACTATGTCTTTGCCTTTAGCAATACTGGCATCTCTGGCTTGCGGACTCCTTGTAGGAAGTGTATCAGGTTATCTGGTTTCAGTTCATAAGCTGGCTCCGTTTATTGCAACGCTGGCACTTATGTCTATTGTCAGAGGACTTGCTTTTATTTTTTCAAAAGGAGCTCCCATTCTGGTTGATGACAAAGCTTCTGCTTTGACTGACTTTGGGAGCGGTAATTCCATGGGTATTCCCAATCCCACGCTGATATTGTTTTTAGTTTTTGCCATCACAGCCGTTTTGCTGAAGTATAATGTTTTCGGACGCATAATAATAGCTATTGGCAGCAATGAAGAGGCCGTAAGGTTATCAGGAATAAACGTTTCAATATATAAGTTCAGTGTATATGCTATTGCAGGCGGTCTGTCAGCCGTTGCCGGTATTATAACAACAGCAAGAACTGCAGTTGGTTCCCCTGTTATGGGCGTTGGGATGGAACTGGATGTGATAGCTGCCGTGGTAATCGGTGGTGCCAGTTTAGGTGGTGGTAAAGGTTCAGCTATAAATACGCTACTGGGAGTTTTGATTCTGGGGATGATTGGTAATATAATGAACCTGATTAACATTCCGGCCTATTCACAGCAGGTTATTAAAGGATTGATTATCATTATTGCTGTGTTGTTACAACGTTTTCAGAGCAGCAACATTTAAAATGACAATCAGTAATCAATAATAAGAAGTTACAAACAAAATAATATTAGTTTTATAATGTTAATCTCTAGGCACTTCCATTTTATTGCATTTTACCCCCTTTCCCGTTTCCCCCAAAGGGGAAAGGCTTTACATAGTGCTCCTTCCCCCGTGGGGGAAGGCTGGGAAG
>PLML01000149.1 GCA_003141525.1 Bacteroidales bacterium
CATTGGCATTTGTGGCAATTACTGTAAAGGTATAAGCAGTTCCATTAGTAAGACCTGTTACTGTAATTGGGCTTGCAGAACCAGTGCCTGTCAAACCCCCCGGACTTGAAGTTACAGTGTATCCGGTTATTGCAGAGCCACCATTACTGGCTGGTGCTGTAAATGTTACCGTAGCCTGAGCATTTCCTTTTGTAGCTGTACCTATTGTTGGTGCACCTGGAACTGATGAAGGCGTTACTGAATTTGAAGCAGAGCTTGCCAAACTGTTACCATTGGCATTTGTGGCAACTACTGTAAAAGTATAAGCAATTGCATTAGTAAGACCTGTTACAGTTATAGGGCTTGCTGTACCCGTTGCTGTAAGACCACCTGGAATTGAAGTTACAGTATATCCTGTTATCACTGAGCCACCATTACTACCTGGCGCTGTAAATGTCACTGTAGCCTGAGCATTTCCTGCTGTAGCTGTACCTATTGTTGGTGCACCCGGAACCGTTGATGGGATTACTGAATTTGAAGCAGAACTTGGAGAACTATTGCCATTGGCATTTGTGGCAATTACAGTAAAAGTATAAGCAGTCCCATTAGTAAGACCTGTTACTGTAATTGGGCTTGCGGAACCCGTCCCAGTAATACCACCAGGACTTGAAGTTACCGTGTATCCCGTTATCGCCAATCCACCGCCTGGTGCTGTAAAAGTTACCGTGGCTTGGGCATTTCCTGCTGTTGCTGATATATTTGTCGGAGCACCCAGTGTGGTAGTAAATGAAACCTCATTTCCATATGCAGTACCGGCACTGTTGGTAGCATAAGCACGTACATAGTATGTGGTAGCCGGCAGTAATCCTGTAAGATTGCTTATGAAACTTCCGGTTCCAGTCGAGTCGGTTGTTAAAGAATTGGTAGTGGTCGGGGTTGAAGTTGTTGCCCAACAAACACCTCTTGCCGTAATGGCTCCATTTCCATCAGAAGTGATATTTCCACCTGAAACTGCTGTTGTTAAAGTAATTGAAGAAACTATAGTGGTTGTAACAGTAGGAACTACAATCGGAGTTGTCGTAAATGTAACCTCATTTCCATATGCAGTACCAACCTTGTTGGTCGCGTAAGCTCTCACATGATAAAGAGTATTAGGAGTCAGCCCTGTCAGATTGCTTGTAAAACTTCCGACACCATTAGCATCAGACGTATGTGAACCTGAAATAGTCGGACTTGAAGTAGTGCCCCAGCATACACCTCGTTCTGTTACTGCTGCTCCACCATCTTTTGTGATTACACCGCCACTGGTACCAGAGTTTACTGTAATATTCGTTATAGCGCTGGTTGTTAACGTCGGTATCACTGGCTCTTTTTTGCAGCTATCCATTACTGCAATACCAATTAAGAAGCCAACTAAGACTAAAAGTGGTACTATTCTTTTCATAATGATCATAATTAATTAATTATTAAAAAACTTAAGTATTATAAAATATTAAAATCAATTCTCAGACTAAAACATTTATCAGATTCAAAATTCTCCAACGTTGATATATTAACTTATTTAATGAAACAAATAAAGGACATTTTTTTGTATTTGCAATAATATTTTGATTAACTGTCAAAAACTAGTGATAAAATACAGTTTTAAGAAAATTGTAGAGGATAACGGATCTTATAGATAATACGTAAAAACTAAGATTATATTGTAATTATGGCCGACATTTAACCAAAATAATTTGTATTTGCATGCCATCAAAATAATTTCTAAGGTTTACTGTAAGTTAGTACCCCAAATGTTAAATAAATTCTAATCTTAATACGTTAATAAAATAATTGGAATGATTAATTAAGAAAAAATTATGAATTTTACATAGTCATTATGACTGATGAATCAATACCTTAACTACTTTGAAACCAATATAAATTAAGCTTTCATTTTTTAAGCCCATATTCTGATAAATTGATATCATTATGATAAAAATGCCATGAGAAAAAAAAGATTCTTTGTAACAATTTTCATTTTTATTTCTAGTCTCATTGTGGGGTACATATTTTTTAATCCTGTATCCAACTATCTCTCAACCTATCTTTCAAAATCAGAAGAGGTTAAAGCAAATGTATTAATCGTCGAAGGATGGCTGCCTGATTTTGCTCTTGAAAAGGCATATGAAGATATTCGAAAAAACGGATATGAATATATCATTACCACAGGTCTGAGATCAGCTATCGAATACTATGAGGTTTCAAGCAACGGTTACCTTATTTTTTATCCTAAAGGTAAGTTCTCTGGATTAAGTGAATATGGTACACATTCAATTGAAGTCGATGCTTTTAGTGCGCTTGGAGGGAATAATCGAGCTCATTTTAACTTGTTTGTTAATGATTCTCTTATAGCTGATTTTTATGCTGAAAAAAAGAAGAAAAAATTTAGCAGCCGATGGAATGGATCTCTAGATAACATTGATTCTATTATGGTGCAATTCGATAATGACTATTGGGGTGAATTTGGAGACCGCAATCTTTTTGTAAAAGAGATCTCTATTGATCATAAAATAATCATTCCATATCTAAACAACTCAGAATATGCCGTTATAAAACTCGATCGAACTAATAGGATCATCAATAATTTTAATTCGAATGCTGAATTAGCCAGGAATAAGTTATTGGCAATGGGTATAGATTCCGGTTTAATTATAGCTCTTCCTGGCAAAAAAGTAAATATAAACAGAACACTGACAAGTGCTTTAGCTTTCCGTGATTGGCTTCGGACAGCAGATATAGATGTTAAAGGAATAAATATTATAAGCCTGGGAATGCATACAAGGCGAACCTGGATGACCTATAAAAGAATACTTAATAAGAGGTACCAGATAGGGATCGTATCACTTCCAGATTACAATTACAACAATTCAAGGATAAACAGATTTTTAAAGACAATTCGGGAAACCCTTGCAATAATTTATTATTGGGCTATTTTGATCCTCTATTAGAATAAATAGAGGTTTAATCGTTTTTTAGATGAGATCCCCTGATTTCTAATTTATAAGGATAAAATCTATACGACGGTTTAACATTCTGTCTTTATCCAGAAAATTTGGTGCTATGGGTTTAGATCCGCCAAATCCTGTTGCAACCAGTCTTTTTGCATTTATACCCCTATTAACTAGATAGCTAACCAATAAACGTGCATGCAATTGAGTCAATGTCAGGCTAGCTTGAGGAGAACCTGTATTATCGGAGTGAACTGCAACTTCGAGCTTTATAGAAGGATACTTGTTCATTAGTTTTACTATCTGGTCAAGCATAATATAAGCATTCGAAGTAAGTCTGTCTGACGTATCGAAATAAGAATCTGCATAAGCTCCATTTATTCTTATAAGATTATGAAGCTCTTTTTCAGCTGGCTCTGTAAGGACAAATATTTTTATTCTGACATTTTTAAATCCAAGTGCAAACAGCTCCCTGTACGCAGGGTACGTTGCCATTAGGGTCATTTGTTGGTCAACAATATAACTATATGTACTGTCTTCAGGAATAAATTTTTCAGTTATCATGTATTTTTTTGGAACATTCCGGAAGGTCCAACTATTAATTCCAATTTTAGTCTTGGATGAAATTAATTCAACATTAAAAACTGCATCCTTCCTGAATTCCGATTCTTCTGAATATTGGGTTTCTATCTTATTATTCTCATATTTTTCTATATCAGGTAGCGAACTTATAACTGAAACCATATTAGCCAGACGCGATTCTCTTTCCTGTTTATCATTAAGTACCACAATTTTCTTTGAAACACCAGTTTTATGAGTATGACTAGTCAAAATTGATTTTAAGATCAATTCCATATTGACAATATATTCTCCTTTTTCTTTGAATACATGCTTAACTCTTTCACCTGATGATTTGTTACCGTCTCTGAAATCCCAGGAATAACTTAATATTTTAAATCCGGGAATGTTAGATCTTAGTCCATCAAAACTCACAGGATCACCTTTAACAACAAAATCAGGAGAATTAATAAATGGTTGCTTATAATCATTGATTTCAATTGTATAAGCTAATTTCGAAAAAAATAACTTCCCTGTGGATTTTTCAATAACATCAAGTTTGACAGAATATTTCCCTCTTCCAGGGAAACAATGGTTGACTTTTGCCCCTGTAGCTTTTTCCCCGTCTCCAAAATCCCAGATATATTTAAGGTTTAAAGTATCTATTACTATAGCTCCGCTGTCATTAAGCGTGAAACAATACTGATTTTCTTTCTGGATGTCAGTATAAAGAACTTGGGGAGAATTTGTCCTGAAATGATAAATATCAATTGATTTATCCCTATTACTTGAGAAATATCCTTCAGTCATCAGAGTATCTGTAACTATTCCGAAATCATCAAACTCTGAATTAATAGGTGCATCCAGGCAAACAGGGGTAAGCCAGGTCGAATCAGAAAAAATTGAAAAGAAAATATCCTTTCCTCCATGACCCGGGTGTCCGTCGGATGAAAAGAAAAGTTCTCCTGAGGGATTAATAAACGGATAAGATTCATTTCCCTTGGTATTAATGACAGGACCTAAATTTACGGGATCTTCCCAACGATTGTTTTTCCATTCACTATAATAAAGATCTGAACCTCCGAAACCTCCAGGTTTATCGGAAGCAAAAAATAATTTTTTCCCGTCAGGAGAAAGACACGGAGTAGTTACATTATACCATTCATTATTTATCCTCAGTTCCCGTACTTTTGTCCACTGACCTGCAATCAAAACTGCCGAAAAAATGCCCAGTTTATTCCTTGGACCAGAGATATTACTTAATTTGCTGCTGACGTCCTGATTCCTGGAATAGTAAATGGTGTCTCTTGAACTGTTAAAAGTTACGGGGCCATCGTTTAAGATAGTTGTAAGGTTTTTGGAAAACAACTTTGCACTTTCCCATTCTGCCTTTCTGGTAGTATCAATATAATAGATTTTAAAAAGTCCTTTATTCTCGGATGTTGAGTGATATGATAAGCCGAGATTCCGGTTAGAACAAAAGACCAGCCCATTTTTAAAATAAATTGGAGAAAATTCATCATATTTATCCGAACTGAAAGAGGCTTTTTTAATAGTATATGTTTCAGATTGCCCCAAAACTAATTGTGGAAATAATACAACCAAAATTACTATAACCAATTTACGTATCATAATTCAATTACTTTACTAATTTGTCCCATGAGCACTTAAAGTTAAAATTACATTTATTGTACTAAATATAAATATGCCAAAACTTTCAGTGGCAAAATTAATTCTGTCTTCAGAAAATTCCAGTCTGCAATTCCTAAAAATTCAATGGACTAATTGCATTAATCTTATAATGAAATTCATATCTGAGCATAATTTCATGCGAACCATTACTATAATGACCTAAAGTACCAAAATCAAAATCGTAGGTATAAGCAACCCTAAATTGATTATTTATGGCAAATTGACACAAAACCCCTAAAGATCGACCATTCCGATAAGAAGCACCAGCCCATATCCTGTCATTTAAACTGACATACGCATTTAAATCTACAAGTAACTTTTCTCCCGGAGAAATTGTGACAAGAGTTGAAGGAAATAGCTTTATTTTTTGATTTAAGGTATATACATAGCCCACATTTAATAAATAATTGTATTGCCCGGGATTAAACAGGAGTGTATATTTATTCTTGTCAAAATTAAATTTATATCCTAACAATCTGGGAACGGATATACCGGTAAAGTAATTCTTGTTTGAATAGTAAACTCCGAAGGTAAAGTCAGGTACAATGAAGACCCGGGAATTGGTAAGAAAATTTTCATCTCCCGGATCAAGCACAACAAGATCCGACCAGTTAGTATTTGTAGTCATTAATCCCGCACCAAGACCAAATGAAAGGTCTCCTTTATTCATATTAATTTTATACGAATAATTTGTAAGAAAATTAGTTTCCTTTGTCACCCCGATCTTATCATTGATTATCATAAATCCCAGTCCAAGTTTTGAATCAAGGAATGGAGCATCCGCTGATAAAGTCATAGTCACAGGAGCACCGGGAATACCTGTCCATTGATCTCTGTAAAAAGCTGCAATGTTTAATGCTCCTCTATTCCCCGCGTAAGCAGGATTTATGCTGAGTGGATTAAGTACATACTGACTGGTAACAGGGGTTAACTGCCCTGCCAGGCTTAAAGGAATCAGCAGTAAAATAATTGATTTAATTATTCTTTTCATCACTAACGTCTTATTAC
>PLML01000016.1 GCA_003141525.1 Bacteroidales bacterium
GTTGCTCTTTCACTTGCAGCTTTAACTTTGTTGCTTGCTTCCATGAAAGAACCTTTATCATAAAGACCCTGTGCTTCAGCTACAGAGGCTTCGATAGTAGTCATTTCAGTTTTAATCTGCACAAGAGCAGCTGCTTCATCTTTTCCTTTTGGAGCTTTGGTCATAAGAGTTTTGTTTTCTTCAATAACAGCTTTTACAGCTGCCAGTGATGTCTCAACCTCTTTCTTAACTTCTTCTTTCTTAACAGCAGCATCAGCAGCTGCTTTGTTTGCTGCGGCTAATGTTTCATCCAATTTGACTGAGATAGGACCAAATTTCTTAAATAATTTTGATTTCTGAACTTCAATTGCAGCATTAATAGCTTTCATTGAATCCTGTACAGCTGTAAATTCAGCCGGTACATAAACAGCTGCTTCAGCAGTCTGTGCAGCTGCGATTGCTGCATTAGTAGCATCTACTTTTGCCTGTGGAACTTTGCCACAACTAGAAAGGAAAGCAACCATTACGATAGCGGCTAATCCCATTAAAACTTTGTTCTTCATTTTTCTAACCTTTTTAATACTTTGTTTATTTAACAACTTCCGATCTATTTAAAATTAATCGTTTTAGTTTAAAAATTACGGTGCGAATATATTAAAATTTAAGAATAAAACAATATAAAATTCAAATAATCTTTAATTTCAATATAAGAAAATTTGTTTTAGAATCTAATTGAATAATAATTTAAGCTCTTTTAGTGATCTGAATACTAAGTAAATCGTATCAAATTAAAAAATGTGCACTTTATTCCTATTCTGATATAAAACCCAGGATCTTTAATCCATTTTGAATCTCCCCGGCGGACATGAACAGGTTCCAAAACAAACCGGTTCTGTAATTCTCTATCATTACAACAACAGTACCCTGATCAATTGCCAGGTATCTCTGAGGAAACCAGTTATTCTGCTCACTGAAGGCATCATAGAATCCATATTCGCCCCAAAGCTTGTTTCCAAGATTATAATAAAAGTGCTTCAAGGCATTCATCGATTGCTCGGGAGTGTAAGGGAAAGAAGATAAAGCAGCCGTTGGGGAGATGACTCCCAGATCGGTTGTTTCGCCCGGAGCATGAGCAGCATAACCATTCATGGAATAACTGGCAGTGAGTCCCCAGCAGGAATCACTGTATCCTTTAAATTTCTTAGGATTAATTGAACACCACTTCCAGTTAATAAGAGTCTGATTTTTATTCTCCTGCCAGTAATCTGCATATTTGTCCTTCAGGAACCATGGATCCAATCCCAGATACGAATAATGAGCCCAGAATAAAGGTCCACCGTATTCCTCTGCTTCATTATGACTTAGATTCAATACATATCCATATTTGCCGCTGATTGTGGTAATCGCACCAGATCGCGCCCAGCCTTCATGATAAACTTTCGCGCTGATTGGATATGTGGGTGATGATGCAGCTAAAATATATAGTATCAGACATTCGTTATAACCTGTTACTGCAAAGTTCATATCCCATCCATAATTGGGAGACCAGTGCCAGTACATAACTTTCTCCCCTCCCTTTGTGAACCAGCTCCACTCGACCTCTTTCCATAAATTATCAATTTCTTCAGCGAGTGACTTTTCCTTTTCAGATCCGTTTATAAAATACTGCCTGACAACAAGTAATCCTTGCATAAGGTAAGCAGTTTCAACAATATCGGCTCCATCATCTTTTGTACTGAATGGTTTTACTTTTCCGGTTTCACCATAAATCCAATGCGACCATGCCCCATGAAACCTGTCGGCTTTTTTAAGAAACTCAATTATCCTGGAATAACGGGTAAACGCTTCATCTCTTGTAATGAACCCTCTTTCGATTCCTGCCAGGATTGCCATCAGGCCAAAACCGCTGCCTCCCGTTGTAATGACATTCTTGTCATTGTCAGGATATACACCGTCAACATGAAATCGTTCACGTGCCATTCCTGAGTTAGGTTCAGCCCCATCCCAGAAGTACTCAAATGTACGATACTGTACAAGGGTAAGAAGTGAATCATTAGTGAGAGATTCCTGTTGTGTCCCCGCTTGTCTTTTCTGACTTTTATTTCCCGGTGAGCAATTAGTTGAGATTAAAAGGATCAGGGCAAGCCAGATACTGATGGTTTTCATGAAAGGAATTATTAGTTAAGGTTTAGTAGTGTAATCCAAATCCAAAGGGGAACAAAGGGCTTCCGGAATCATAAGGTACATCTTCCTTCTGGTTTCTGACAGCTTCCATCGAAGAAGGCATTTCGACAGGAAGCTTACCCTGGGGACTAAATTTACCAAAAACCACATCAAGAACGGCTTCATCATTGGCGCCAAAATCTGCAAGAAGACCCTTGCAGGCTGCTGCAATTTCAGGAATCACTGCGGGTCTGTCGAGGTAAATATCAATTATTGTTGGCACCTTTTTCAAAAGCGAAAGGATTTCAGCCTTTTTTTTCTCTTTGAAATCAAGGTCTCCTCCATGAATGAACAGACCCATCAAACCGCTTCCTTTAAGATGTTGTGAAGGAGCATTAATCCTTATTATTGCCAAGTCAGCCTGTTCCGGATTTTTAACTACTGTACAATATTTTCCGGCTTTGACAGGATCAATGTTTTTAATAAATATTTTTAGCCCTTGCCTTAACGGAAGCACTTTGCCATTCTCAGCAGGATCGTTTTTCAAAAGAACTATTGACTTTCTCTGGGCAAGTTCACCGGCTGCTTTGAATTCAGGATTCCCTATAATTCTTTCTGCTTTATCAACATCGACGAACGGATTATCAAATAAGCCTAATATGAATTTAACCCGAAGAAGTCTGTGAACCGAAGAATCGATTCTTGCTTCCGATACCTTTCCATCTTTAACAAGCTTAATCAGCATATCAGGGATCGATTCTCCTCCAAACTGGTCAACTCCGGCATTTATTATTTTCAGCATTCGTTCTTTTTCGCTGGCTTTTTCCATTCCTCTGGCCCTGGCAGGAAGAATCATGATGCCAAAAATTTTCATATCTGTAATAAGACCCCAGTCAGTGCATACAACACCATTAAATTTGTAATGATTTCGCAGCAGACCGGTGATTATATCTTTATTAAAAGAAAAACCGACATTTTCGCTGGTCTGATTCATTGGTATTCCATAATAGGGCATTATTTCGGCAGTTCCAGCCTTGAACGCTGCCTCAAATGGAATCAGATGATATTTGAAATTATTCCCCGGGTAGATTTGTCCCTTGGCTATCGGGAAATGCGGATCTATCCCTTCTTTCTGAGGTCCTCCTCCCGAAAAGTGTTTGGTCATGCAGGCTACGCTAGTTGCACTCAGGCTGTCGCCCTGAAATCCTTTAATATATGCTGCTGTCAGTTTTGCGGAAAGTGTCGCATCTTCTCCAAAAGTGCCGTTCATTCTGCCCCAGCGGGGTTCAGTGGCAAGATCTGCCATCGGATGCAGGGCGATACGTATACCTGCTGCAATGTATTCCTGTCTTGCGATGTCAGCAAATTGGCTGGTCACAAGTGAGTCTCCGATGGCAGCGAGTCCAAGAGGTTCCGGGAAAAGTGAAAAGTCGCCTGCCATGGCACTTGTAAGCGGATTATTACTGAAATGGTTTCTGGGATCAGACGCAATGGTTACCGGGATTCCTAACCGGGTTCGCTCTGCCAGCTTCTGAATGCGGTTATACCATTCTGCTGTTTGTTTTTTCCCTGCGGCAGAAAGAATGTTAAAGTGATTCAATTTCTTCCCGAAAAGCATCTGTGACGTACCCGGGAC
>PLML01000059.1 GCA_003141525.1 Bacteroidales bacterium
ACTCCTGAGATAGCATCATGTGGTTTTACAGAATCTGATGCCAGGGAAGCCGGTTATGATATCAAAGTTGGAAAATTCCCATTTACTGCTTCCGGGAAAGCCAGCGCAGCAGGTGCAAAAGATGGGTTTGTTAAACTTATATTTGATGCAGCATACGGAGAACTGCTTGGTGCACACATGATCGGTGCAAATGTTACTGAAATGATTTCAGAAATAATTGTTGCCAGGAAACTTGAAACTACGGCTCACGAAATAATTAAGTCGGTGCACCCTCATCCTACAATGTCGGAGGCTATAATGGAGGCTGCTGCCGCTGCANNTTTTCTTTGGTTCGTTTCTTTTGGGCAAGCAAAAGAAATGAACGCACCAGCTTCATACGCAACCTTTTTTTAAAAATTTCCATCAATCTTTAGATAAATGCTGGCATTTAAGATAATTATTTTATATTTTTATCTTCTCATTCAGGAAATAAACCTTGTCGGAGATAAAAAAAATAATAAAAGGTTGTCTTACCGGTAACAGAAGGGATCAGGAACTTTTGTATAGGAGGCATGCTGCTAAGTTATATGCAGTGTGTCTGCAGTACTCAGGAAATGATGAAGAGGCCAGAGATATCTTGCAGGAAGGTTTTATTAAAATATTTGAAAACCTTGAGCATTATAAAAATGAAGGTTCTTTCGAGGGTTGGATGCGCCGGATAACTGTAAATACAGCGCTTGAAAAATTCCGCAGCAGGCATAACCTCTACCGTGTCGATGATATAGATACGATACAGGAGCAGGATGCAGAACCTGATAATCAGGATTATGCAGGCCTTGAAGCCAATGATCTGCTCGAAATTATAAGAGAATTACCCACGAAATACAGAATGGTATTTAACCTGTACGCAATTGAAGGATATTCGCATAGAGAGATTAGTAAGATGGTGAATATTACAGAGGGAACTTCAAAATCTAATCTTTCCCGTGCAAGGGTTATCCTTCAGAGAAGAGTAGGATCATATACCGGAATTAAGAAGAAAGTCGCAAATGAATGAAAAAGAGGCAAATATAGATCTTCTCTTCAGAAATGGGCTTAAAGATTTCGAAGTACTTCCGCCACCCGGGGTTTGTGAAAACATTCTCTCGGCTGTCAAAATAAAATCAAGACCATATATATTTCTGAAGATTGCTGCTGCCATTACTGTCCTGGTGACATTGAGTTTTTTGACTTACAGGTGGAGCCGCGAAGTCTCATTCGAACCTTCAGCCCCGGTAATCGCTCTTAATGTACCGGTTTCCCTTCCTGTTCTTTATAATCCAATTGATAATCCACATTATTTGCTAAAGGGGAAATTTAATCCGGTTAATAATTCTTCTGGTATCCTGACTGTAACCGATAATCAGGCTTCAATTAGGGAGGAAATGGAAACGACCGATTCTCCAGGACAGATTTTGAATATTCAGGAGACTAAAGGCCTGTATTTAACTAAAAATGAAATAACGAATAGTCTGATACTGTTGCCTCTTAATACATTTGCAGTAAATTCTGCAAATGTTAAATATCCTGATCTGCAATATTTGCCTGAGACTATTATTACCAGGCCGGAGAAAAGGTGGTCTATAGCAGCCATGGCTTCTCCAACATACTATTCAACCATTAATTCGGGGAGTGATCAACTTACCAGTCAACTTATGTCAACGGAAGAACCTCTTTTTTCATATTCAGGGGGAGTTGCTTTTTCATATAAAATCAGTAAAAGATTCAGTATTCAATCGGGTCTCTATTATTCCTCTCTTGGACAGAAGGTAGATGGAATTTATTCCTTCTCAGGATTTCAGAAATATATCAGTTCCAAAGGAGGCCCTAACTTTGAAGTACCTACAACAAGTGGTACTGTTTATACAAGTAACCCTGATGTTTTCCTTGCCGCATATGGTAATGGCAAAGTGCTTACAGCTTACACAAATGATGTATTTGACCCCCAAAAAGCAAGTCTTCAGTATATTAGCAATTCATTGACACAGAATCTTAGTTACCTGGAGTTGCCTGTAATTTTAAGATATAAAATTATAGATAAAACTATTGGCATAAATCTTATCGGAGGATTGTCATACAATCTATTGGTCAATAATTCAGCATATGCTATGAAGGATGGGACTAAATACCCGGTTGGAGATACTAAAGGGCTAAATCCACTTGCTTTAAGCAGCTCCCTGGGGATGGGAATGGAATATAATCTCTCAGGTAAATTATCTCTCAACCTCGAACCAACTTTCAGATATTATCTTAATCCGTTCAGTGTAACAACAGGTTCATTTATTCATCCCTATTCTTTCGGGATATTCTCAGGAGTTTCTTATAAATTCTGATACCTGAAACACTTCAAAACTCCCCAATCATAATCTACTATTTTTTTCTCTGCTCCCGGGCACTGCTTTTTTATATCTCGCATATCGTCTATTCTGGATAATACATTTTGCATTTATTCTCTGATTAATTTACCCTTACTGAAATTATTTTTCAGGTGCAAAAATGTTACCTTTGCACTTTATTTCTTATGGCTTCAATTATCATGATGTATTTTAAAAGGAAAACGGTATTGACTGCTTTTGTTCTGGCCGGAACAATTATTATCATTCTTTCAATCGCCCAAAGCGGTAAAGGATTTGACAATGCTAATGCGAGGGTGCACCAGCAAATAGATACAATTTATAATATCAAATCATTTAAATTACCTGATGAAGTGACATTTGCAGGTGAGAAAATGCCTCTCGACAACTTTGATACCAGGGAGAGTCTTGAACGTGAAATTCTTACAAGTGCTTACAGACACTCTTCAACCATCCTGATCATAAAAAGGGCAAACAGGTACTTTCCGATAATTGAGAAGATTCTGAAAAAAAACAACATTCCTGATGATTTCAAATATCTGGTAGCTGCCGAAAGTGAATACAGTAACATGGTTTCTCCTGCTGGAGCTACAGGATTCTGGCAGATAATGCCTGAAACAGGAAAGGAAGAGGGAATGGAGATCAACACAGTCGTTGACGAAAGATATGATGTTGAAAAGTCAACACAGTTCGCATGCGATTATTTTATGAAATCTTATGAAAAATATGGGAACTGGACACTTGCTGCCGCGTCATACGATGGTGGACGAGCCGCTATAGATGAACAGATAGAGATACAGCATCAGCATAATTATTACGATCTTTTATTAAGCGATGAAACAGCAAGATATATTTTCAGAGCAGTAGCATATAAACTTATTATCAGTGATCCGGAGAATTATGGATTTAAGATTTCAAAAACAGATTTATATCCGGAACTAAAATTCTCTGAAGTAAAAGTTGACAGTGCTGTTACCGATTTTTCAGCTTTTGCTGAAAAGTTCGCAACAAATTATAAGATGCTGAAATTCCTGAATCCCTGGCTAAGGAAACCATTCCTGACCCCCAAATTTAAGAAAGAATATCTGATTAAGATTCCTTCGGAAGGGATGCGAAACATCGAAAAAATAGAAAATGGAGAACTGACCTTTTGATGAGGAGAAGTGAAGATGAATGAGGAGATTAAAGTCCTTGGAGCAAGAGTCCATAATTTACAAAATATAGATGTTACAATACCGCGAAACAGTCTTGTTGTAATCACCGGTTTAAGCGGAAGCGGAAAATCATCTCTTGCCTTCGATACAATATATGCCGAAGGCCAGAGGCGCTATATGGAGACTCTATCAGCTTATGCCCGCCAGTTTCTGGGAGGAATGGAACGCCCCGATGTTGATAAGATAACAGGCTTAAGCCCTGTAATATCCATCGAACAGAAAACTACAAATAAAAATCCTCGCTCTACTGTCGGAACTATTACCGAGATATATGATTTTCTCAGGCTTTTATACGCCAGGGCATCCGAAGCATATTCATATGCATCCGGCGAGAAAATGGTTAAATATTCAGATGACCAGATACTTGATCTTGTTAAAAGCCGTTTCTCAGGAAAGAAAGTTTTTTTTCTTGCGCCAATAGTCAAAGGCAGGAAAGGACATTATAAAGAGCTTTTTGAACAACTCAGACGAAAAGGTTTCCTTAATATTCGTATTAATAACGAAATCAGGGAGCTTTCCCCTGGAATGAAGCTCGACAGGTATAAAACCCATTATATTGAGTTAGTTGTCGATAAGTTCAAAGTTGGCGATACTTCGGATAAAAGACTATATGATTCAATCCTTATGTCACTCGATCAGGGTGATGGAGTGATGATGGTTCTGGATAACGAAAATAACGAACCAAGATATTTCAGCCGGCACCTGATGTGTCCGACCACCGGGCTATCGTATAATGATCCTGCACCTCATACTTTTTCTTTTAACTCACCACAGGGAGCATGCCCGCATTGTAACGGTCTTGGTGAGATATCAAGCATCGACGAAGAGAAACTTATCCCTGACAAGGAGCTTAGCATCAGAAAAGGAGGGATTGAACCTCTGGGAAAATACAGAAATACATGGATTTTCTGGCAGATTGAAGCTATAGCTGAAAAAAACGGATTTACACTGGATACGCCAATAAAAGAGATTCCTGAGGATGCTCTCAACAAAATACTATACGGGTCTGATGAGGTGCTGAAGTTGTCAAATACTCCTCTTGGGATGACTTCCAACTATTTTCTGACCTTTGAAGGCGTTGTGAATTTTGTCGGGAATGTTGAGACGATAAACGGCAAGAAAAACGGAACAAAAATTAAGGATCAGTATGTCCAGTATAATGTTTGCCCCGAATGTCAGGGCACACGGCTTAAGAAAGAATCATTGTTTTTCAGAATAGCGGATAAGAATATTGGAGAACTCTCCGCTATGGATATAAAAGAGTTATCTCTATTCCTGTCCAATATAGAGGAGAAAATGAGCGGGAAACAAAAATTAATCGCTTCGGAGATTTTAAAGGAGATAAGAGCCCGTCTTGGTTTTCTTCTTGAGGTCGGACTTGAGTATCTCTCGATGAACAGGGGTGCAAGAACTCTCTCGGGTGGAGAAAGTCAGAGGATAAGGCTGGCCACACAGATTGGTTCAAGACTGGTCAATGTGCTTTATATTCTTGATGAACCGAGTATAGGGCTGCATCAGAGAGATAACCGGCGGTTGATAGCTGCATTGAAACAACTCAGGGATGCCGGTAACTCTGTCATTGTTGTGGAACACGACAGGGAGATGATCCTCTCGGCAGACCATGTTATTGATATGGGACCGGGAGCCGGGCGACACGGGGGTCTGGTCGTAGCTCATGGAAATCCGAAAGAACTGATGAAACAGGAAACGCTTACCTCTTCATATCTTAATAATAAAAAGAAATTCCACATTCCGGAAGAGAGAAGAAAAGGGAATGGCAAATTTCTGAATCTTTCGGGAGCCTCAGGTCATAATCTTAATAATGTGGATGTTGCGCTGCCTCTTGGTACACTCATTTGTGTAACAGGAGTATCAGGAAGCGGCAAATCATCACTCATTAATCAGACTCTTCATCCTGCCCTGGCAAAGAAATTTCATAATTCCGGAAAATCACCCCTGGCATACAGGGAAATTACCGGACTCGAATATCTAGACAAGGTTATTGAGGTAAGCCAATCGCCTATTGGTAAAACTCCAAGATCAAACCCTGCAACCTATACCGGTGTCTTCACTGATATCCGAAAGCTGTTTGAACAGACAACTGAGGCCAAGATACGTGGATTTGGCGCCGGAAGATTCTCTTTTAATGTGAAAGGAGGACGTTGTGAAGGATGTGAAGGTGCCGGGATGAAAACCATCGAAATGAATTTCCTGCCTGATGTTTATGTTCATTGTTCTGAATGTAACGGTAAACGCTATAATCGGGAAACACTTGAAGTCAAGTATAAAGGTAAGTCAATAAGTGACGTTCTTGAAATGACTATTAATATGGCGGTCGAATATTTTGCTAATGTACCGTCAATCTATCATAAAATTAAAACACTTCAGGATGTCGGGCTTGGCTACATCAAGCTGGGACAACAGTCAACAACACTCTCAGGCGGTGAGGCACAGCGTGTCAAACTGGCCACTGAACTGGCCAGACGTGATACGGGTAAAACACTTTATATCCTTGACGAACCAACAACAGGATTGCATTTTGAGGACGTCAGAGTTTTGCTGGATGTCCTTAATAAACTTGTCGACAGGGGCAACACTATTATTGTGATTGAACACAACCTGGATGTGGTAAAGATGGCTGATTATATTGTAGATCTTGGAAAGGAAGGCGGGAAAGCGGGAGGTAATATTATATTCTCAGGGTCACCCGAAGAACTTGCCGAGTGTTTAGACAGCTATACGGGAAAATACCTTAAAGCAGAACTTAAGGCATAAGAATTTAATTATATTTGAGTCGACTAATTTATATTCAAACCAAAATGGAGAAACCTGCTGATCTTATAAAAGATGCCTTTGAACAGAAAACATGGCATGAAATTCATACAACAGATTCGTGGAGAGTGTTTAAAATTATCTCTGAATTAGTTGAGGGTTTTGAAAAACTTGCACGAATTGGTCCATGTGTTTCAGTTTTTGGTTCAGCAAGGACATCTATTAATAATAAGTATTATATACTGGCAGAGGACATAGCTTACAAGCTTACACAGAAAGGATATGGAGTTATTACCGGAGGCGGACCAGGCATTATGGAAGCAGCAAATAAAGGAGCTACCAGGGGAAAGGGCAAATCCGTTGGTATAAATATTGATCTTCCATTTGAACAGCATCCCAATCCTTATATCGATTCTGATAAACTGATTACTTTCGATCATTTTTTTATCAGGAAAGTTATGTTCATGAAATATGCCCAGGGTTTTATTGTTCTTCCGGGTGGTTTTGGAACATTCGATGAACTCTTTGAGGCAATGACACTTATTCAGACCAGGAAGATCGGAAAGTTTCCAATAATACTGGTTGGGAGAAAATACTGGAGTGGTTTAATAACTTGGATGAAAGAGGAAATGCTTGCTGAAGAACATAATATTTCAACAGAGAACCTGGACATATTTACACTTGTCGATACTTCTGATGAAGCTGTGGATTATATTGTTAAGTTCTATTCAAGATATCTGCTGAGCCCGAACTTCTGATCAGACCTTCCGCATTCGATCCATCTCTCTTGAAGCATCTTTGCGTTTGAGGGTTTCACGTTTGTCGTATTCTTTCCTGCCTTTGGAGATTGCAATTTCTGCTTTTGCCAATCCCCGGTTATTGATAAAGACTTTAATGACAATGATAGTCAGTCCGCTCGAGTTTATTTTCCTTTCAATTTTTCTTAATTCACGGGAAGTAAGCAGCAGTTTTCTCTCCCTGAGTGGATCGTGATTATTAAGATTTCCCCACCAGTATTCAGAAATGTGCATTCCCTTGATAAATAGCTCTCCATTGCTGAAAAAACAATATGAGTCGGCAAGAGTTGCTTTCCCGAGTCTTATTGATTTTATCTCAGTTCCAGAGAGTACAATTCCAGCCTCAAATTTTTCGAGGAACTCATAATCGTGAGAAGCTTTTTTATTCTTAATGACGATATTTCCAGCGCCACCTTTCATAATCTTTTGAAAAATCAGGGGTTAATGCCCGGCAAAATTAAATAAATTTATGTTATATTGCTTTACCAACGGAAATGATTAAAAATGTGACCGTGGAGCTGAATTCTATCTACGACTTATTAGTAGTTACCGGGCCCACTGCATCAGGTAAAACTGCCCTGGCTGCATCCATTGCTAATAGGGTAGGAGGTGAGATTATCAGTGCAGATTCACGTCAGGTTTACAGGGGCATGAATCTGGGCACTGGGAAGGACTATGATGATTATCTGGTAAATGGAACTCACATTCCTTATCATTTAATTGATATTGCTGATCCCGGTTATAAATATAATGTATTTGAATATCAGCGCGATTTTAACAAAGTTTATTCCGATCTGAAAAAACGAAAAATATTCCCGGTTGTTTGCGGCGGCTCAGGAATGTATGCAGATAGTATAATTACAGGATACAAAATGTTTGAGGTGCCTCCTGACAGTGGACTTCGAATTGAACTTGAGAAAAAATCGATGGAGGAACTCAAAGAGATCTTATTAACATTTAAAAACCTTCATAACACAACAGATATAGACACCAAGAAGCGTGTTATCAGGGCAATTGAAATAGAACATTCCAGCAGGAACAAGGGATATCATTCCAGCGAATTTCCAAAAGTCAGGGCCCTTTTAATCGGTATTATGTTTGATAGAGATGCCAGGCGGAAAAGGATTTCAGAAAGGCTTAAACAACGTCTTGATTCTGGTATGGTAGACGAAGTGAAGAATCTGATTGGAATGGGTATAAACACAGAAACTTTGATCTATTATGGTCTTGAATATAAGGTTATTACGTTATATTTGACCGGGAAGATTTCTTACCAGGAATTGGTCAGGGATCTTGAAATAGCTATTCATCAGTTTGCAAAAAGGCAAATGACATGGTTTAGAGGAATGGAACGCAGGGGCATTAAAATACATTGGATCGATGGGGAGCTACCGATGGAGGAGAAGGTAAAAATTGTACTGGATAAACTAGAAGAGAATTAGTTATTATTTCCCGCCGATCTCGCAGATCTGCGCAGATTTTTTCTGCGGTTATCTGCGAAATCAGCGGGAGGTTTCTTTTTTCTACTTCAAATACTTATCAAGCCATTCGAAAAACTCACGTTGCCAGATCACAGCATCCTGCGGTTTTGTAACCCAATGGCATTCATCCTCGAAGAATAGCAGTCTGCTGGGAACGCCATGTAACTGGGCAGCCGTGAATGCCTCCAGACTCTGAGTATATGGTATCCTGAAATCATTCTGTCCGGTAATTATAAGTATAGGTGTTGTCCACTTATCAACCATAAGATGAGGGGAAAATTTATAGCTTGGCAGATTTTTCCAGTAAGGACCTCCATAATCTTTGTCCGGAAACCATAGCTCCTCGGTGGATCCATACTCGCTTTCGAAATTGAATACTCCGCAGTGGGCAATAAACGCTTTGAATCTTCCCTGGTGAACGCCTTCAAGGTAGAAGACCGAATAGCCGCCATAACTTGCCCCCACTGCACCCATCCTCTTCGCATCAATGTATGTTTCTTTTGCCATAGCATCGGTTGCATCAAGATAGTCCTGAATGTTTTTCCCGCCATAATCACCTGAAATCTGTTCTTTCCATTCCTGGCCAAACCCGGAAACACCCCGGCGATTTGGCGCAAATACTATATAGCCTTTTGCGGCTATCATCTGCATATTCCACCTGTAATTCCAGAACTGATCCAGAGAGGACTGCGGACCTCCATGACAGAAAAGCAGTGCAGGATATTTCTTTGCGGGGTCAAAGTCAGGAGGATAGATAACCCACATCTGAAGATCCTTCTTATCTTTTGTTCTGGTATATTTCTCCTCAACCTTACCCATCCTGATATTATCGTAAATATTTTTATTTATAGAAGTGATCTGTTTAATTGACCATGTCTTCATATCAATTGCGGAAAGTTCGGGAGCCATAGACATTGAAGTCAGCTGTGAAACCAATACTCCTGCCTTTAAACTGATTGGCCCGAGATTATGGACTCCTTCAGTTACCTTTGTTACACCTTTCCCCTCAATGTCAGTTTTGAATACCTGTGAGGTACCCAGATATGAACAAATAAAGTAGAGAGTCCTTTCATCATCCCATGTAATATTTGCTATATCAAAATTCCATCCTTTCGATATCCATGTTCTGGTTCCATCTTTAATATTGTAAACATACAGCCGGTCGAGATCAGCTTCATACCCATCTCTCTCCATGCTCTGATATGCTATCTTTGAACCATCGGGTGAAAAAACCGGGTATCTGTCGTATCCCATGTTCCCTTCAGTTATATTAATTTCTTTACCAGTTTCAATATTGTACAGGTAAATATCTGAATTCGTGCTTAGTGCGTCTGCTTTGCCGAAAAGCCTTTTAGTCGTATAGGCTATTGATTTCCCGTCAGGATTCCACGCAATTTCACCATCATCGAAGTAAGGAGCAGTAGGTGATTCAAACCTCTGTCCTTCCATAATATCTTTTCCTTCCGAAACGTTGCTTCCGTTAAAGGAGGCAACGAAAATATGGCTGTATGAATAATCACTCCAGTAGTTCCAGTGTCTGTACATCAGATCGTTGATAATCCTGACATTTGCTTTAGGAAGTTTATGCTTTTCATTAGCGGTCTGGTCTAATTTGACTCTCTTTGTAAAATATATCCTGTTACCATCAGGTGAGATATTGAAAATTTCAAAATCGCTTATGCCTGAAATTTCCTTCTGCTCTGAGCCGTCTGCTTTCATAGTACGTAATTTCCCTTTATTTACATAAGCAATAGATTTCCCGTTGTTGATCCATTGCGGAGAACTTCCTCCATCGCTGGTCAGTTGTACGGGATTACTCCCATTTGATGCTGTCTTAAAAATGTTTGTCCGTCTTGCCTCACTCTGAAGATCTATATTTGTAACTGTATATAAAACGGTTGACCCGTCGGGAGAAAGTGCAAACGTTCCAAGCCTTCCGAATTTCCACATTATTTCAGGAGTCATTACTCCACCTGCTTTCTCTTCAGCAGTGAGTTGGTTATTGAACTGGGGCAAAGCTTCCTTTGCGACAGGTGGTTTTTGTTTGCATGAAGAGGTAAAAAGCAGTGCTAAAAGAATTACCGGGATAAGATATCTTTTCATGATTTTATATTATTTAAAAAATTATTATTTCCTGAGTGCTTCAGATACTTTAGCCTTCAGTTCATCATACAACTCCGGATTATCCTTAAGGATCTGTTTGACAGCATCACGACCCTGACCAAGTTTGGTGTCTCCATAGCTGAACCAGGACCCGCTTTTCTTAATAATTTCAAAATCGACTCCCAGGTCAACAATCTCTCCGAGCTGAGAGATCCCTTCGCCGTAAAGTATATCAAAATCAGCTTTTTTGAAAGGTGGTGCCAGCTTATTCTTCACAATTTTGACCCTTGTCCGGCTGCCAATTATTTCTTCACCTTCTTTCAACTGGCTTGTACGGCGAATATCTAATCTGACCGATGCATAAAACTTCAAAGCATTACCGCCAGTAGTAGTTTCCGGATTGCCGAATATTACCCCTATCTTATCCCTGAGCTGATTTATAAAAACGCAGGATGTGTTTGTTTTATTGATATTTGCTGTCAGTTTTCTTAGAGCCTGAGACATCAGTCTTGCCTGCAGACCCATCTTGGAATCACCCATTTCACCTTCGATTTCAGCTTTGGGAGTAAGTGCAGCTACTGAGTCAATAACAACTATATCCAATGCTCCTGATCTGATGAGGTTATCAGTGATTTCGAGAGCCTGTTCCCCGTTATCAGGTTGAGAAATAAGCAGATTTTCAACATCTACACCCAGTTTCTCAGCATAATTCCGGTCGAATGTATGTTCTGCATCTATAATTGCTGCTATACCGCCATTTTTTTGTGCTTCGGCTATACAATGAATGGCAAGTGTGGTTTTTCCGGATGCTTCCGGGCCATAAATCTCTATTACTCTTCCGCGGGGAATTCCACCAATACCCAGAGAAGCATCAAGTCCAATTGAACCTGTTGAGATGACCTGAATGTTGTCAATGGCATGATCACCTAACTTCATTATTGTTCCCTTACCAAAATCCTTCTCAATTTTCCCAAGTGTAACCTCAAGTGCTTTAAGCTTTTCTTTGTTTATTTCTTTTCTTTCTACGCTCATATAATTGGTTTTATTTATTATAAATATCGAAAATCTGTTCTGTGTGACTGCCAGTATCGACTTTTGTGATTATCTTTTCAATTACCCCTTTTTCATCAATTATAAATGTTGTTCTGATTACACCCATGTAGCTCTTCCCGTACATTTTTTTCTCTCCCCAGACTCCGTAATCATTCAGAATTTTTTTTGAAGTATCGGCGATAAGAGAAAAAGGAAGTGAATATTTACCGGCAAAACCCTTATGTGACTTTTCATTGTCGGGACTTACCCCGATAATTACAAAACCTTTGTTCAAAAATGAATCCCAATTATCACGCAGATTGCATGCTTCTGCCGTGCAACCCGGTGTGTTATCTTTTGGATAAAAATATAAAACTACCTTTTTCCCTGTAAAATCACTCAGTTTTAAAGATTTGCCATTCTGATCGATACCCTCAAAACCCGGGGCTTTCATTCCCTCATTTAATTGTATCATGGTTATTTATTTTGTTATTATGGGTAAATTTACGAAGTTTGAATTGTTATTTGCAAAAAATCATTCAATTGTTATTAACATAAATCTTCTGGCAAAGAATAATAACTTCAAAGTAATGTGTTGAAAATTAATTATTTGCCAATTAAAGCACAGGTATGAAATTGAAGAAAGAGATAATTTTGTTTTGCCTTTTAATGGTTATTGGAATACCTTTTAGAAATCTTTTTTCCCAGAATATTCAGACGAAACCTACCCGCCAGTCATCTTTGGAAGCATTTTCACAAGGGAATTATGAAAAGGCATACACGGAATTCAGGGAACTGCTCCTGACTTATACCAAAGATCCGTTATACAAATACTACTCAGCCGTTTGCCTGGTAAAGCTGAACAAAGACCCGGGTGAGGCAACAAACCTTTTAAAAGAGGCTCTTCAGGGTGGTGGTGCCGTGAAGACATTACCATCTGATGGATTATTTTATCTTGGGCGCGCACAGCAAATGTCGGGAAAATTCACAGAGGCTGTTGAATCTTATAATTTGTTCACAAACCAGGTCGGGAAAAAAGCGGCCAGAGAACTTGGCGTACCTGAATTTTTACAGCAATGCAATCAAAAGAAAGGACAAATTTCAAATTCTGAAATTAAACCAGTCGAAAGTTTAAAAGCTGAAAAAACAGACTCCGTTAAAGTTGTAACTAAACCTGCAATAAAGGAGCCAATTCAAAAAAGTGGTGAAAAAGTGACTTCCCCAAAAGAGAATCTTCCTGCAAACTATGAAATTTTATTAAATGAAGCCATTGAATTTCAATTTAAAGCAGATTCACTTCTTGAACTTGCCGGAGAGCAGAGAAAAGAATTGGAAAATTTTTCAGATCCTGAAAAATCTGCCCAGAAGGTACGGATTTCTGAAAATGAAAAACTTGCTGTATCTTTTCAGAAATCAGCCGATCAGAAATACAGCGAAGCTCAGGTTGCTCTGAACCCTCAACATGATACTTCCAAACTACAAAAAGTGACTACTGAAAAACCAGCTACCAGGCTTGCCAGGGATTCAACCGGAACGGCTGATAACAGAATGGTTAAAGTAGCAAATAAAAGATCAGATACAACTAAAGTGGTTATTCCTTCTGTCAAATCCAAGATTGAATTTTTTGCGGTTTTTGATGCATCGGCTAAACCGGTAACAGACCCGAAAGCCAGGATAGTAATTGATCCTGAGGTACCAGAGGGACTTATTTACCGTATTCAGATAGCCGTCTTCCGTAATCCTGTTGTACCAGCTTATTTTAAAGGTATTACTCCTGTTTACGGCTTTAAGATTGCAGGAACGGATAAAACTATTTATTATGCGGGCATGTTTCGCAAATCTTCAGATGCCACTAAAGCTCTTGCTACAGTGAAAGGTAAAGGATTCAAAGACGCATTTATAGTCGCATTGTCGGGAATTAAATCTGTTTCACCCGACAGGGCTGCATTACTGGAAAAGGAATGGGGGAAGAAACCTTTTATAACCAGTGATAAAGCTCTTTCTGAGACTAAAAACGACACTATTCCTCCAACACTCACCTTCAGAGTTGAAGTAATCAGATCATTGAAGCCTCTCAAAGACGATGCAGTTGAAGGAATCAGGAAAATGGCCGGTAACAGGGGACTGGATATTCAAACCGGTCAAGATGGAAAAATTGCTTATTTGATTGGGAAATTTATTACTTTTGAGACTGCTGCTGAGTATGCTGACCTTTTAAAGAGAAACGGATACCGTGAAGCCCAGGTTGTCGCATGGCTTGGGAAAAAAGAGATTTCAATAGAAACGGCAAGACAACTATTTGATAATACTAAATGAAGGAAAAAACACTACATAAAGATGATAAGCTGAAAAGCGGAAGCGAATCGAGTTCATTGATTCTCTATAATGATGATATCAATACTTTTGAACATGTCATTAAATCGTTGGTAGAAGTTTGCGGCCATGACGCAGTCCAGGCAGAACAATGTGCTCTGATAGTTCATTTTAAAGGAAGCTGCGAGATAAAATTAGGGATGGTGGAGGTGCTTAATGCCATGAGCAGATCTCTTAATGCAAAAGGGCTTAATTCGAAAGTCGAAAGTCTGTAATTTGCCCCCCAACCCCCCTAAAGGGAGGCTAATTTCTGCAATAGAACATAATTATCTGTATATCCCAGTTTTATCCCCCTTTAGGGGGATGGACGCGAAGCGGCCAGGGGGCGATTTAGAATCTATTTCTCCTTGTAAAATATTCTGTTAAGGGCTCTGTCAAACAGGGTAAGTATTATAATTCCGATAAACACGTACATCACAACCGATGGAAGAGTAAGCCGGAAGATTGAGTTCAGATTAATCTCAGGCACCGAGAACTTAAGATTTTTAAAAAGACTTAAAACCGGATTTGAGAATGCATCAGAATGACTACCCGGAATCAGAAAAGCTGAGGCAATTAACAAAATTGTAACGGCAGCCGAAATTGCCGGAACAAGATTTTTCTTCCACGATCTCTCAGCCAATATTAAATGCCTTGTCTCTAACTGGACATGTGTCATTACCTTAGAAGTAAATCCTTCAGGCGCTTTTTCAATCTTTTCAGGACTAATATATTGCCTCAGAAGATCATCATTAATTTTTTTCATGTTATTCATGATAAATTAGATTTTTCTTTTCAACTTTTTCAATTATTTCGAGTATCTTCTGCCTTGCTCTGAATAGCTTTACCTTGATATTTGATTTGTTTATCCCGATAACATCCGATATCTCTTCGACACTCATCTCCTCATAATAGTAGAGACTTATCAATCCTCGTTCTTCTTCATTTATTTTCTGAAGAGCAAAATTGACAAGTGAACTCCTGTATTCCTTTTCAGCTTCCTCATCGCTTGTATTGCTCCCGATAAAATCAGTGGCATCAGCGGGAAAATCTTCAAGTGAAAGAACTCCTTTTTTCTTAATTCTTACATGCGATATCGCAGTATTATAAACGATCCTGTAGAGCCAGGTCGCAAAACTGCTTTTCATTTTAAAACTCTTAAGTGACCTGTATGCCTTTAAAAATGAATCCTGTGCAAGTTCTTCAGCCTCTTCATGGTTTCCACATATTCTGAATGCCAGATTATAAGCTTTATCTTTATGCCGGTCGACGATATAGCTAAAGGAATTACTATTTCCCGCTAGGATCTGCTCAATATAGTATATGTCACCTTTATAATCCATTTTGTCTGTTTGACGAGTAAAGATATTAAATGGTTACGGGAATAAACAGAAATATTTTTAATCATTTTTTGTAACCTGATTATTGGTACTGTAGTCTAAAGGTGCAAATAGAGTTCTTAACCAATAATTAATAATTAAAGTCATGGAAGTATTAGTTGCTTTTATCGCATTTTTCGCCACAGTGTTTGGCATTTATTATGTTCATATCACTACCCGTAACAAAGAGAGAATGGCACTCATTGATAAAGGAGCAGACGCAAGTCTTTTCAACACCGGGAAAGAAGCTCAAAGTTCCTGGCTTAACTGGAACAAGTTTACTCTGAAAATCGGTATGCTTTTTATGGGAATAGGAGTTGGCATTATAGCTGGCTCAATTCTTGATTCGATGGAAGTTATGCAGCACGGTTCAGACTATGTGTCTATGATCTTTTTATTCGGCGGCCTCAGCCTTGTATTGTTCTATCTTATTGACAGAAAGAACAAATAACAATTTTTTTTATTGCAGGGAAAAGTCGCGACTTTTCCCTGCAATAAAATTTTATTTTATATAAAATTCGATCATTTCTTTAATTGCATTCCGGCAGACAGAACAATAGCCTTTAGAACCATTGCTTTTCATCCGGCAATCCATCTCCGGGCGGTATATTCCTTTTGCAGAATAGCCTCCACCTTCGAATAGTCCGGTCACATCTTTATATTTTTCTTCAGAGGGAGTTGGCAGGGGAATATCTTTCGCGATCATCTTCTTCCATTTTGATTCAAAGTTGACCATTGTTGTTATGTTTGGTTCCCATGGTTCCACATTCAGGGGGTAAAACTCATCGTAAGCTACGGTGGAAGAATAATATTCATCAGCCAGACCAACAAAACCATGTCCGAATTCATGAATGAAAACCCTTGGCGAGAGCAGATGTCCCGTCGTTGTTCCGGTGTAGTAATTGTAAATGCCCCCTCCGCCGTATCTGGCGCTGTTTATAAGTACAACTATATTATCATGAGGGACAATTGCTGCAAAATCGTTTACAGCTTTGATATCCTGGGTAGTAAGATAACGGTCGATATCGAAAGTATAGAAGCTTGAATTCAATGCTGTATTTACATAGATGTTCTCACCGGGAACATCAGTTCCGGAATCTTGCGATATTGCCTCAACCGCCCATATATTAAATTTATCCTTATAGTCACTGAATGGAGCTTCAGCAAAAAGATAATCAGCCATCTTTTTAACGTCTTCCCTGAATTTCCCCATTTCATCAGCTTTGTATCCTTCGGCAATAAATGCCAGATCGACAGAGGTATGAGGATCACCTCCGCCGTAAATTTTTGTAATGGCGACATTTATCGGATTCTCCTTCCTGATAAAGTAACTGATGGGGTCAATAATCGTTTCGTACAATTTTGAGAATAAACCATTCCGTTCCCTTTTGCTGAGGACAAATCTGACTTTGTCTCTGGGGTAGGGCATTGTAGCCACTTCATAGAAACTTCTTTCGACACTCTTTGCTTCAGCAGTTGTCTGCCACTCCTGGAAAAGCGTACAGAATGCTCTGGAATAAATAAGAGTATTCCCGGTAACATCAAAGACCTCGTATTTAAAATTTCCCGAATTAAAAGGATTTATCAGATTCGTTTTAGATCCTGCCCAGAATGGTTCTTCCTTCATTCCTACCGGATAAACAGTAGTCTTCTCACTATTTCCGGCAAGCATAAAATCGAACCTCAAGACTTTGTCGGTAAAGTATTTATCAAAACCTTCCTGTGCCGACAAGGTGACGGAAATACTAAGCAAAATGAATGAAATGATTGTTCTCATAGCAAAATTATTTTTATCAGAATGATGTAAAGCTAAAAATATTCATTGAGACGGATTGATAATTTATCTATTTTTGCCACTAATTATTTAAGAAACTAATATGCCATTCATGAATGATCCTGCAGTATGGTTTAAAGACTTGTTTATCGATGCAGGATTAAGTTATAGCCTTTCTTCGTTTCTGAGTACAATTGCTCTTGTACTCATTGTAATATTTTTTAGCTGGATCTCAAATGTTTTAGCAAAAGCAATCATCCTTAAGATTGCGACCAGAATTGTCAAAAAAACCACTCCCACATGGGATGATATTTTCCTTGAACAAAAAGTCTTCGCCCGGTTATCGCATTTTGCTCCAGCGCTTGTAATATGGTTCATGGCAGTATGGGCCCTGAAAGCCTACCCCGGATGGCTGATAGTGGTTCATAAACTGACATATATCTATATGTTAATTATAGGTATGGTAGTCATTAACTCATTTATAGAAGCCTGGCATGAAATTTATAAAACACTGCCAATTGCACGTCATCGACACATAAAAGGATATGTTCAGCTTTTAAAGATATTTATCGTAATTATTACCATCTTTATTATTGTATCGGTAATATTCAAAAAAGATATCAGCACACTCGTAGCCGGTTTTGGAGCTATGGCTGCAGTTCTGATACTTGTTTTTAAGGATACTCTTCTTGGACTTGTTGCAAGTATTCAGCTTTCAGCCGACAAAATGCTGAAAGTTGGTGACTGGATTTCAATACCTCGCCGGGATGTGGATGGAATAGTTTCTGATATTACTCTTAATACTGTCAAGGTACAGAACTTCGACAAGACAATAATTACAGTTCCTGCTTATTCGCTGATAAATGATTCTTTTCAGAACTGGAAGGGGATGGAAGAAGCCGGCATAAGACAGGTTAAGAGATCAATATTCATTGATATGAAGAGTGTAAGGTTCCTTGATAAGGAGTTAAAAGACAGACTTTGCAAGGTCCCGGCATTAAAAGAATTTATCGATTCAAAAGAGAGACAAAGTGTTCTCCCTGATAAAGTCTCTGACTCAATGGAGGCTCCTTTCTTTAATTCCTCGCATTTTACCAATCTCGGTATATTCAGATTTTATGCTGAAGCTTATCTGAAGCAACATCCGGGTATTGATACCGGGCAGGCAATTATTATGAGACATCGTCCTTTTGAAGGTAATGGCCTTCATTTACAACTTAATCTTTTCACAAAAAGCATTGAGTTTATATCATATGAAAATCTGCAGTCCGAAATAGTCGAACATCTGCTGGCGATAATGAAGGAGTTCGGACTTAAAGTTTTCCAGCAACCAACAGGTGATGACCTGTAAATGTTATCGAAAAAATGAAATAGTTGAATATCACATCAATACTTGAAGCCATGGCTGACATAAATACCAGAATTAGCGATTTTGTTTGGAAGAATCTTAATGAAAAACATGTTACAGGCAAAAGTGACCCCTTCTGGGAATCACTTTTTAATACAGGTACGGAACTGTGGCTCGACACAGGTGATGTGGAGGAAGCCGAAGCAAACTGGGCCACCGAGATGGTTGCTTTAACAACAAATAATTCGTTGCTTAACAACGAAATACAAAAAGGTATATATGATATTTTTATCTCTGAGGCCAAAAGTGTTGTTCGAGACCTACCTCAGGAAGAAAGAGTCAAAGAGATAGCATTTATTTTGAATGCCAGACATGCTCTGAGACTGGCTTTGAAGTTTGGGGGATATGTAAGTGTCGAACTTCACACCGATACTGCGCATGATATCAAGGCTATTCAAAACTATGGCAGGAGATTCCATGATATTTGCCCGGAACAGTTTATAATTAAGGTTCCGTATACGGCAGAAGGATTGATTGGAGCCAGGTTTCTGAAGGATTCAGGAGTTAAAATCAATTTCACGCTTGGATTCAGCGCACGCGAAAATGTACTTGTAACAAGAGTATCCAGACCCGACTATGTGAACGTTTTCCTTGGCAGAATTGGTGCTTATATGATCNNGAGAACCCATGGCAAACCAAACAGATAGCAGCAAGTCTGCGGAATTACAACCAGCTTGAACTTCTGGCCGGAGTAGATGTATTTACCATGCCTCCTAAGGTTGCAGCTGCGGGGCATAAAGAATTAAGCGGCAAATTCTCATCCCGGACTCATGAAAATTACGATGTTAGCATATTTGATTCAGCAAAAGATGCTCACATAGAAAAATTCTGGGAAGTAGATAGTAAAGTGCTTAAACTTGCTGAAAGGTTAGCCGGGAAAATACCAGCTTCAGGTCCGGAACTGATTCACATAGCTCATGAAGAGGGATGTGAAGATATGTTCCCATCACTGACAAAAGAGGAGAAAGGTTTCATTGTCTCTGATGGTAAAATTCCTGTTCATGCAAGGTGGGAGAAAAAGATAAGTGAAGGTAAAATTGCTCCTGATACTTTGTTGACACTGGCAGGTCTTGCTTCATTTACTTGTGATCAGGAGATGCTTGACCAGAGAATAAGAAACATTATCGAATAATAATCAAACTGACCGCTGCCTTATTATTTCATACAGAAGAATACCAGCCGCCACTGATACATTAAGTGACCCTATTGTACCTGTCATGGGTATTTTTATCTGATAATCAGACAATGCTAAAAGTTCACGGCTTATACCTTTGTCTTCAGCTCCAAGAATTAAAACCGAAGGCCCCGTTAATGTAGTTTCTGGAGCTGACCTGGAGGATTTTTCACCGGCGCAAAATACCTTAAGCCCTGATTCTTTCAGATACTCTATACTACGAACAATACTTTTTTCCCTGCAAACCGGAAACGAATGTAATGCCCCGGCCGATGTTTTAACAGCATCAGCTGTTATTCGGGCTGATCCTTTTTCGGGTATAATAATAGCATGTGCTCCAAGACACTCTGCCGTGCGGACTATTGCACCAAAATTTCTGACATCCGAAACTCCGTCGAGAGCAATTATTAAAGGATCTTCACCTTTTTCGAAAATCATTGGTAGCAAATTGGCAATGTATTGATATTCAATCACCGAGAGCCATGCCAAAACTCCCTGGTGGTTTTTCCGCGTCACAAGTTCTATTCTCTCAACAGGTACAATCTGGTAAACAATGTTATGAGTCTTAACTTCTGTCATAAGTTCATGATAAAGAGTACCCTGAAGACCCTGTTTTACAAGCAGCCGGTCGATCTGCTTCCCGGCTTTAATTGCCTCTATCACAGCATGCAATCCAAAAATACAATCTGTTTCTTTCTGCATATGTCAGAATAATTGATGTTTAAATACTTTGTGTCCCTGGTGACGAACTTTGTGTCCCTTTGTGGTAAAGAAAATTTAACCACAAAGTAACTCAAAGGATAACACGAAGTAACTCAATGGATTTTAATAAATTCGTTAAAATTGTATGTCTAAATACCCTTTGGGTTATCGAGTCTGAATACGATACCTTTTCTCCAACTCTCAATAGCTTTATCCCAGTAAGTTACAAGAGTTTCACTACGGCTAAGGTAAAAATCATTATCGGAGTAGACGTTTTCTCTTTTTTTAAAGTTGAAGTAAATATAAGAATCGGTCACCGCAAATCTGCCTCCCCATTTTGATTTTATCACAGGCTTTTTATAGCCCCAGGCCTCCCCTTGCAATGTTTTATAGACTTTGTCAGGTGGTCCGTAAATAATATAAATCATTCCTCTTTCACTTCGCCATCCTTCTTTAAATGAAGTAAAATAATAATTTGAATACATGACCCTCGTATAAAAGATCCGGATAAGTTCGCGGGCTTTATCTACATTCCCCCCGCATTTTATCCAGAATCCATCAAGCGCTGCTTTAGGTTTAGCAGCGGATTTAAGTTCTGTCATTTCGTCCTGCGATGCAAGGAAAACCAGTGGTTCTATCATCCCCTCGGGAGTGGTAAGCCTGGGATAGGTAGACCCTAAATTTAAAAATGTAAATCCGTCCTTAATATTCCTGTCAACCGAGCAAAGATATATACCTTCTTTGGGGAACATCATTGGTAAGGAATCGGAATATGGGAGTGCCACAACCTTCTGGGGGTCATAGTCAAGAGTCTTTTCAGGAAGAAGCATCGATGGCGGATCAGGCACCTCCCTGAAAGGTTTGTAAAATGAGATAAATAAGCTGTCGATATGCCTGCGGGAATATATAAGATTTATATATTCGTCAATTCTTAAAACGGGGCTGAAGAGTTCATTTTTATCGAAATGGCCCTGAACTCTGAAATTGTACCTGTTGTTGTACGACATAGTATTAAATTGAACAAAATCCTGTGCTACCAGGAGTCGTAGCCTGTCCAGAATTTTTACTTCAGCCAGATATTCCAGGCCCTTTTCAACTTTCAGCGGTATATTATAAATATATTCCTGCTTTCCGGCGTCTTTAACTATGCTTAAGTCTATTGCCGCGGTATCGGCAATAGCTTTCCCCTGACTCATATTATAAAGTTTGACTGTAATTAGTACTGAGGCTTTTGGAACGCCGTCCGGATTAGCTTCGGAGAAAAAAAGATCGCTGATGGAAAACCTTACAGATAACACAGACGATTCATCTGTTTGATTAATAATATTATATAGTGGATTGATCGGACTTTTTGTGGGATTATAAAGATAGGACAGATCTTTGTAATCAACAGCCTGTTGTGTAGTTTTGCAGGAATTAAACACCGTTACAAGGAGAATAGTTGATATCAGTGAACCAACAGTCAGGATGGAAATACTCTTTTTCATACCCCAAATTAATATTTATTATTGCTTTCTTTTTTCCATTCAATTCTTATCCTGCAAAGCTCCTTATTATCATTGGTTCTGAATATTGAATGGGTATATATAGTGCCATTCTCATTTTCAGCAGATGTTTTTATCATGATCTCTTCATCAAACCTGGATTCTGCAAGATAGTTAATTTCAGCAGATTGAGGTTCATTATTCATTATGAAATCGAGATCGTAATAATCACATACCCATTTCAGGTACCGCACATTGTTAGTGTGAAGGTTAACATCCAGATCGCTTACTTTAATTCTGAACAATGGAGATATATTTCCATTTTCTGAGGCAGGATTAATTTTTTCTGCGTATCTGACAGGAGAAATTTCACTATGCAGGTTAGGGTTGTACTGAGACAGTATAGTATCAGGTCTCTGGACTTTTTTTGTGGTACGATCGAGGATTAGCCATGATGATGTTCCTGAAGCAATGTGGGTTCCATCAGGATATTTTACCTCATAATTTCTGAGTGCAAATAATTTATCTGTTCCATTTGGCCATGTCTTCATAATTATTGAGTCTTCCCATACCGGCCATTTGTTTATGACAGCGTAAATCCTTGAAAGAACCCAGAATCGATTATCTCTCATAAGGTCATCCCTGCCAAATCCAAGTTTAATTGCATGGTCGGAGGCAATATCCTGCATATAATTAAAGAGCGAATATAAATTAAGTTTACCATCGGGTCCGGTTTCGTAAACATGTACTCTGTACTCTTTTTCAAATTGAAGTAAATCCATTTTTAGCTGTTATTTTGTAAAAATTCTTCAACCTCCTGACTATACTCAGTCCATCGATTCATCTCATCATTCAGATTCTCTTTAAGATCCTGGTATTTTTTATAATCAATATCATGAGCTTCTGAAGAATTTCCCGGCTCCATAAATGATTTGTCAACGGCAATTATTTCAGCTTCTATCTTCTCAATGGCCATTTCCGATTCCTCAAGTCTCTTTCTCAGTTTTCTCAGATTACGTTCATACTCTTTTTTCTCAAGATATTTCTGTTTATTAGATGATACATTTTCCTTTGCAGACTCAGTTTTAGCTTTATCTTTTCTCTCAATATCTTTCAGGTTTTCAATCTTTTTTTTCCTCAGGAAATCATAAATTCCTCCAATATTCTCCTTAATCTTGTTATTTTTGAATTCATATACCTTTCCGACAATTCCGTCCAGGAAATCCCTGTCATGCGATACCACAATTAATGTGCCATCGTATCTGATAAGAGCCTGTTTAAGTATATCTTTTGACCGCATATCAAGGTGATTTGTAGGTTCGTCAAGAACGAGAAAGTTACTAGGCTCAAGGAGAAGTTTTACCAGTGCGAGTCTNNAAAAATGCTCCAAGCATATCGCGGATCTTTGTTCTTATATCGCCTTTGGCAATATCATCAATAGTCTGCAGGACTGTTTTGCTTTCATCAAGCAGAACATCCTGATTCTGAGCAAAATATCCTATTTTGACATTATGTCCTGTTTTCAGATTGCCGACCCAATCGAGTTCGCCGATGATAATCTTGGATAAAGTAGTTTTTCCTTCTCCGTTTCGGCCAACGAAAGCAACTTTTTCTCCCCTAGAGATTTTAAAATCAATCTTGTTAAGTACTGTAAGCGATCCAAATTTTTTTGTGAGACTCTCTGCTTCCACGACAACAGTCCCGGAACGCGGGGCAGGAGGAAACCTAAGGTTAATGGCACTTTTATCTTCTTCATCCACTTCAAGTCTTTCGACTTTATCAAGTTGTTTGATCTTAGACTGAACCTGAACAGCCTTTGTAGCTTTATACCGGAAACGCTCTATGAATTTTTCTGTGTCTTCGATCATCTTCTGCTGGTTTCGGTACGAAGCGATCTGTTGTTCTCTTCGTTCCTCCCTCAGTATCAGATATTTTGACCATGAGGCTTTATAGTCGTAAATTCTACCGAGTGAGATTTCAATAGTCCTTTTGGTTACATTATCAAGAAAAGCACGGTCGTGAGATACAAGAACTACTGCACCTGAGTAACCGGCAAGAAATGATTCAAGCCATTGGATTGATTCAATATCAAGGTGGTTTGTAGGTTCATCAAGAAGAAAAAGAGAAGGTTTTCTCAGAAGAATCTTGGCCAGTTCAATGCGCATTCTCCATCCGCCGCTTAACTCCTGTGTTGGCCTTTCGAAATCTTTTCTTTCAAAGCCCAATCCAAGCAGCGTCACCTCAGCTTCTGCCATATAGTTTGCTCCTCCAAGCATCCTGTACCTCTCCTCAACTACTGTAAGATGATCGCAAAGTTTCAAGTAATCGGCTGATTCATAATCTTCTCTTCGTGCGATCTCAGAACTGCAGTGTTCTATTTCTTCGGAGAGGCCGATCAGTTCCGAAAATGTTGTTATTGTTTCATTTATTACGGTTGTAGTGTCATCAACTTTCATCTGCTGGGGAAGATACCCTATGGAAACCTCTTTTGACATATCGATCAGACCCGAAGTGGGACTCTGCTGCCCTGAAATAATTTTAAGCAGGGTTGATTTTCCTGAACCATTCTTTCCCGCAAGACCAATCCTGTCCTGATCATTTATCAGGAAGGAAATATTCGTTAACAAATCAAAACTTCCAAATGAAACCGAGATATCCTGAACCGAAACCATATAAAATATTAAATGTCTGCAAATATAGAAAAAGTATGGCAGTCAAGAAAAGAGAAACATAACCATTTGCCACCTCGAAATGACGCAAAACAATTCTTTATGTTGTTATCTGGGAAGGTATCAAATGATGGGATTGTCAAAAAAACTTTGTGAACCTTCGTGACAAAGTATCACACAAAGTAACACAAAGGTAAAACAAGAGAATTAATGTCTTTATAGACTGTCCTGATGTATTCAGAAGATAAATTCTCCAAGGAACAAGTATATTTGCCTAGTTCGGGAAAGAGTATTTAAATATTTGAAAGATATAAAAGTGGGAAGAAGAAAGGAATTGCCTTTTTTGGAAAAGGTGAGGATAAGTGATATCGGAGCAGAGGGCAATGCACTTGCAAGGGTGGATAACCTTGTTGTATTTGTACCGATGCTTATTCCCGGTGATCTTGTCGATATCAGGGTAATTAAGAAAAGAAAGAAATATCTGGAAGGAAGAGTTGTGAAATTTCATGAATATTCGCCTGACAGGATAGAACCCCGATGTATCCATTTCGGAGTCTGTGGTGGCTGCAAGTGGCAACATCTCCCTTATAATCTTCAACTCAAGTTTAAGGAAAAGCAGGTGAGGGATAATCTCATAAGGATTGGGAAGGTTGATCTGCCTGAGATCAGCCCGATCATCGGATCTTCAGAGATATATATGTACAGGAATAAACTGGAGTACACATTTTCCGACAAACGCTGGCTTACAAAAGAAGAGATGGATTCGGGCAATGAGTTTAAAAAGGAAGATGCCCTGGGTTTTCACATTCCAGGTATGTTTGATAAAGTTCTTGACATTGAAAAGTGTCATCTTCAGCCCGAGCCTTCAAATTCAATTAAAAATGCTGTCAGACGATATGCACACGAGAAAAAGCTGCAATTTTTTGACCTTCGTGAACAGAAGGGTTTTCTCCGGAATATTGTGATCCGTAACTCTCTGGAAGGCAAAGTCATGGTTAATGTAGTTTTTTTCCATGATGATGTTGAGAAGAGGACCGGATTGCTAGATTTTCTTGCTTCAGAATTCCCTCAGATTGCATCTTTGATGTATGTTATTAATTCCAAAAGAAACGATTCACTTAATGATCAGGATCCAATACTTTATAAGGGTGAGAATAATTTAGTTGAAGAAATGGATGGACTTAAGTTCAGAATCGGACCAAAGTCGTTTTATCAGACAAATACCAGGCAGGCTATGGAACTTTATCGTACAGCCAGAGATTTTGCAGGACTTACCGGGAAAGAAATCGTATATGATCTTTATTCCGGAACAGGAACAATCGCAAATTTTATCGCGGCCCATGCTGCCAGAGTAATAGGTATCGAATATGTTGACGAAGCAGTAGCTGATGCAATAATTAATTCGGAACTCAATGGCATTGTTAATATTCACTTCTTTGCCGGCGACATGAAAGATGTTCTTTCAGAAGCTTTTTTTGCTTCTGAAGGAAAGCCCGATGTAATTATTACTGATCCTCCTAGAGCAGGAATGCATGAGCACGTTATAAAAATTATTACCAGTGCTGCTCCTGACAGGATTGTATATATAAGTTGCAATCCATCAACACAATCGCGTGATATACAACTGCTTTCAGGAGACTACTATGTTGCTGGAGTACAACCCGTAGATATGTTTCCACATACCCATCATGTTGAGAATGTAGTACTTCTTAAGCGAAGGGATAACTAAAATGTACATGAACCGATAAAAAAGGAATGAAAATAATGTATATTTATTGTCTGTATTAATGAGATCTGTCTATGAACGTCGAAAAACAAGATAAGCCCGACCTGTTTTCATTGATCCCCAGGCAGGGTATGAATGATCATGTTGCCAGCCTCCGTTATGCACAGATGATACAACGTGCTTTAATGCCTAATCCGGCTATTCTTAAAGGACAGCTTAAAGATTTTTTTATACTTTTCCTACCGCGCGACATTGTCAGTGGGGATTTTTATTATGCATACCACACCAAACTGAAAATGTGTATTGCCGCTGGCGATTGCACCGGACATGGAGTTCCCGGTGCATTATTGAGTATACTTGGAATAAGTTTTCTGAATGAGATTATGCAATCGGATATTAATTTAAATGCCAACAGGATACTTAACCGGATGCGTGAAAAAATTATGCTGTCACTTCATCAGACAGGTAACAGTCGTGATGCGCAGGACAGTATTGATATCGGATTATGTATCATCGACAGTGCTAGCTGGAAATTGCAATATTCAGGTGCAAACAGGCCTCTAATTATGATAAGAAATGGTGAATTAACTGAATTCAAACCTGATAAGATGACCTTAGGTGTTGAACCTGTAAAGGAGGCTTCGTTCACAAATAATTGCATAGATACAAAACCAGGAGATTCTTTTTATCTGTTTTCAGATGGTTTCGCAGATCAGTTCGGAGAAATTACTGACAAAAAATTTAAATACAAGCATTTCAAGCGCATAATTCATTCATCTGAAGAGCTTCCGATGGCCCAGCAGAGACAACGTCTCGAAAGTGCTTTTAATGAGTGGAAAGGAAAAGCCCAACAGGTGGATGACGTTCTGGTTATTGGTTTCCAATTATAATTATTAATGTGATGATGAAGCTTAAAGCTTTCAGAATAAAGAATTTCAGATCAATTGTTGATACCGACTGGCAGAATATTTCCCCCGACAACATTACCTGCCTTATCGGCCAGAACGAATCAGGTAAGACATCAGTTCTGGAGGGACTGAAGGTTTTCTATTCCGGAATTATCTCTGAGGATGTTCTGCGAAGTGACCTTTCTTTGCCTGAAATAAGTTGTCGTTTCACTATTCCAAAAGGGTGGTTAATTAAAATTACGGATAACCCGGGCACAGAATTGAAAGAATTGTTGTCGGGACTTACGCATCTTGAGCTAACAAGGAGTTGGATAGCGGATCTTTCTTCAGTAATTAAGGTAAGTGGAGAAATAAGCCAGTATCTTGATTCACTTGAAGATGCCTGGAGAATCTACCTGAATGATGTTACCGTAAAGCTGGAAGAAGAGATGATTTCAATCCAGGATCTTGAAACAACTTTTTCAAAGCTAATTGAAGAAGAGTCAGATATCAGGTCAAAACTTTCACCGGGAAAAGAGAAAAAATTCAGCTTCAGGTTATTCTGGAAAAAACCTGCAGATATGGAAAATCAGAAGAATAGCCACTTCCCGGGACTGAAAAATCAGCTGAATCAATTAAAAAAACAAAAAGAAGAGATCAATGATATTCTTCTGAAGAAACAGCCGGTTAAAAGTGCTGGAGAGAAGTGGAAGAAACTGCAGGAGAAATGCACCCAGATCGACGATCATATGAAGGAACTTTCACTCAAACTGGAAGAAAGGCATCAGAGGATGACGCTTTTAATGCGACCTATTGAAGAGGATGTTGATTCGGAATGGAAAGAAGTGCTTTATGATTACCGGAAAACAAAATCTGAAAGAGAAATCCGGATAGCGCAACTTGACAATCATATTGCCTTTTCAGGGTATATTATTGATGGCTGCACTGAAGAAGAGGCTGAGAATAAGGTAAATGAGGTCATTCAGTCATATAAATCCCAATTCAACAATGCATACTTAGGTAAAAAATATTTTGAGTACTGTCCTGTTTTTGAGTTGTTTGAAGACTTTGGAAGTCTGCTGCCCAACAGGATCGACATGGAAGACATTGTAAGCGGGAATGAAAAGGTTGAAGGTTATAAAGCTGCCAGAAATTTCCTGACTCTGGCTCAGCTCGATTATTCCTTTTTCCAGCAGCCATCGAGTCGTATATTGAAACAGAAAATTGAAAATCTGAATAATACTCTTACACATAATTTTCATGATTTCTGGCAGCAATCAATTGGAAGGAATAATAAGATTCATATTCAGTTTGAGCTTGACCACTATAATGCTTCTTACGAAGGTAAGGCCGGCAAACCATATCTTGAATTCTGGATAAAGGATGAAGGTGAACGTCTTTATCCAAAGCAGCGAAGCAGAGGTGTCAGATGGTTTTTATCCTTCTATATGGAGTTAATGGCTTCTGCCAATGTCATCGACAAACAAATGGTGCTTCTGGTAGACGAACCGGGAGTAAGCCTTCATGCCAGAGCCCAGGAGGATGTACTGAAAGTATTTGAAAATATTAAGGATAAAATCCAGATTATTTATACTACCCATTCACCACATCTTGTTGAGATCAACAAACTTCACAGAGTGCTTGCTGTTCAGCGCGATAATCTTGACAGCATGAGAAGTACCTCACGGATACTCGATCCATTGCAGTTAGCCTCGGCTTCCCCCGATACACTTACCCCGTTGCAAAACATTCTCGGTAACCCGATGGGAAGCGAAGGATTCTCCTCAAAAAGATTTAACCTGATTGTAAATGATACGGGATCATTCTACATGTTAAATGCTATAATTCTTTTGATGGGATTTAAAGGTAAAGTTTGCGTAATACCTTCAACCAATGTTTCATCCATTCCATTATTGTGTAATATCATGATGGGGTGGGGTATGGATTTTGCAGTCCTGCTTTTTGAAAATGATGATGAGATACACATGGCTGAACTTCTGAAAAATTCTGTTTTTAAAACAGATAGCAATAGCAGGGAAATTATTATCAAAATGCCAGGGGCATTTTTGAATTCCGAAGACATTTTATCGACGCTTGATTTCAAGAACCATCTTTTAGAATCACGAGAGGGAATAACTGTACCTAATTCAGTATATATAAGGGAAAAGGAGCTTCCCCGTAATTTCATTTTAAGCAGATTCCTGTCAAATGTCAAAGAAGAAAAGATTAAAGTTTCTGATTTTGATGAGGAGACTCTTGAGAATTTTAAGCTTATCACCGACCTGCTTAGGGGTTTAAAATAAAATTTTGATTTATTTTGCACTTTATGCTTGTTTTCCTACTTTTGTCGCGCTCTGCAAGCCAGGCAACATAATTTTGGAGAGATGGGTGAGTGGCTTAAACCAGCAGTTTGCTAAACTGCCGTATGGGAAACTGTACCGGGGGTTCGAATCCCCCTCTCTCCGCAGACCAAATTACTCCCGCAGTTTGCTGCGGGATTTTTAATTTATATCTGGACGAATAAGGCTTGCCTGAATGAGGACAGATATAAATTAAAAAGCCTTATGAGTGAAACGAATAAGGAAGTAATTTGGCATGCAAGGTTCCCCCCCGGGATCACGACCGAACGAAGTGAGGTCGTAATCCCCCTCTCTCCGCAAAGCTAAAATAAAACCCGAAGGGTTCATTTACCTTTTAATTAGAACAGATCCCTTTTTTATCTTACCATTTTCAAATTTCAATATATAGAAATAGGTATCATTTGGAAGTTCAGAACCTTTATTATTTCGTCCGTCCCAATCATTTAAATAATTGCCATTTGTGTATTCTTCATTTCCCCACCGGTTAACGATGATCAGCTCAACCTTCCCAATATTTTCACTGATCTTAAAATAATCATTTTTACCATCCCCATTGGGAGTAATTACTGAGGGTATTAATAGATCATGGATGGTAATTCTCACTTCAGCGCTTGCCTCACAATTGCCATTTTGTACTTTCCATAAGAACATGTTTTCCCCAGTTGATAATTCAGTTATGCGGGTTGTTGGAGAATGAATATCACTAATGTGGCCTGAACCGGAAATTAAAGACCATTCACCTGTTTCGGATGAAGACAATTCTGCCGTCATCTGCGTTTCAAAGATAAATGTCAGTTCCTGGTCTGGACCTGCAATTGCAACCGGTTTCTCATTAACAATTATAGACTGTAGGGCCTTATAGGTACAGACATTGGTGTAGTTATACTCTATATTGATAGTGCCGATTCCCACTGCTGATAAAACATTTCCTGTAATAGTACCCGGTCCGTCAGATATAATAAATGTCCCCCCGACAGGACTACCTATTAAAGTCCTCAAATCATTCATACACATTGGACTATTGCTGCTGGTTATATTTACCAAAGGTAGTGCGTTTATTACTACTGTTGTAGTGGCTGTATTAGTACATCCACTGGGATTGGTAACTGTAAGAGTATAAACTCCTGCCATTGCTACTGTTGCGCTGGCCGATACTAATGGACTCTGTAAGGAGCTGGTGAAACCGTTTGGACCTGTCCACGAATAGGTCGTCATCCCTGCAGCTCCTCCGGTAACATTCAGGGCGCTCCCTGCACATAACGGACCATTATTACTTGCTGTTACTGCCGGTAACGGATTGACTGTGACATTATATGTCGTCGGACTTGTTGCTGTACATCCATTAACATTGGTATAGTTTACTGTAACAGTCTTTGCTCCGGTTGTTGTCCACGTTACTGTAACCGTATTATTTCCTGTACCTCCTCCTGCTGTTATTGTCCCTCCTGCCGATACTGTCCATAAGTAATTGCTCATACCAGCCTCTGTGGTATATAC
>PLML01000194.1 GCA_003141525.1 Bacteroidales bacterium
CTTGCTACACTCCCGTATCCGGGTGTGTGATCTATTAGTTTGAATTCATTATCCCCTAGGTCATTGTCAATGGTTTTAGGCACTCCTACAGAAATTAGTGCAAGATCTTCGGCTTCAGCCATTTGACTTACTTTGAAAGCAGTATGTTGCGAATCATTTCCACCTATATAAAAGAAGTATCCGATATTATGAGCCTTAAATACATCAATTATCCTCGCGAAATCTCTATGCTGGTTATCTTTTAACTTATAGCGACAGGTACCTATACTTCCGGCAGCAGGAGTGTTCCTTAAAAGTCCAATCTCCTCTTCACTTTGAGCTGAAAGATCAAGAAGCTCCTCATTCAGAACTCCCTCAATCCCATGCCATCCTCCATATACTTTTCCAAATTTATCCGGGAACATCCTGCATGTCTCGATAATCCCCCGAAGTGAATTATTGATAACCGGCGAGGGTCCGCCCGACTGGGCCACTATCACATTCTTTGCCATTGTTGTACTTTATATATTTTTTCGAGTTCCGGGTTCCGAGTCTCTTTTTACTCGTAATTATTTTTAAAGATTAACTTTTGTCTTTTATCTTAATATTCTGCTCTATGCCATGAGCTTTCACACCCCCGAGTATGCACTAAAACCCCCGTCAACCGGAATAACTACACCTGTTACAAACTTTGACAGGTCAGAAGCAAGATAGATAAGCGTACCTGTCAATTCTTCAGGTACACAGTAGCGTTCCATTGGTGTCCCGTCGATTATTTTCTTCCCCCTGGACGTAAAGCCTCCGGTTTTTTCATCAATTAGGAGGAACCTGTTTTGTTTTGTAAGAAGAAATCCGGGAGCTATTGCATTCACCCTGACACCTGTTTTTGAAAAATGGACAGCAAGCCATTGAGTGAAATTATTCACAGCTGCTTTTGCCGCAGAATAAGCGGGAATCCTGGTCAGGGGCCTGTACGAGTTCATTGAAGAAATGTTAATTATTACTCCTGATTTTTTCCTTACCATGTCAATGGCAAAAACCATTGACGGGATTAGTGTGCCCTTAAAGTTAAGGTCAAATACCTTATCAATACCTTGGATCTGAAGTCCGAAAAATGTCTCTTCAGGGTTTTCGTCTTCAGTACCCTGCATTTTTTCGATCTTCGTGGTAGCGGCAGGAGAGTTTCCACCAGCCCCGTTTACCAGTATGTCTACAGGTCCGAATTTCTTATGAATATCTTTCTTTGCTGCCTCAAGTGAGGTCTTGTCAAGAACATTGGCTGTAACACATAGAGATGGTGTGCTAAACTCTTTTTCAATCCGGCTAGAAACTTCCGTAGCAGCATCTTTGTTGAGGTCGAGGATAACTGTTCTGACACCATGAGCGGCAAGTGATCTGGCCAGGATTGAGCAAATAATGCCTCCACCCCCTGTTATAACTGCAACTTTATTTTTTAAATTTAATTCGTTCATATATAAGGTGTTAATTATAAAATTTGATGCCCCTTCCCCCAAATGGTGGGAGGTTGGGATAGGGGTCAAAATGAGAAATACTCCTTAGCGTTTCCATATGATATTCCTTCAATTAAAGGTTTCAGAAGTTCTTCTTCATCAGGAATTAGCCCCTTTTCAACTTCGTTTCCCACAAAATTGCAAACAATGCGTCTGAAGTATTCGTGCCGCGGGTAAGATAGGAAACTTCGCGAGTCAGTGACCATTCCTATAAACCTTCTTAATAATCCGAAAGCTTCGAGATCATTCAGATGCTTTTCTATACCACTTTTCTGATCGAGGAACCACCAGGCTGGTCCATATTGTACTTTTGCAGGTGTTGAACCGTCATTAAAATTCCCTGCCATGGTTATCATCATCTCATTATCTGCGGGATTCAAATTATATAGTATTGTTTTAGTAAGCTGGTCATTATTATCAAGCTCACTGAGAAATCTCGATATTTTCAGAGGATCTTGTGCAATTCCGATTGAATCCCAGCCTGTATCCGGTCCCATCTCTCTGAACAACCTTGCATTGTTATTTCGCATTGCGCCAACATGAAACTGCTGACTCCAACCTCTTTTATGATTCATTCTGCAGAGTTCCAGCATCACAGCTGTTTTATACTTTTCAGCTTCTTCATCCGAAACGATCTCCCCTTTAATAAGATTCTTAAAAATTCTGTCAACTTCGCGGGAAGTAAATTTGGCAAAATAAAAGCGATAAATTCCGTGATCAGATAACCTGCATCCCGTCTCATGAAAGAACTTGTGTCTTTTATCCAATGCCTCCACAAGTCCATCAAAATTATTGATCTCAGCTCCATTCACCATTTCCAGTTTCCGGATGTATGACTTGAATTTTTCAGGATCTTCTGTTTTAATTACATTATCGGGCCGGAAAGTTGGCAGAACTTTAATCTCGAAGGAGTCTTTCAGTTTCTGATGATGTTCAAGATTATCGGCAGGGTCATCAGTCGTACAGACGATCTCCACATTCATTTTCCGCATTATAGATCTGGTACTTAACTCTTTTGTCTGAAGCAGAGCAGAAGCTTTTTCATAAATCCAGGCAGATGTAAGTGGCGAAAGAGGTTCATTTATATTGAAATATCTGGCAAGTTCGAGATGCGTCCAGTGATAAAGCGGATTTCCTAAGGTCGCAGGAACCGTTTCTGCCCATTTTTTAAATTTTTCGATATCTGAAGCACTCCCGGTGCAATATATTTCGTTGACGCCATTTGTTCTCATGGCCCGCCATTTATAATGATCGCCTTCCAGCCAGGCCCGGGTAAGATTGGTGAATTGATGGTCCCCGTCTATCATAGCTGGTGATAGATGGCAGTGAAAATCTACAATAGGCTGATATTCAGAATATTTATGATATAGTTTTTCGGCTGTTTTATTACTCAAAAGAAAATTCTCATGAATAAATGGTTTCATATTTTTAAAAGAGATTATAAAATTATTTAAATTTGAACATTAATGTTTCGTTAACGATCACGAAATTATGAATTACAAATCAATTAATCAAGAAATATAGAAAGATAAAAGTCAAAAGTACAAAGTCAAACGTAACAAAAGTTGCTGGTTGCTGGTTGCTGGTTAGCTGCTTCTCATCAGATAAAAATTACCACCATTCAATAGACAACAAGCAACAAGCAACAAGCAACAAGCAACAAGCACCTGGTCGGTCCTAAGTCAAAAGTAATAGTGAATTTATTTTATTAATCTGATAAAATCACGATATATGAGAACCAATAAACGAATTTTGACAACTATCCTATTACTATGCTCTTTTTCAGTTTTTTCACAGGATCAATCAACATCTTCTTTCAGATCTGATTTAAATAGAACCGATATTAAAACTGTTCTGAAAGCTGTTGCAGACTGGCAGATCAGAACTCCTCTCACGCATGAACTTGCTGACTGGACAAACGGAGCACTTTATGCCGGGATGGTTGAATGGGCAGGTATTGCAGGTGATAATTCGTACTATGAATGGCTGAAAGGAATTTCTGAGAAAACAGGCTGGTCATATATGGCCAGAGAGAATCCTCTCGGAAGATATCATGCCGATGATTATTGTGTGGGTCAGATTTATATTGAACTATATCGTAAATATAAGGAAAAGCGGATGATTGAACCGATGAAGGCTTATCTGGATCAGATAATTAAGAATCCTGCAACTGGCGATCTTAAATTTGAAAATACAGATAATTACTGGTCGACTCAGCGATGGTCGTGGTGTGACGCTCTCTTCATGGGTCCTACAGTATGGGCAAAAATGGCCAATGTAACAGGCAGGAAGAAGTACCTTGATTTTATGTATAAGGAATATAAAGCAACCACAGATTACCTTTATGATAAAGATGAGGACCTCTATTTCAGGGATTCGAATTATTTCACAAGAAAAGAGGAAAATGGGACAAAAGTTTTCTGGGGACGCGGTAATGGATGGGTATTTGCCGGTCTGCCAATTATTATCAGAGAGCTTCCTGCAAAATATGAGCACAAGGATTATTTTGTGACTATTTTTAAGCAAATGGCTGAAAAACTTCTTGCGCTACAATCAGCCGACGGATTCTGGCATGCAAGTCTTCTCGATCCTGCAAGCTATCCAAATCCGGAAATGAGCGCAACAGCCTTTTTTGTTTATGGTATGGCCTGGGGTGTAAATAATGGTTATCTTGACAGAACAACTTATCTTCCGGCAATAGTAAAGGGATGGAAATCAATGGTTGGGTCAGTATGGCCCGACGGGAAGGTAGGATTTATTCAGCCTATCGGAGCTGATCCCAAAAATGTCACCAGGGAAATGACTGAAGTTTATGGTGTTGGCGGATTCCTGATGGCAGGATCGGAGATAGCCAGATTGATTGATAAAGGAATTCTATAAAAAAGTTGAAAGGCGAAAGTTGAAGACAAAATACAAAAGTAAAAAGATAAAAGTTGATTAAATAAATTCAATTGGAGACATCCACTTTCTCTAATATTTAGAGAATTAGCTCCCCCTGCCTACCGGCAGGCAGGCTTTAGGGGAGTAGGGGGGCAAAGAGGGCAGAAAATTGATCGTTAATTTTAAATAAATGGTATGAAAAAATGTATTATTGCTTTTGTTGTCACATTCTATTTTGTTTTAATCGGGGATGCGGTTTTTTGTCAGGGATTTCTCAGGGCTGAAGGAAAACAGATCGTAAATGAAAAAGGCGAAAACGTTCTGCTCAGGGGTATAGGTCTTGGCGGCTGGATGCTGCAGGAACCTTATATGCTTCAGCTTTCAGAAGTTGCTGGAAGACAGGCTGAAATTAAATCAAAGATAAGCGAATTAATCGGCCAGAAAAATTGTGAGGAATTCTACACCCGGTATCTGAATAATATGATAACTGAAAAAGATATTGATGCCCTCAAAAAATGGGGATTTAATTCAGTGCGGTTGCCAATGCACTTCAATCTGTTTACTTTACCAATTGATACAGAACCTGCTAAAGGACAAAACACCTGGCTGGAGACAGGATTCAAATTAACCGATAACCTGCTTTCATGGTGTAAGAAAAACAAAATATTCTTGATTCTTGACCTCCACGCCACTCCGGGCGGACAGGGAAATGACCGGCCAATCGCAGACATAGATACGCTTAAACCCAGACTATGGGAGAGCGAGGCAAATCAGCAAAAAACCATTGAGTTATGGAAAAAGCTTGCTGAACGATATAAGGATGAAGAGTGGATCGGCGGATATGACCTTATTAACGAAACCAATTATAAACTTGAGGGAAATGAAGCTTTGAAAAAGCTCTTTTCTGCAATTACAAAGGAGATTCGCACAGTCGACAAGAAGCATATTATATTCATTGAGGGCAACCAGTTTGCAAATGATTATACCGGACTGACGCCACCCTGGGATAATAATATGGTCTATAGTTTTCATAAATACTGGAATCCCACCACTGTCGAAACAATTCAGAAGTATCTCAATATGAGAGAGAAATATAATGTACCTCTCTGGATGGGCGAATCTGGTGAAAATACAAACCAATGGTTCCGGGCTGCCGTTAACTTGTTTGAAACAAATAATATAGGATGGTCGTGGTGGACAATTAAAAAAATAGGTTCCGAGAGCAGTTTAATGACTATTTCAAAGCCTGCGGGTTACCAGAAAATTGTTGATTACTGGGCTGGCAAAGGGTCTAAACCCACCGCTGAAGAGGCTATGGCCACATTTATGGAATTAGCTGATAATGTGAAGTTTGAAAATTGCAAAATAAATAATGAAGTGATTGAGGCATTGTTTGGAAAACAGAAATAAAGGTTACAGGCACGAGGCTATGGGCTACAGGAAAACAATTAAGCCTTAAGCGAGTTCATGATCCTGATGCCTGATGCAAGACATCTTTTAATTAAGAAGAGAATTATTTTAATTAAGATATTATGAAAATAGAACTTAGATATGCGGCTCATCCTGAAGATGTAAAGTATTGGGATACAGCCAGACTTCGTAAAGAATTTCTTATTGAAAACGTATTTGTTAACGATGAGATTTCTCTGGTCTATTCTATGTATGATCGTTTCATTGTTGGAGGTGCAATGCCCGTTAAAAAGCAGTTAGAGCTTGAACCACCTGATGAACTGAAATCAGAACAGTTTCTCGACAGGAGGGAGATGGGAATAATAAATATTGGCGGAGACGCAGTAATTCATGCAAGTGGTAAGATGTTTAAAATCGTATTCAAGGAGGCTTTATATCTTGCAAAAGGGTCTCATGATGTTACATTTAAATCAGTTGATCCGGATAAACCGGCAAAGCTGTATATCAATTCAGCACCTGCTCATCATGCATATCCTTCCACGAAGGTTACACTCGCTGATGCTGAAATAGTTGTTATGGGAACTATGGAATCTTCTAATCACAGGACAGTCAATAAGTTACTTGTAAACAGTGTCGTGGAGACTTGTCAGCTTCAGATGGGAATGACTGAACTTAAAACAGGCAGTGTCTGGAACACTATGCCGGTACATACGCATAACCGGAGAATGGAAGCGTATTTCTACTTTAGGCTAGCTGAAAAACAATCTATCTGTCATTTTATGGGTGATCCGGATGAAACAAGGCATATCTGGATGAAGAATGAGCAGGCTGTTCTTTCACCAGCATGGAGTATTCACAGCGCTGCAGGAACATCTAATTATACTTTTATCTGGGGTATGGCAGGGGAGAATCTTGATTATGGCGACATGGATATCCGTCAACCTGATACTTTGAAATAAAACGTTTAGCGAAAAATGAAATCCAAAACCGCAAAGGGCGCTAAGAGTTGCAAAGGTAAAAACCGAAAATGATTTCTTTGAGGTTAAAAAAATTATGAAAAATCAATATGAAAGATTTATTTGACTTAACAGGCAAAGTTGCACTTGTAACAGGCGGTACACAAGGGATCGGACTCGCAGTCGGGTTGTTATTGGCAAAAGCCGGAGCCACAGTATGTGTAAATGGTCGGAATGATGAAAAGCTTCAGCACTGTAAGGATGCATTCAGGAAACAGGATCTTGATGTTTTCACCCTGAAATTCGATGTAATGAATGAGCATGAGGTTGACAAAGGCATAACACAGATCGAAAAAAGCATAGGGCCAGTTGATATTCTCATTAATAATGCAGGTATTATTAAAAGGATTCCGATTCTTGACATGTCTGTAACTGAGTATAAACAGGTTATTGATATAGATCTTGTTGCCCCGCTGATTCTTTCAAAACGAGTGGTACCAAAAATGATAGAAAAGCGAAGCGGAAAGATTATTAATATGTGTTCAATGATGAGTGTATATGGCCGGAATACTGTCTCTGCATACGCCTCAGCAAAAGGTGGACTTAAGCTACTGACACAAAGCATGACCTGCGAATGGGCAAAGTATAATATCCAGATTAATGGGATTGGTCCGGGTTATATTGCAACTTCTCTGACAGCGCCTTTGCGTGAAAAAGGACATCCTTTCAACGATCTTGTTATGTCCCGCACTCCGGCTGGCCGCTGGGGTGAATCGGAAGAAGTGGCTAATGCTGCTCTTTTCCTCGCTTCAAAAGCGAGTAATTTCGTTAACGGGCATATTTTGTATGTTGATGGCGGGATTCTTGCTAACTTTGGGTACGTAAAAGGGGAGAATGATCTCTAACCGTCTGAAAGTCTAAATTGGAGGGGAGACACCAAGAAACCAAGACAATCAGACTTGCTTTTCCGGATTATCCGGATGATCATCTGAATATGGCTTGGCATAAAGGTCCTCAACTTTAACCCTGCTATCTTCAGGATCTAAAATTGTGATCAGCTGAATCTGCGCTTCTCCTGCCTTCCCGTTGAAATAGAGAATGCATGCAAATATTGGCATCAATGGAAGTGTAAGGGCACTTACTATTGCAGAAAGGATAATGAACAACGGTTTATTAGTAATATCAACCAGTTTTGAAGCATCTTCGGGATTTACAATTGTCTTTATAAAATTTCCTGTAAAGGGGATAAGTATAATTCCCGAGAAGATTAATGATATAACTAACATAATAATTATAAAAACTGCAACCCAGCCTATATTCGACCAGAAATTTTTATGAACCAGCTTTATGGTTCTGCTGATTGTATTGCCAATATCTGTCCCTTCGACCATCATAACCGGTAAGATGAAAAGGTAAATTGTAACTACATATAACATAGCAAAAAAAGCACCTACAATAAGTACAAAAATTCCGAGAATAACAGCTATGGATCCTGCGAAAGCAAGAAGAACAATAATAATAAGATATGGCATAAAATACTTCAGAGATTTTAATATTGAATTAAAAACAGTATTCTCCTTGTCTATCGGGTTAAATATTACATAATATTGGATTATAGTAGAAAACAGGAGATTTATCAGAGAGATTACCAGGATTGGAAGGAGAAAGCCCTTGACCTTTTCAAGCAAAACCATCGGATCAGTGATTGAAGACAATTCCTTTATATTTACCAGAGTTGAGGTATACTGAATTACCAGAGACATAACAAATGACATTATAAATAATGTCAGGAATTTTTTTTTATAGAACTCCCATAAAGAGCTCATTGCACTGTCGATATTATGTTTGCGGTAAAGAGGGTGGTTGCAGAATTGATCCATGAAGTAATGATTTTAGATGTTTGCAAATTTAGACATTATTGGTTTCCATCCTTTAGTTGTTCCAAAAGAATTTCCTGTAGTATCCTGTCAAATTTCTCAGGTTCCTCAAAAATCGGCGAATGAGCTGAATTCTCAAAAGAGTAAAACTTCTTTACTGGCGCCTGCAGACTGTCAAAATATTCTTTCGCAATTACGTAGCTTGTCTCATAATCAGATGTGCCTTGCATGATATAAACAGGAATCTGCTGCGATGGAATAGCTTTAAAGAGATTTGTTTTCATTATTGCATCCCATAAATAGTTTCTGGTAAACTTCATCCCTTTTAAATAATTTATCTTTTCAATTAAATTGTATTCCTTACAAAAAAGGATCGACTCAACTGCTGCCGGGTAAAAATTCCCTTTTTTAACAGCGCCTCCATACCTTATGACATACTTTCTCTCAGTCAACATTTTATCGATGGCCTCTCTGGGATCAGAGTATGGAGGCGGACCTGTTTTTTCAAGTGTACGGATGGCTTTTTTGTCCTTTAATTCCCTGGCTCTGGACAAAACAAAATTGTATGAAATTTTTTCGGAACGTACCTGATCACCCACCTGTCCCACTGAAATGAAAGCATAATAATACTCAGGGAATGTATTCGCAGTAAATGCTCCCAGCATAGATCCCCAGGAATGTCCAAGCAGGTATATTTTCTTGCGTTTAAATTTATGGATCAAATATTCTGAAACCTTCCCTGCATCATCAACAAACTGCGAGAGAGTCATCGTCTCGGGAGGAATGTTTTTTGAATATGAGAGACCTGCGCCACGCTGATCCCAGTAACAGACAACAAACAGATCTTCAATACGCGGATTAAATTTAAGTACAAACGGGAACTCCGGATCTCCCGGTCCGCCATGAAGATATAACAATACTGGTTTTGTGGAATCTCTGCCACGGATTATCATTCTCTGATTGAGGCCATTAATATTCACAGTTTCAATTACGGCAATACTCCCCGAAACCTTTTTCCCATCCTGAGTGAAAAATGGCTTTGAGTAACCAGTACTCTCAATAAGAACAAAAATGAGGAGGATAAAGAACAGGAGAACTAAAGATTTGACAACAAACAGACTGGTAATCAGGAACTTCTTCATAATCTTATTTTTTTTTGTAAAAGGAAGGATTTACACTAAACGTACCAGCCAGCCAGTTAAGAATTTTCTGTTATAAAGATAGGCATACTTAATTGTATTTCAATACTTTATTTTCCTTTTCTCCATTGTCTTGGCACGTAACTGAAAGGGAAGATACTATTCGGTTTTCTCGGAGTGAAGATCCCTTCATTAAGTCGTTCATTTGAACATTTCCGCATTCTATATGTTTATTTGTAGTTTCGAGATATGTCCGGAATAAAATAATCAATACTTTTGATAATTAATTTAAACCAAAACAGTTAAGAATATGAAATTGAGCAAACTGATTTTTCCGTTAATCCTGACTATAGTACTCGGGATTGGTATTGTTTCCTGTACCGGCAAGACAACGAATAAAAACATGCACACAGGTGTGGAGTATTATAGGAACCTTCAATTTAGTGAAACACCTTATGATATTGAAAAGGGAACTCATCCATTAACGGCCGAACAGGCAAAAACAATAAACAATTATAAATTTACTTATGACAAAACGGGGCGTCTTCTATCAGTGGAATTCGTCAGAAATAATGTTCTTCTTGGATATTCATCAATGCAGGGAGCTGCAAAAATTACCTATGATTATGTCAACGGCAAGCAAATAAAACATTTTTTTAACAAGGATAACGAGCCGATAGAATCCTCAGGAGTATTCGCTGTAGAATATGCTCTCGATGCAAATGGTACCCGTGCAGGTCTGATGTTTTTAGGAAAAGACGGATCAATGGTCGAAAACAGGAATAAGATACACGCATATACCTGGAATATCCTTCCGGATGGTATGTTAAGGGAACTCCGTTACAATCTAAAAGGTGAAGAAACTGTTATGAATCCTTTCTGTCCGTTTTATGAACTCAGGTTTACTTATAATGACAAAGGGTTTACCACCAGAATGGCAAATTATAAAGCCGATACACTTTATAACTGCACAGCTGAGAACTGTGGTGATATAGGAGTCTCTTATTTCGCTTTTACTACTAATCAGAATAGCGATCTTGAAACATTCTCAGTTTTTAACGTGAGAGGACAGATGTCAAATCTTTACTGGGGTTGGTCAAAGCGTGTCAATAAATACGATGAAAATGGGTATGTTTTAGAGACTGTTTTATATGACCAGGATAACGAGTTTGTGAAGGGTAAACTGGTTCCTGTAAATCAGAATAACTATGATAGTCATGGCGCTCTTATTGAGGTAAAAAATATGGATAAGGACAGAAATTTAATAAATAGCCCCGAAAACGGTGTTGCTATTACTCAGTACAAATATGATGAAGTTGGTAACCGCATTGAAACGCTCACATTGGATAAGGACAAAGTTCCGGTAAAAGTTTAACCGGTTTTGAAATAGCATTGATATGAAGAGACAATATTTTCCATTACTCTTTTTTATACTTCTTTGTAGCTTCTGTTTTGCAGGATGCAAAGGAAAAAAAACGGAGAATAAACAACAGGAAGTTGTTAAGCAGGTCAATAACCCAGTCGTAATCGGAAATGAGACTACGCTCTTGCTAAAAGATCTTAAGGAGACTGGCGATTACGTCAATAGTAAAGTATTCCCTTCACTTATAAAAGCCTCCATAGTGAATGAAAGCCTGGGCAAAAATATTCTCCTTGTCGATTTGAGGTCATCTAAACAATTTGCTGAGGGTCATATTAAAAGTGCAGTGAATAAGAAATTTGAGGAACTTCCTTCATATTTTGAAACCGGAATCAAACCTTTTGAATATGACAAGATAATTATAGTAAGTGAAGATGGTCAGATATCAAGTTATACTACATGTCTGCTGAGGTTGATGGGATATGGTAATGTCTATTCAATGAGATGGGGAATGAGCGCATGGAATAACATATATGCCCGGGAGGGATGGCTTAAAGGAGTATCCGGAAAATATGAGAGCAATCTTGAAAATGCTGTAAATGAAAGACCTGCTGCAATTTCAATGCCTGATCTCAAAACAGGCGTCTTAACCGGACCTGAAATTGGAACAGCAAGATTCCGGAAGTTGTTTGAAGAAGGAACAGGAAATATCTTTATAACTGCTGATGAGGTATTCAGCAATCCGCGAAAGTATTACATAATAAATCTGGACAGGAAAGATAAATATGAGGACGGGCATATCCCGGGATCTGTAAGGTATAAACCTGAAGGTACTTTGGGATATACTGATGAGATGGCCTCTATTCCCGTCGACAAACCTGTTGTTGTTTATTGCGGGACCGGGCACAATTCGGGATTTGCAACGGCTTATCTGCGTCTTTTTGGTTATGACGCACATACATTGAAGTATGGGAATAACGGTTTTATGTATAACAAGATGGTTAAAGAGAGAACCGCTTTATCGTGGCTGCCATTTACATCCGAAGATGTTAATGATTTTGAAGTAGTGAAATAGCTTTTCTGACTTATTTAATACTAATTCCGGTCAGTTTGATAAAGTATCTGGCCGGAATTTGTATTTAAAGACTTCATTGTCAGAAGAATTAGTAAGAATATAAATATTCCTGCATCCCATCTGACTTAGTATCATCCATATTCTTGCTGACAAACCGGGATCTGAAGAAAAAAGCATTACCGGACCATCATGTTTCAGAATCATAGAAACATGGTTTTTCCTCAGTACCGAATCTGCAGGGATGTTTTGCACATCACCGGTCAGCTCCCTGATCCGGACGACATCTTTATCAAGATTGATTGTCAGGCTTTTCTTTTTAAGGGATCCAGCCTGTTCTATTGTAATTCTATTTGATTGTTTTATAGATGGTTCCGCCCATTTTTTTGCATCATTTTTAAAATGGTTCAATCCAGCGGATCTGATAAGCACCAGAATCAATATCGGAAGTACGACAACAATTACTAACTTGTATTTCTTTATAAACTCCATCTTTTTTATGGCGGATTGCGGATTGTAGATTGCGGATTCGAAAAAACTTAAATCCGAAATCCGAAATCTCAAATCCGAAATTCTATTTAATTCATAATTTCTGCCGCTTTTCTACTCACAGCCCCCGTCAAGCTTTTTCGCAGCTATATGTTTTGACCGGATGAATTTTAATTTCATGCTGTCAGGTAAACTATTCATTTCGGTAAATATTTTTTTTGCCCTTGTTCTGGTTTCAAACAGTGCATTTTCCCTCGCTGATATCCTGTCTCCGATAAAATTGCTGTTCATCACGGTGTTGAACCATTCATTCAGCCCGCCTTTCATAACATAAGTGTTTTTAAAGTTCAAACCTCTTGCAATTGCAAGAGCATAATTGGAATCAATATCCCCGTTTGAATAAAATATGTTTTTGGTTTTTCCATTATTAAGAATACTTCCCGGATCATTATCAAGAAGTCTACTATATGGGACATTAATTGAACCGGGGATATTCACAACTCTAAATTCTTCGGGTGATCTGAGATCAATAATCTGAACAGAACTGTCTTCTGATACAATAAACCTTGCAACCTGGTCAACAGTAAAATATGTATAGTCGTCAAGAATTTCAGAGAGCAATTTCTGAGGCTTGACAATAAAAGTACGGCTTCCTGAAAGTGGTAATAAGGCAAGGATAAATCCAAGGCAGATAAGTCCTACTGAAAATTTAATCCGGGTATTCATTTTTTAAATATTTAAATTTCGTTGGTTATATCGGGTCTCGCAAATCTCTTTTCTGCAATTTCTGCGAGCCAGAACATGGCAGCTGCGGCAATTATGAGAAGAAAAGTAAAAAGTCCCGGAGATATACCCATAACCTCGTTAATTTTAACCGGACCTTTATATGAACCGTTAGCCAGTTTCTGTATAAACGGATATGTTTCAGCAAACAGGAATGCACCGGTAAGTCCGCCAAGGAAAAAGATCATTGCGTCAATCTTCCCTATAGAAAGCGCGCATAAGCCAGTGCCGGGACAAAATCCACCCATTATGAAACCTGCCCCCATAATAATACCTCCAACGATTGAAGCAGCAACGTAGAATTCGTTCACGAAGACCAGGTTAAGATTAAGCAATCCGAAATAACTTAAAAATTGAGATCCGACAAGTGCGACAATTGCAGCTGTGAAAAAAACCTTGATTACAGTGGTATCATAGCCATAAAACATTCCTGCAAGCTTGCGGCTCGAAGAGAATCCTGCCTGTTCAAGTGAAAATCCGAAGCCGATGCCAATCAGCAGGGCGATAAGTAAATCGAGCCATTCCGGCATTGGTATAAGTGATGATATTGGTCCCATAAGATCTAATGTTTAGTATTTCGCATTTTATAGTTAGCGTTGTCTCCGGCCCTGTGCCCTGTGCCTTTTCATACCCAGTTTTTCCTGAAGAACCACGCAAATAAATAGGCAGAACCGAATATTGCAACCATTGTAACAAATCCGGCAACTGAAAGAACGGCCATTCCTGAGAGAGCGGCGCCACTTGTGCATCCACGTGCAAGCTGGGCACCATAAACAAAAAATACCCCCCCCAGAAAAGCAAAGATCAATCGTCTTGTGTTCGAAATACTTGGAGATTTTTCGATTTTAAACTTTAGTCTCTTTGAAATTGCCCCCGATAAAAATCCCCCAGCAATTACTCCTAGTATCTCAATTGTGAGCCAGTTTTTCAAAGGTTTTTTCCCCCCTTCAAAATACTTGCTGTAATATATTGATTTGTCTGCATGAGAATGATCTACAGCCCCGACGATTGATACAACGCAATATTTGAAGCCACCGCTAGCACCCAGGCCGCGACCTGCAAGGAACATAGCCAGCAGCAGAACTATCCCCAACATAGTACCTGCCACGTAAGGATTCATGTATTTGTTTTTCATATAAAACAAATTCAGTTTTTATTCTCCTACTCAACTACAAAATTAATAAATCTGTGGCAGCAGTCAAACAGTCAGGGTTTAATAAAGTTCATAACGACCACAGGACTCCCAGACTCCCAGACTATTTTTCGTACATTTACACAGCGTAATATAGATATCATGAGCAGATTCAAATTGACAATAGAATACGACGGAACGCGGTATTCAGGATGGCAGATGCAGAAAGGTGGCAAAACAATCCAGGGTGAGATACTGGATGCCTGCAGGGAATTATTCAAAAATGCAGAAATAGATATTTTCGGAGCAGGAAGGACTGATGGGGGTGTTCATGCTTCCGGACAGGTTGCCCACCTTGATGTGGAAACAGAGCTGGCGCCATTAAAAATAAAATACGGTATTAATGACCGTCTGCCGCCTGATATTTGCATTATCAAGGTTGAGGAGGCCCATCCGAAATTTCATGCGCGGCATGATGCAAATGCCCGCAGTTATATTTACCAGATTAGCAGAAGACGTACCGCTTTCGGGAAAAAATTCGTGTGGTGGATAAAAGATCCGCTTGATATTAATCTTATGAATGAAGCAGCAAAACATTTTCCGGGACTGAAGGACTACAGGTACTTTACAGACGAGGATGCTGAACAATCATCCACCAAAGTAGAGATATTGCACGCAAAAGTTAATGACTTTGGTGATATGCTTGTTTTTCATGTTGTTGGCTCACATTTTTTATGGAAGCAGGTAAGGAGAATGACAGGTGTCCTGGTTGAAGCAGGAAGAGGAAAAATCTCATCTGCCGATGTTGCATCATTTTTCAGACTGAAATCAGATATACCTGCAAAGCTTACGGCTCCGCCGAGCGGGCTATTTCTCGAAAGAGTATATTATAAAAAAGAAGAGATCAGTTACGAAACAAGGCCCATAATAACTCTTTAAATTTGGCTGTTAAAAAAGTAGATTTTTTCTCTTTCCCTTTGCGTTCCTTCGTGTGGTACTTCGTGATCCTTTGTGTTTCAATCCATTGTTTTTTACCACAAAGGTACACGAAGGTCGACATTAAGATACGCCAAGAACTTTTTCAGCACCCCAATTTACTAATGATTGCAGGTATATTCAACAGGTTTTAAAATTATCTGGTTCAGGTTCATGGAGACTAAACGATCGGTCCTTTTATCTATGCATTTTTTACAGCTTGAAAACTGTGCAAGATCCCAAACGTCAGCAAATACCCGGCCTGCTTTTAACCCTATTCCATATTCCAGAACCGTTTCAAGAGACTGAATATCAGGTAAACTAAAGTAACCTTTTTCCATTAGTTCATCCATTGCCCCGTTTCCTGCCCTTACGGGAATAATAATGCAACATTCAATCCCGGCACTGAAGGCGAAGTCGATTGACCTCTCAGCCCAAAATATACCCTCTGATTCTGATAGAAGGGGAGGTCTGAGCAGAATAAATGCCCTTGAACTTATGCCATTTTTTGTAAGATAGCTGACCGAATTGCTGAAATCATCAAGAGTCATTTGCTTATTCAGTTTAAGGAGAATCCATGGATGTACAGTTTCCAGCCCGATAGCAACATGCAAATCAGGCTTCAGCATATTCCTGAAATTCAGACATTTTTCATTGATCAGCCTCGGATGACTTTCAACGATAACTGTTTCGAAATCTTTAACAAGTGATGCAATTGATTTATAATCTTCTTCAGGTACTGCCCTTCCGTCAAAGAAGCTTCCGTTGTTATAAAGCTTCAGATGTTTAACGGCAGGCATTTGTTCCAAAGCCCATTCGATCTGGTTTGGAATCGAACCAATTGCAACAGATTCATCAGTAGTGTTTTTCCAAAGATCGCACATCAGGCAATGAAAGGGACATTCGCGGTTAGTCAGAAAAATAATTCCTGTATCTTCAATCTTCCCTGAAATGGTCCGTTCTTTTTCTACCAGCCATCCATAGGGCCTTTGAAGGTCAACAGGATTTTTGTTTCCCCTCCTGGAGACAATCCATTGGTCATTTATCAGTAATTCAGGATCCTCATTCATAATTTGAAAGAAACTCTTTCCTGTAGACAATCTCTTTTCCTGGGAAATGCCTGCCAAAGTCCTTATCAGATGCTGCGCCATGCTGAAATCGTCTTTTCTGAAATACCGGCATTTCTATCCCGGTAACGGTCTTAACTCCCGCAGAAACTATTTGTCCCTTAAGATCATACAGTTTCTGATGATCCCAGTTGGTCATGTCGATATATGGTATACCTTCGGAAATTTCTATCACATTTGGCAAAGTGTAAGGACTGAATCCTTCGAAACCCATCAGATCACCCGTTGCAAAGGTTCGCATATATCCTCTGCTCAGTCCCCCGGAATATGTTAAAGAATGTTTGATTGATTCCACTCCCCAGCCCTCATGATAAAGCATCAGGTTATTCAGCACGCTGCGAATAGTCAATTCAGGATTTTCCTCAATAGGATAGTCTTTCAGATTTTCATCACCGCCATCTCCGTCAATAATATATTTCCATTGCGGGTACCGTGAACGGATTCCCTGCAAAAGAGCCAAACTCATTGTTGCGGACTGGATATCAAGAGGTTTATAATCTTCGACCACTTTTATAGCTTTCTTCCAATCCAATGATGAATAATTCACATCAACGGGTTCGAGGAACAATCCGAGATCCAGTGCATCCAGGAATTTTCTGGCCTGAAGCAAATCAGCGCCATCACCGTCAATTGAAAGCGTAAAAGCTTTAAGCCTTGACGGGCTCTCTCCAAGTTGCTTAAGCGCATGGTAGGTAAGCAAGAGGACTGAACCACTGTCTATGCCTGCAGAAAAGGTAACTCCTATCGGACCCGATTTGGCACGGAACTGAAGCCACTTTTTTATTTCATTGTACAAAGTTCCTATATATTTTTCACCAATCCATGCCGGATCCTTGCTTGCCAATTTATTGCGTTCGGGCCTGAAGAATCGTTCATAAACCGGATTTGGATCAGGACAACCCAGAAGTTCGATTTTTGTTATGTAGTGTGCCGGAGCCATTCTTGTATAGGAGGGATGGAACTGATGATCAAGGCCTTCCTTTTTAAGATAATTATAAATTACATCTATACGCTCAGCGATAACAAGCTCGGGACCTCCTGGTCGCTTGGCAATGAAATAACGTACCGGTCTGCCGATTGATCTTGCCATTCTGATTGTTTTACCCTCGACTGAGACCAGGCAAAACTGTCCGTCGATTTTTCGCACGGCTTCAACATCACCTGCCCTGACAGTATTAACTGCTTCTTCGTGTGTCATATTATAAATGACATTCTTCTCCGGATTTGTGAGGTCCGTAACATTACTCACGTATTGATTATTCATATCATTGATTTTTAATTGTTTTATTAGTTTCAATTGCAAGGTGTAGAGACGCCCAAATTGGGCATCTCTACCTATTTCATTATAATTCCTTCGCCTTCCAGTATTGTAATATAACGATCTGGTTCAATTTTATTATATGCCTCCTTTTTACCATCAGACCAGCTGATCTCAAGAAGGTCGATCTTTTTTTGCTGACCCAGTCCGAAATGTACCCTGGGATCGTTGTTTGAGAGATAGCTGGTTGCCCATTGATTAACCATAACCTGCTTTTTCCCGCCTGCTGTAAGAGTCACTTTTGCACCAATTGCAGAAGCCGGCCCGTTTTTTCCTTTAAGAGTCAATCCGAGCCAATGATTTCTGTTTCCTCCATCATTTCTCAGAAGTGCAGGTGTTCCATTCTTGTCGAGATGAGAAATAATAATATCGAGATCTCCGTCATTATCAAAATCCCAGACAGCTAGAGCCCTGCCTGAACGCTTGGTTGAGAAATAGGCACCATGCTCTTTTCCAACATTCTTAAAATGCCCTTTTCCATCATTTTCCAGCAATAACGGATATTGAGGGATAAGTTCTTCAGCGGTTCCATTTGCAGCCACTATATCCAGGTCACCATCGTTATCGTAATCAAAAAGCTGTGCACCCCAGCTACCTTTACCCGCCATAGCTGCTGCAACACCACTTTCCTCGGTAATATCAACAAACAATCCATTGCCCATGTTTTTATAAAGGGCTCCATAATCCAGATCGGATACAAGGATATCAATCAATCCATCTCCATCAATATCACCTATAGATCCATGCATTGAACCGGTACCTATTCCCTGGCTGTTTGCTGCAACACCGCTTTGCACTCCAACTTCCTTATAAACTCCGTTATCATTTCTGAAAAGGAAATTCAGTTGATGATCATTGGCCTGAAAGATATCAAGGTTACCATCGTCATTATAATCGAATACTGTTAAACCCATGCATTTTGAATCGGGATAATAGAGATTGTTTTTCCGGGTGACATCAATAAATTTTCCATCGGGTTGCTGCTCATACAGTATCGATGCCTGGCCATTGTACTCTGTAGGACTGGGCATCATTCCGGGTGTTGCCGGTGAAACATAGGCAGGGTCGAATGCCAGAAAGTTGCCAACCATAGCATCCAGTCTTCCATCGAGGTTATAATCCCAGAAAGCGACCCCGATACTCCATTTTGTAAATCCGTTTAACTTGTCAGGTCCGCTCAGCCCCAGTGAAGCCGTAATGTCAGTGAATGTTCCGTTGCCGTTGTTATGGTAGAAAATATTCGGGCCATAATTCAAAACATAAAGGTCCTGATAACCATCATTGTCGAGATCAATGGCACCTGCAGCCATGCTCCATTGGTGACCGCCCACTCCGGCGATTTCTGAGACTTCCGTAAAAGTTCCGTCACCGTTGTTTCGGTACAGCTCGTTATGTGAATTCTTATATATTTTCCCTTCAGGATCTGATATGCCTTCCAGGTAGGTTCCATTCATAAGATAAAGATCCATGAAACCATCATTGTTGTAATCAAACACGGTAATCCCTGAACCACTGCTCTCCAGAATGTTTTTATATGTGTTATCCCCAAAAGTATATTTGAAAGTAATTCCTGCCTTTTTTGTTATATCTGTGAAAGTCACATTATTTTTCTGAGCTGAAGACTCAAAAGTTACCAATATCAGCGAGAACAAACATAACAAATCAGTAAACTTCATTTTCATCATTTATTAGGTATCTCTTTTATTTGAAATAACGTTTCTGACTTAAGAAAACCATTTAACCGCAAAGGTCGCAAAGATCAATTTGCCCCCCAACCCCCCTAAAGGGGGGCTAATTTCTGCACTCAAGTTTAATTCTACTTGACTACACAATTTAGTCCCCCTTCAGGGGGAAGTCCCACTTCAGCGGGACAGGGGGCGTAATAATTGGTCTTATTTTTTAATTGCATTACGAAAATCATCTGATGTTACAACTCTTGTGTTATATTCCTTAATATACTTCTGAAGTTCAGGATCTTTCGGATAAGAATCATTTACAGAAGGAGGATAACTTTTCATTCCGTGGAACGGAAGGGGTAAAACACTGTTCCCAGATGCCGTGTTCAGATCGCCATCCTTTACCCAGCCTACACAATGGATAAGGAAATCTCTTTTCCATCCGCTTTTTAATTCCGGTAATACTTTAGAATCAAAGTCAATAGATGTTTCATCACCTGCATTTGAGATAATATATTTGTTATCCGATTCTGTAAGGAGAGGCAATACATCACCATAACGTGTATAATTCCCTGACAAGTCGCGCCATTTTTTATTTTTATCTGCGGCGGAATAATCAAACCAGTGAGGGCCATACCGGCCGCCTTTTCTGTAGCTGTGTGAAAATCCCCTGTAATGCAAATCTGCGGAAACCGGATTAAGCACAGTCGAAATTACCGGACCATTTGAAACATTATCGGAAAAGAATATATAATCCCAGTAAATCTCCATATTTGTCCTGATCCTGATCCTGTGATCCCCTGACAGGAATTTGCCTGAAAGATCTGCAATTACTGTTTTATCTTTTCCCATTGGAAAACCAAGATTTTCAATTACTGTTTCCCATTCACCCTTTCTATTAATTACCTGCACAAAAGGCCGTATCACTTTCAGATCGGAGGATTGTGAAAGAGCAACGTTAATACTGGCATCGGTTGGAAATATCCAGCCATTCAGAAACAGGAAAAGGTTTTTGCTTTTTCCCACATCGCCCGGGTCAAGAATCAGGTCGTGCATTTCCGTAACTCCCTGGTATTTATCAGGATTAAAATCAGAAAGATATTTATCGTCTTTCTCAGCAATAAATGAGAGAACGTCGTTTCCCTGAGAATCTTTTGCACTTACCGGTATATGCTTTTCCTTAACCTGGAATAGCTTATTACCGGGGAAGGGCGGGGCAGAAAACTGTTCAGGAACGAAAACGTCAATTGAATCAGGATGATCTACGGCAACCAGTTGCACCTGATCGAAGAACATTGTCTCCCAAAGTTCCGATGTCAACTGAATGGAATACAATCCATTTTTCGGTTTCAATAATTCGCCGGGGATCTTTAAATAATCATCAGATGCATCGGGGAATGCGTACGCTGTATTGCCTCCCATAATCCCAAGCGGCATCCCGAGGGCGCTTCTCCACATAACATCCTTTACAAATACAAATCCATTGCCATCCCAGGTGAAGAGAAACGGACATGATCCCTTCAGTGTCTGTGCCTCAATCAGTGCCTGATCGGTACCAGGTGAAAATATATTCTGTGGTACCCCATTTGTCCATGTGATTCTTATCACATCAGCTTTTGCCCGGTTTCCCAGCCCGAAATGAACGGCAGGATCAGTCACTACCATTGACTGGTAAAGATCACCTGACCGGATTTCCACTTTTGCTCCGATCCCAAAATGATTATTTTTAGCGCTTCCTGCTCTTAACCCTACAAGCTTCATTGTTACATAATGGTTCAAATTTCCACCATCATTCCGTAAAAGAGTAACGCCACCATTTAATCCTGCAATCACTATATCAATATCGCCGTCATTATTATAATCAAATAAAGCTATCTGGTTTCCTGATTTGGGTTCTTCCGGCAAAAGTCTGGAGACATCTTCAAAATTTCCTTTCCCGTCATTATGATAAAGGAGCACTCCGCGACCGCCTTTCTCTTCTGATTCACCTGCAATAATAAGATCCTGATATCCATCATTGTCAAAATCAAAAAACCTGGCATCATAAGCTTTCACGTGCTGCATTGCAGAGAACATCTCTTTTGAATTTTTTACGAGTTCAAAACTGCCATTGCCCTTATTCCGGAACAGTTCATAGTTACCTCCATTAACTGATGTAATGAAAAGGTCAGGAAATCCGTCATTATTATAATCTCCAACGGCCACTGCTACGGACCCTCCATTACTTTTCAGACCGCTTTCTTCGGTAATATCCTTAAAGAAACCCTGTCGCTGATTTGAAAATAAGGTATTGCTTGCACTCTCATTTACTACAAACAGGTCAATGTCCCCATCGTCATCAAAATCTGCAAAAGCTGCTTCACGGCTATTTGCATTCTTACACGACATTCCCATTTTTTCTGCCTGTTCCTGAAAAGTGCCATCGCCATTATTCCTGAACATCAGATTTGAATTAGATCTTGTTTCATATAAGTCAAGATCTCCATCATGGTCCATATCGAAGAATAAGGCTCTGTTTCCCCCGGTTTTGCTGCCAACCTGTACTTTGTCAGTGACATTTTCAAAAACTCCTTTTCCGGCATTTCTGTATAATATATCACCGCCTTCTCTTACAATAAAAAGGTCGAGAAATCCATCGTTGTCGTAATCAGCAAATGCAGCCGATGATTCCTTACCCGAATGCTTTATTCCGGCTTCTTCTGAAACATCTTTAAACCTGCCCATATCATTGTTAAGGAGGTAGTGCTTATAAGTGGAAGATGCCTGATCGTAGCTTCCCACATAGAGATCCACATCTCCGTCACCATCATAATCAGCTGCTTCAACATGAGTGGAATAGCGGAATTCTGTATTTTTATCATCAATATTAGCCGGGATAATGTTCAAACCGGCAGATGCAGTTGCGTCGGTAAATTTAATTGCATCCAGAATTGATTTATTCTCTCCCGAAGAAGAAGTTGGTTGCTGATCATAAGTAATCAGCGGGAAACCGATCAACGATCCGCCAGGCCCTTTCAGGTCCATAATACCTGCCTGATATGGTGAGGTGACCTTAAGATAATTATGGAAAATTGTGAATTGTACAATCGCATTTTCTTTATCAGGTTTTTTCAGTAATGCGAGGGTTTTATTGTAATAATCAATGGCTTCCTTAGGAAATTCCGGAAATTGCTTATGAATAATTTCTAATTGTTCAGTCGCTTTATCAGTCTCTCCGTTATGTATGTATATCTCGGTAAGACTAAGTCGTGGCACAAGATTCTCCGGAGCTTTTTCAACCAGCTGAAGCAGGAAATTCTTCCGTTGTTGCTGGGATTCAGCATCGCTTGCTGCAGAATATAATTCAGTAAGATCATATAGTATTTTAATATGGTCAGGGGCAAATTTAAGAGCATCTTTAAGTTCTGAAATAGCTTTTTCACGTTCATCATTCATCTGATAAACCGTAGCCAGCAATAATCTGATATCAGGATCTTTCGGATCAATTTTTATTGCTTCAAAGAGCTGTTTTTTTGCTTCAGGATATTTACCCATTCTTAAGTAGGCCAATCCAAGGTTTGCATATCCAAGTTTTTCATGTGGTGCAAGTTTGATGAACTTTAGAAATTCTTTTTCAGCTTCGTCAAGTTTAAACTCTTCAAGATATGCAAGACCCATGGTTTGGGTCGTCATCAATTCAACTGATTTTTGTTTGCTGTCTTTTGCACTTTCCCTGCAGCTGAATAGAAAAGAGGAGCAAAGTGCAATTAGTAATAAAATGTTATATTTCTTCATTATAATCAAGTTTTTTAAAGACAACATTGTTATTCTATGCTTTCTGAAATGGCCTTGTTTGTTCGCTTTTTTACTTTGTGTTCCTTTGTGATGTACTTAGTGTTCTTTGTGGTTCAATGAATTACAATTTACCACAAAGGTACAAGAAGGTTTTCACTAAGGTACACAAAGGGCTAATGGGACATACTGTTTGTTCATTGCATCAAAATTAAGAAATAAAAGGAACTTAAACCTGGGTTTACCTCTCAACCATAACCGGAACACCATTTTTTATCTCTATCAGACCGGGAGTACCCATACGTTTTCCTTTATCATCAAACTGAATTAATCCGGTGACACCTTCATATTGTATCTTTGTAAGAGCCTTTTGAATGTTTTCGCGATCAAGGCCTGCATTTCTGATGGCTTCAATTAGCAAATTAATGCCATCAAATGAATATGCTGCAACCGCACCCGGCAATTTACCATAGGTTTTATGAAACTCCTCCCGGAAGGCCAGGCCCTTTGATCCCGAAAAGTTTCCCGGGGAAATCAGTATAACATTCTCATAATATTTCATGTCCTGACCTGAAATTTCATTTTCATCAAGAAGAGACAGGGATCCAAATACTGATTGGTTCATTTTCCTTTCCCTCAATTGATTAATTAGTCTAATCGAAGCCGAAGGTTTTCCAAACAGAATAATACCTCTGACATCAGCACTTTTAATCTGATCAATTAAACCATTAAAATCCTGAGCTTGATTATCATAGAATAGCTGTACCGGATCTGCTTTACCTGAAAGTTTTATTTTTTTCAAATAGTTTTCCAGCGCCATTTTTGAATCATAATCATTATCTGAGACGGCTGCTATTTTAGTTAATTGTCTTTTATTATAGATTTCTTCAATAAGAGCATCAGCCTGCTGAAGGTCGGTTGGTACACAGCTGAAATACCACGGTACAAAAGCCTGTGCAAGGGTAGGATCACTTGCCCATGCTGATAAAAATACTATCCTTGCCTTGGTAGTAACCTGTTCAACAAGGTGAGCATTTCTCCCGTCGGGGGAACCCATTAATGCCCGGACATTTTCTTCAAATATAAGGTTAACGGCTTCCCTGGAGCCAGTGCCCCAGGGGCCTTCCATAGAGCGCACAACTAGCTGAAAAGGTTTACCATTAAACCCTCCTTTTTCGTTGGCTTTGCGTATTGCCAATTCAGCTCCGTGTCTTGCAGCCAGGGAGTTATTATCAGGGATTAACAGTCCTATTTTTACTGTCTTATCTGACCCATCCGGATTTTGGATGGTTAGTATGTCCGGGATTATAAATCCCGGTAAGGCTGATATCAGGCATGCCGGTAATAATAGTTTCAGTAATTTCATTGAACGACCTCACAATGTCTTCAAACATGAGATGGTTTTGTCAGCAAAATTTCTCTCCCGACTGCTAATGCTATTTTATTCAGATCGGACATCAGCAGCGCAAATTCATCGATGCTGAGCGACTGGTACCCGTCACATATTGCCTCTTCAGGTTTATAATGCACTTCTATTATCAGTCCGTCTGCACCTACAGCCACTGCCGCTTTTGCCAATGCAGGCACCATCCAGCGGAGACCTGTTCCGTGACTTGGATCAACAATTACAGGAAGATGACTGAGTCGTTTTAGCATCGGAACGGCGCTAAGGTCGAGTGTATTTCTGGTGGATGTTTCAAAAGTACGGATACCCCGTTCACAAAGAATCACCTGTTCGTTGCCCTGATTAAGGATGTATTCGGCTGCCAATAGATACTCTTCAATAGTCGCCATCATACCCCGCTTCAGTAAAACCGGTTTCCGGCACATTCCCGCCTCCTTCAGAAGAGGATAGTTTTGCATATTGCGTGAACCAATCTGAATCATATCGGCGTATGAAGCCACCAGTTCAATCTGCCTTGTATCCATCACCTCTGTGACAATGGGTAATCCGGTCTCCTCTCTTATCATTGCCAGCAGTTTCAACCCTTCTTCTCCCAGTCCCTGGAAATTATACGGCGAAGAGCGGGGTTTGAAAGCTCCACCTCTTAATAACCTGGCCCCGCCTGCTTTTACCGACCTTGCGGTTTCGAACAGTTGTACCCGGCTCTCAACGGCACATGGTCCTGCTATAACTATAATTTCAGAACCGCCTACCTGAACGTCATTAATACTGACTATTGTATCATCAGGTTTTGTCTTGCGGCTCACTCTTGACGGGATTGCAGATCCACCGTTTATGCGATTGTTGCATGGATTTGTTTCCATTTTCTGTACCTTTTTCAGATTAGTAATTACCTGTTTTACTGCCTACTTTATTCTTAGGATCAATTGACGGAGCGGGAGTGAATTCGAACTTGCCATGGCGAACTTTAGCAATCCAGATATCTGCAATATTGTTCCAGCTCTTATCAAATACCTTTTTGCCGGTCACGCCCTGGTACCCCTGAAAAGTCTTCAGATCGGTGAGAACATCGCGGATTAAAACCCTGTTCAGCCCTACTTTATTTATAGATTCAATGATCATATTCATACCGTCATAAGCATGTGCTGCGAATACATCCGGTTCCAGGCCGAATCTGTTGAAATAATTGGTCTGAAATGCTTTTAATTTTGGATTATCGGAGTTTGGGTTATACTGACATGTAGTCATTATGCCATCAGCCAGGTTGCCTGCAATTTTAAGAAACTCCGGAGAAACCATCCTGTCTGAGCCATAGATTGGTTGTTCTAATCCCATTGCACGCATCTGCTGTAAAATAAGTCCTGATTCTCTGGCGTTGCCCCAGATAAGTATAGCATCGGGGGCAGTTGCCATAATCCTCTCAAGCTGTGTTTTGAAATCTGTTTCTCCGTCGTTAAACCGCTCTTCAATAACCATTGGATGCCCAACACGGGTGGCTGTTTCCGAAAATATTTTGATCCCCACTCTTCCATACCGGTTGTTTGCCCTGATCACTGCAACCCTGGAATGACCGTCCTTTTTGTAAATCTCGTTAACCAGCGCATAGCTACTCTGCCGATCATCGCTGATAACACGAATTACCCAGGGTATATTCGTCTCAGTGAAAGTAGGATCCGGATCACCGGGACATACCATAGGTATTTCCAGCTTAAGTGTTGCTCGTATTGCAACATGAGACACTATATCGTCAATGGAACCCAGCCATGCCCACACTTTTTCATCATCCATTTTGACAACTTCATTTGCAGCTGCACCCCATGCGCCTACATCATTATATATCATTAATTTGAAGGGAATTCCATGATACCCTCCTTTTTTATTGGCCTCTTCAATTGCCAGAGAGGCTCCCTGCAACATCTGTTTTCCGAGGGAAACAATTTCTGAACCTTCCAGTGGCCCTAAAAATCCAATTCTTACCTCTTTAATGTCTTTGGGAGGAGGAATCTCCCTTCCGGCTCCATAGAATTGTATGGGTTCAAGAAAAAAATACTTATAGGCTTTCTGAAACCTCTGATATGGAAAAATTTCATCAGTAGCCTTACCATAGTTCTGTTTATTATCCTGTCCGGTTAAAATTGAAACGGAACAAAGGATAAGCACAACAACTGATAATAATCTACAGTTTAGTTTCATGATCTGAGTTTTAATTTGATTTACAAATTGCATATACTTCAATTTCCACCAGCAGGGTCTCCCAGCATAACCGCGCCTGAATTCCGGTACTGGCAGGCAGAGGATCAAGATTAAGCCATTGATAAAAAGAGGTACGTATTTTATTGAATTCGGCATAATCCCTTTCAATATCCCTGAGATAGTTTGTTGTTCTGACCACATCGTGCCAGGTCATCCCTTCAGCTGCCAGGAGATTGGTTATATTGACGTAAGTTCTCCATAGCTGGGCTTTGAAATCACCAATATGTTCTGGTTTCCCTTCTTCATTAACACTGGCTGTCCCTGAGATTAGTAAAACCTTGTGACCACCAAAATCAAGGCGCAGCGCCCTTGAAAAGGATGAGGGTTTCTGATAGTTATAAGCTTCATTGATTACATGCGGAGCATGCACCACATGTTTTTCAATCGGAGGCCTCTTCATATGCAGAGAAGGATATACATATCCGTTGATTTTATTTTCATTGGATAAAATCCCGAGTTTTTTCATCTCCACTCTCTCTCCATCAGAAAGTTTTGACAGATCTATGAATAATTGCTTTTCCTCCATTATTTCAACTATTTCCATTATTTTAACCCTTTCCACTTTTAAACTTTTCAATTCTTTCAACTCTTCAACTTTATTTCAGCAGCTCTCCACGACTTACCCCTTTTTCAGTGGCAACCCACAGGAAATCTTTATCGGCATCCACACCAATTATAAAATTATGAGCAATTGATGGTGATAATGGCATTTCCCTTGTAGTTTTATTGATGGTGCTGTCACTTTCACGGCCATAGTTTTTTATTATAGCCATTCCATTGCTGCTATTGTCGTTTTTCTTATATGTCACCCAGCTCTTGCCATTGGTGCTGCTTAATCCTTTATCGGTACAAATAAATACTACCGGACCTTCGGCCCTGAGAAAGTTGATAAAATTACTTGCCAGACCGCTGTCATGGTCAAAATACCCCTTCCAGTGAGTACCGTCATAACTGCTCATACCGAAGTATGTAGATACCCACAACATGCCATCTGCCCAGGAAGTTGCTGTTGTTATATCATGAACTACTCCGTCATCTGGGAGCAGATCGATCTCCATTTCACCATCGGGATCGGTGTAATCCTTGAATTGTTTTGTTTTTTTTGTGTATTCAATTACCCCACCACCCCAGGCTGCTATAAAGATCTTCCCATCGCCTGCAGAAACTCCATAAGTCCAGGGTTCATGCATGGGAGCATTCTTTTCCGTGAATATTTCCCATTCTTTCGTGAAAGTATCATAATGACCGGCACCGCCTCCAGTGGCAGTCCATACGTCTTTACCATCGCAGATAACACAGTAAACCAGATCATTTGGAAGTCCGCTGTCAAACTGAGTGAAGTTTTCAAATTTGCCTCCGGAAAACCTGCTTAGCCCGCCTAGAGTTCCTATCCAGACATCTCCTGTTTCTTTGCTTACATCGATTGCAAGCACTCCGTTATGAGGCAAACCGTCCTTTGTTGTGTAGGTTTTCCATTTTCCATCTTCATAAACTGCAAGGCCATCGTGAGTTCCTGCCCATACACGTTTCCCGTCTATGCGAACGGCATATACATGATCGGAAGGTAAACCATCCTTTGTTGTGAAATTCTTCCAATGACCATACACAGGCATCGATTTGGCATCATCTTTAGAATTAACTTTAACCCCGCTTTTTTCGACAGAGGGCTGAGAATTAATAACTGCAACATAACAAATACCACAGATAATCATTGCAAATGTCGTTCTCAGGCTATTCTTTTGTAATGTTTTTCTCATGATTTTCTTTCTTAATTTGATTTGTTTTTAGCATGATTTTTCTTCAAATCATTTATTTCATATTCAGGTGTCCTGAGTGATTTCAGATAATCGATAAGGTCATTCAGCTGATTTTTTGTCATATCATTAACCCGTCCGTGCTTGTCTTCCTTCCCGTACTTTGTCCATATCTCCTCAAGTGTAGCTGCACGCCCATCATGTAAATATGGCGGTGAAGCATAAATATTATCCAGATGAGGAGTATCAAATAGTATAGAATCGTCAGTTTTAGAAAGTGTACTTACATACGCCAGTTTTTTGTTGGTATAATATGGTGGCGGATGACAGGTAATGCAACGATTATTTTCAGGTATCTCCTTGCCAAAATTATCCACCGAACGTTCAAAGATGGTTTTACCCCTTAGCTGCGCCTCAGTCAGTTCACCATTCGGATTGTACATTAAATTGGGAGGAGCATGAATTCCTGTAATGATATATGCAACAAGAGCATCGAGTTCCTTATAGCTAAACGCTTCTGTTCTAGTAAGAAAAGTAGAAAAACGAATACCATCCTGTTTATAAACAGTCATATTGGTACCTGACCATTTATATGGAGGGGTTTCGCTTATATCTCTCAAAGTCATGGTATTTGTAACGTTACGTCCCATGTCCTTGCCTGACATATTATAAACAAGACCATCTTCATGCATGTCAGGATGACAGGTATAACAGCAGTACTGATTCTGAAAAGTGTGCCTCGCATTATTAAAAAGTCTGCGTCCCTGGCGAGCTACGGTAATCTTTCCAGGGCCGCCGAGATCAATGGTATTGATCGTCTCCAGGCTTTCTGTATTTATTACTGCGACTCTGTCTTCCAGTTGTTCGGCAACATACAGAAGTTTTCCGTCAGGAGACAGAGCCATTCCTTTAGGATCTGCTCCGGTTTTAATATGTTTTATGATATAGCGGCTGCTGATACCAAGATTATCAGAATAGGTTTTCAGCATTTCAGGCGAAGCTTCTGCAATTAAGGCCCTGACGGAGTCTATGTCTATGACTGAAATACAATTGACACCGGCACTTGATTCGAAAGCTTTTTTGCCGTCAGGTGTAATGACAATACCAAAAGGATCTGAATAGTAGGCATTTGGTTCATCGAGCAATAACTGAATTATCCTTTCGTTATTCTTCAGATCAATTATCCCGAATCCATGAGTCATCATCCAACCCTGTTCAACCTGGATGGACGGAATGAGGTTTTTAGGCCGGATCAATGTCACAAATCCCAGGTCTCCTGTAGGAGTAAAAGCAACATTCTCCATCATATAGGCCGATTCCATGTTTTTATATTCAAGCACTCTTTGTGTACTGTCAGTTATTACAGTGAGTTCGGTTACGACAGGTTCTCCATAAGGTACAATATTTGCACGCCGGCCCGTTACAAAGAGTATTTTTCCGTCAGGAGATAATTTGATTCCTGTCGGATTATTTCCTGCTATCAGCCTTTTTATTTCTTCCCTGGTATTCAGGTCAATTACAGATATATCTGATGAGTATGAATTAACAACATACAGGAATTTGCCATCTGCACTTAACGAAAGCCCTGCGGGACCATTACCTGTTTTTAGCGTATCTATAACTATTGAAGTTGTTAAATCTATAACAGACACATTGTCTGACCATTGATTGCTGACATAAGCCCTTTTCCCATCGCTGTTGAGAATTACTGAATGCGGTTGATTCCCGACACTAATCTTGTTCAATACTTTTTGTGTTTCATTATCTACCACTAAGAGGGCTTTACCTTCCTGTGCCACCACGTACAGGCGTTTACCATCTGCAGAAACTGCCAGATTAAGTGGTGAAAGATAATCAGCATTGACCAGTTTTGAAATAATGCCGGTCTTTTGGATATAGAGGTGGCAGGAGGTACATAAAAGAGGATGGTCAGTTGTGGCTGTTTTGGAATTAACATGTGCTCTGGCCATGTTGCGTCCGGGAAAATAAATCAGCAAACCCAATGCAAGAACAATTCCGGATAACCGTATTAATTTATGAGATCTCATCATAATTATTCAGTGTCAATCAATTTCTCTTTAATCTTTTTTATAGGAACCGGAACACTTATCGGAGATTTTTTTACTGCCAGAGGTATTCTGTTTTCGGGAACAAGCTCCTGATCTTCGTGACAGCCTACGCATCCCCTTCGTTCATTAGGTCGTAACCATATCCAGTCACAACTCTGTATAACATGTCCATCTTTATCCAGAGAACGGATCTGAAAAGGTGTATCAGCTAATATTCTTAAATAAAGTGATCCGTCTTTCGCTGCCTGAACAATCCCGAGTGAGGAATCTATTCCCATAATTTCAATGTTACTTGTCTTTGGTAATGATATAGATTTGACAGATAATTGAGTGTCGTTCAGATTGACATCCTGGCAGACTATTAATCCGGTTTTAATGTCCATATGAACTTCACTTGGCAGTTTTTTCGGCCTGTCATGTTTTTCAACTTCTACAGCTTCAAGTACATCAAAGTCGTTATCATTATATATCTTTTTGCCAAAAGTTTTAGTGTCAGGATCAAATTCATAAAGAGAGAACCGGTCCGATTCAGACTTTCGATATGAAACCAATAGTTTTCCTGAATGTTCCGGATAAACGGAATGAAAATCTCCTCGAGTATCAGAGATGAGATTAACTTTTGAATGTAAAGGCCGGTTATAGGTTACGGAAATTATCTTCCCGGTTGCCGGACTGTCTTTATCCGATTCTATGAACACGACCCTCCCATTTGCAATTTCCAAACCCTGGCCCGACAAATTACTGCCTTCAGTACCTTTATAGAACAATTCAGTCTTTGTACCGTCAGGTCTTAGAATCATATACTTCGGATCTCCATGTTTGGGATAAACAGGCTGGTCAATTGTCAAAATACGTCCATCGCTCATAATATTTGATGCAAAATAGGTATGAGGATCAAAAGTGATACGTTGCAGGTCACTGCCATCTAAATTACAGGTAAAGAGGGAAGTACCACTTTTTACTTTGCCATACCGGGTAGATTTGCTGAATACAAATCTACCGAGTGGTAAATAACCAGGATCGGTGCAGTTTTCTTTTGAGGCGATTATTTGTCTGGATTTTAGATTTTTAAGATTCATCTCCCATATCTGCCACGGGTCATTCTGTTTCAGCTGAGCAGAAAAAAGCAAATATTTTCCATCATATGAAATCTGTGGAGCCCTTGCAGAATAGTAATCAGAAGTAAGTACCTTTAATGATGCTTCAGGTTTATCAGGGTCCAATTCTACGATCTGTGCCTGGGGAATATACTTCAAGGAATCTCCTGTTTCGTAATTTATATTCTGCACCTTTTTTGGAAACCTGGTAAAAATTATCATTCCATCTCTGGTTTTTTTTCTGCAGGATGATAAAAAGATGCAGGAAAAGCCAATGGCCATTATGAAGGATAAGCCTATGGTAGCTCTGAGTTTATTCATTAAAAGGTTATTTTTGGGGCTCTTTGACAGTAAGAATCTGATTGGCCTTTATATTCTCAAGTACCTGTAACTTACCTGATGGCCACTTTATCTCAATTCTATCAACAATCTCATTCTTAGCAAGTCCAAAATGCATCCTGGGATCATTCTGGGACAGATAACCTGTTGTACTTTTTTTCTGAGCAGTCTGTACTTTGCCTCCTGAAGTTACTTTCACCCTTGCACCTATTCCATCCCTGTTACTTATTGTTCCGATCAGATTAAGCATTATCCAGTTATTCTGATTTCCCTTATTGTTTCTGAGGAAAGCTCCACGGTCATTAAGATTAACAATATATGCATCAATATCACCGTCATTGTCATAATCGCCAAAACATGCCCCGCGTCCGACAAGTTTCTTCTTAAAGTAACTGCCCAGATCCCAGGAAACATCCTTGAATTTTCCATTTCCCAGATTTTCGAATACCTGATCTTCCTGGCCGTAAAGATGTTTTAGCGCTCCGTTTGTTTTATAAATATCAACTAAACCGTCATTGTTATAATCAAAGAAAGATGAGGACCATCCGACAAACTGCCCGGCAGGCATTGCAATGCCCGATGGATATGACTGATCAGTGAATATCCCGTTCCCCATGTTTTCAAACAGTCTGCAATACTTATCATCAGAAATAAACATATCCATCAACCCGTTACCAAGATAATCGGCAAAATCCACTGACATACTTACAGTTGATTCACCTGATTGACCAAATGCTGTTCCTGAAGGAGTGCCCATATCGGTGAAACTTTTTCCGCCGTTATTATGCCAGAGATAGTTCATTGAATGGTCATTGGCAACATAAATATCAACGAAACCATCATCGTCATAATCAGCAGCTCCGACACCCATAGCTCGTCCATCAAGGTCAACGATTCCCATTTTTTTTGTCACATCTTCAAAAGTGCCATCTCCATTGTTGTGATAAAGAACATCGGGCTGGGCGTCGTAGGCTAACGGGCCGGGAAAGCCGTCGGGAGCGTAATAGTATTTATAGTTAGGATCAAAATTAAGGTATTTGCCTACATACAGATCGAGGAAACCGTCGTTATCATAATCCAGCCATACTGCTCCCGTGTTGAAATCAGTTTCTTTTCCTCCGACTCCGGCATGCCTGGTAACATCTGTAAATGTACCGTCACCATTATTTTTATAAAGTACGTTGGTTCCGTAATTGCTTACGTACATATCAGGATAACCATCATTATTATAATCACCCACGGTTACTCCCATGCTATACCAGGGTCCGCCAACACCTGCTTTTTTTGTCACATCTTCAAAAGTACCATCTCCGCGATTATGATAAAGATGATTCTCAGGCATAACAGCTGGTTTATCACCGCTGCTTATACCTTTAAGCCAGGTCCCGCTGCATATGTATAAATCGATATATCCATCCTGATCATAATCGAGAAAAGCAGCTCCGGCGCCGCTTGATTCAACGATATTAGTTAGTTCATTGTCGCCGATGGAGTGAACAAAATCGATGCCGATCTCTTTTCCTATCTCCTGGAAATAATCACCATTTGAAGCAGGAACAAAATGTTTCTGTGAGCCGGATGAAGCTTTATGATTGGATTGGCAGGCGGAAATTGATAGCAAAAAAACGAAAAGGAAAGCGAAGCATCTGGATTCATTTGAATTGTTGCAAAACTTCTTTATTACAAACATCGTCAGGGTTATCTTTTATGTATATATAATATTGTTCCTCTTTAGGCTTTCACTTAAACTATAAAACAGGCCCAACAAATTAAAAGGCCGTAAATATAATAATTTTCAAATATTCTTAAAATCTGCGACCTGATTTGTAGAACCTGTTACCTCATTTACCAGCTAAAACTAACCTAAACAATATTAACCTGTTACCTTAAAAACGAATCCTGACTATGCAAATAATTCAGGAGAATTACAAACCCTAACTTAAAATAACTAACCCATGCAATGTTAAGCCGCTGTTATTAAACAGGGATTAAAATAAAATTAAAAAAGAATTAAAGTTTTGCCCCCTGGCCGCAAAGCGGCCATCCCTTTAGGGGGGTTGGGGGGCAAAAAAACAGGAATAGAACAATAAAGGGGGGCAGGGGGCAAATAAGCAGGGTAAATAGAGGGGCTTCATGCTATCGGCAGCAAAACTGTAACAACAGTACCTTTGTCTATCTGAGATGAGAGCTCGACCGTTCCATTATGATTTTTAATTATCTGACTGACAAGTGGAAGCCCTATTCCACTGCCTGAGATAGTTATTGTATTGGCGCCACGATAAAATGGTTCAAAAACCTTTTCGAGATCCTTTTCTGAAATACCGATACCTCTGTCTTCGAATATTACCTCGATGAACTTTTCAATATGCTTTAGCTTTATATCAACGGTGTGGTCAGGTGAGTATTTACACGCATTATCTATAATATTTGAAACTGCGACCTTCAGCAAGTATTCATCTCCAACTATAATCATCTGGTCAGAATCGGTTAGTGAATTATCTATAGAAACATTGATGCGATAATCGCTGTTGAATCTTTTTATCTCCTCCTGGGCCTGCCAGAAAATTTCGTCAATCCTGATTTTTTTGTTAAAATTTACAGGACCCTCAGCGCTGGTACGTGCTATCAACAGTAGTTTGTTCGACAGGTCTATCAGAGATTTAATATCATCCAGGACTGATCCAAGTGCGGACTTATATTCTGTTGTTGAACGGTCTTTCATCATCAAGACCTCCAGCTGGCCATTTATTGAGGTAAGTGGGGTTCTCAGCTCATGTGATGCGTTTGCAATGAAATTCTTCTGCATGGCAAAGGATGTCTCAAGTCGTTCAAGCATTTTATTAAAAGTTTTTGCAAGTGTGCCGATCTCATCAGTCCCGTTACCCTCATAAACTCTTAAATTAAGGCTGGTTATGGAAATATCTTCCACCTTTTTTACCACATCTGACATAGGTTTAAGTGCCCTTCCTGAATAGAACCATCCGGCAATAAAAAACAAAAAGAGACTGACCAGACAAACAATTATTAATATAATCTCTAATTTTTTCAGGCGCATAGCCCCCTCATTGTCCGTTGCTGCAGCAAGTACTACAAACCTGTCATAATGTGTAAAAAATAATGATCCGATAACTTCATAGGGAGACTGCTTATATGTTACTATGTAACCAGATCTTACTTTTTCGAGGACAATATTCTTTATTTCTATTTCCTTGTTTTCATCTGAACTATAAACAATATCATTTTTAAAATTTATAATTATTATCTTTTCATTTTGCAGGTTGACAGGACTGTTCTTTTCGATGCCAAGGACACGATCTGCATCATCTTTTGATGTATTAAACAGTAAATTAGCTGTGCTCCTGGCTTTATTCCAGAGGAGTTTATAAAAATCGTCCTTCCTCAGACTGGCTGAAGAAAAATATATTGCAACTGATGCAATAATCATAATTATTCCTCCTAACAGGAGAAACTGCAAAGCTAATCTGGTCCTGATCTGCATTCTAAAAATCTCCAAAAACGTATCCAAACCCAACCCTGGTATGGATCATCTTTTTATCATGTCCTTTATCAATTTTCTTTCGTAAGAAGTTTACATAAACATCCACGACATTAGTCCCGAAATCAAACTTTATATCCCACACCTTTTCAGCAATATCTATCCTTGACAATACCCTGCCGCTATTCCTCATGAAGTATTCAAGCAATGAAAATTCTTTTGCGGTCAGCTCAATATATGTATTTCCCCTGTGGGCAACTTTCTTTTCAAGGTCGAGTTCCAGGTCGCCGACTACAAGTACATTGACTGTTTCAGCCAGTTGCTCAGGTTTTCTTACCAATACCTTAACCCTGGCCAGCAGTTCCCTGAACTCAAACGGTTTCACCAGGTAATCGTCCGCCCCGGACTGGAGACCGCGCACACGATCCGCAACGGTGTCTTTCGCAGTCAGAATGAGCACGTGAGTGTTCTTGCCCTGGGTGCGCAGACGATGGAGCAACGTCAGACCGTCCATGCCCGGCAACATCAAATCGAGGATGATCGCATCGTACGGGTTGGATTCCGCATACCAAAGCCCTTCCTTGCCGTCCCCCGTGACGTCCACGGCGTAGCCGGCCTTCTTCAGCGCCGTTCCGACCGAACGCTGCAATAGTTTGGAATCCTCAATCAGAAGTACTTTCATGGCGGCAGCCTGCAGCATAGGGAGGAATCCGGGAACCCGCAAGCGCGCCTAATACAACCGACTCCCCTGTAGCCGCACCCTTTAAGGGTGCGCCTTTCCCGCGCAGG
>PLML01000198.1:0-227 GCA_003141525.1 Bacteroidales bacterium
ATAATACACTGGTAAATTTAATTGATAATTTTCAACTTAACCAGTTGTCCTAATTTTGGGAAGTATTATATTTTATTCCCATAATATTTAACCTTAAATAAATTGTGTCAAGTATATTTAGCAGTTTAACTCATCAAATTATTGTTTTATACTCTCATTATCTCAATCTAGCATTTTACTATTCTCGGAGCAGTTGTCAATTGCGCCTAACGGGAGTCTGTCTAATA
>PLML01000198.1:244-4856 GCA_003141525.1 Bacteroidales bacterium
GGTTTAATTGAGTTGGCGTCCGTGTCGAGGTGCCGCGTTTTTTGCCAGCCCCGGTTGGTGGACGAGCGTTTGGCGTCATGATGAAGCCGTCCAGATGGGTAAAAGTCTTGATAGATGGCTATGAGCTGTCATGCCGTAATGAAGTTGTCCATGTTAAGCTTTCTCTCTCGTGTACGGAATTTATATTACCTAACTCGTTTTTAGCAGCTATAAGTTTTTTGCAGCTTTAATTTTGGTTAATATAATTCTGTTTCAGCTTAGTATACGTATTAATAGTATTTAGTAAGGTATAAAAAACCCATTCCAATTGTTCTTCATTTACCAGTTGAATAGTATAAGTATTATTATGCCTTATATCAAATTTATTTACGATTTGAAAAAAAACATTTACATCTTTTTGGACGAAATATTTTGCTAACTCTTTTCTAAGTGGTTCAAGAACATAGCTTAATGTTTCACATGCTGAACGCATCTTTTCGATTGTTGGATTATCTGAGAAGAAAAGACCTCTCGCATGATTTATTTGATCATCTATTTCTAAATTTCCAGTTGTAATATTTTGGCTAATAAGCCCATATAAAGGAATTTTTGGCAAATCCTTCTCAATTTCTTCCTTTCCATAGCTGGTTAATTTTAGTCCAAAATAAAACTCATTCCTACCTGCTGGCGATGGCTTATCATCAATGGAGATTAGATAGTCACTTTCAAGTTTGTCAATAATTCTAGTAAATTCTTCAGGTGATGCATATGCTAATGCGAAATCCTCAAAGGATTTCATGTTGAATTTATGATTTTCTTTACCACCCATATTGTATAAAGTCATCAAGAATGATTTGCATTTTTCCTCGAAATTTACAGGGAGCTTTAATAATAAGTAACCTTTTTTTATGAACTCAGTATCGATTAAGATAGGTTCTTGATTTTCAAGTGTTCTATGCTTGCATAAACCAGCAATTATATATCGAACATCCTCCATCTTTTCTAAGTCCTGGTAAACTGAAAATGTTATTTTTACCTTTCCAACAAAATCATTTTCGTACTCAAGAAATAGGCCTGTTGGAGGTCTTAACTGGTCCTCAGTTAACTTATATCCTGTAAACACGCATTTATCGTAAGTCATTTGTTGAATTTTTATTGTTGAACAAGTTTTTAATTCGGGGTTCTGTTATAATCGTTACGGTTAACTTTCGTATAGGCTGGTTATTGCTGCTAAAAAAATGCTTGTCAGATATCAATATTTCTATTTTTTATATTTGACAAACTTTCCTCTCGTTATAACGTTGACAAAGAAGTTTCAATATAAATGTCAATTGGGACAAAATTCCCCGCTCAATTATGCGGCAGGTTTATTTATATCAATGAATGCAAAGCTCCGTCAGTCACAGAAGCATTTCACCAACAATTCGCTGCATCCTCAATGTTTAAAGGCTTTTGTCTAACTCTTCACAATCGATACTAAAGTTAAATAAAAAATAAGAATGGATATATAGAATTGAATGAATTTTAGTATAAGGGCCCCGGCGGAATATCATTTACCAACCGGGACGGAATTTTTATTCGTAATCAAGAATCTGAATCGTTGATTGATTAAGCTACTATGTACTTGGTGTATGGTTATAGCCCTGATCGTTGTCATCTGAATTGTTGAAAATAAGGTAGATAATCCAAATTATAAAACATATTATAAGTAAGGTTTTCATTTTTCCTTGATTTTTAAGTAAATTATGAATTCAGAAACCTATTGAATAATTCCCCAAGCCTTGTGCCTGGGGAATTTTCAGCAATTTATTCATAGACCTGCATCTGAAAATGATTCTGAGAGATCATATTCAGAAATGTCCATTAGATCGTGACAATCGTCACAAATGTTCACCGATTCAGATTTTATAATTCCTTCTGAAATAAGATCTAAACTGTCATTAGACGGACAGAAAAATTCGCCACAAATTCTACATTTTACGTTCATGATTAATTGGATTAATGATAACTATAGAAAAACCTAACCAGCTGTCAGGTTTCAGAGTTGATAATTGAAATAATAAGAATAGAAGTGCGACCGGTTTTGCGATTGCAGCCGGCGTTCCTCCAAGTAAGAAGGCGGTATTTTGTGACAAAGGAAAAGTTAACTTGTTACCGAAGGCTCCGACTTTTCCGACTCACAAAATATTACATCATGTAAAGCCTGCGTTTGAGGATTAATGCCGGATGCCGCGGGTCGCACAACTCAAACGCGGGTACGATTCAGCTGCATACCTTAACAGGCAAGTTCCTTCATGCAGCTGAACGAGAGTGACCGAGTACATTTTTACCTGGTTAATCAATAATTTTAGGTTTAAAATAAAAACCATCCACCCAGGCTTAACCCAGGTGAATGGTAATAGCACTGTTGTTTTCAGTGGTTTTGCAGTTATTAAAGTCTTGAAAAAACCATCTCAGAACAACAATAAAAAAATGCAGCATAACAAGACTCCAAAAAGCCACTCAACCCTAAATAGAGATGAGTGGCGGATTCCAGGCGGTCGATTCTTTTGGGATCTATTAACCAGGAATTAATGATAAGTACCTGAAACAATATCAATCAGATTTAAGGCAATTTTCAATGGCCATAGCGTGCTATCTAAACCCTCCGGAACGCGATATGATAACTTCTATCGTAACGATCCCAGACTGGCTCTAATGGCTCTATCGCACTGGAAACATAAAATTGTGTCTATCAAACAAAATCCTTCAAGCGAATCCCTGACATATTTTATGCCTTCAGAAATGAATAGTGGACTTTTTCCGGGATATAAATGAGGTGTAAACATCGAGGAATGATTAAACCGTCTTAATCTTTTAGTGATTATTTTTGTGTCCATTTTTATAGATATCAAAGGTTAAAAACAAAAAGGGCTGGATCTCACGAACCAACCCCTCTAATCTGTGTAAAGAATCAGAATTAAACAATCACTTTGACTCCGGAATTGGAGAGAACTGATATGTATGGCTAATAGAAATTTTCTTGCCGTTTGCTAATTTAATATCATAAGCTTACACTCGATTTTTTCTATATTCCCATTCAGATTTTGCCCTATGAGTAGCTTAGCCTGGGCATTATCTAGCGTAGTTGGTAACATAACCTTCTTTGCTGTCAAATAAGGCTTGCCAGTACTATGGGACGTAAAAACTTCCACGTTTCCAGTAATAATCGCAACAGTGTATTCCTCTTGCGTTTTTGGATTTTTCCTTTGTTCAATACTTGTGATTGTAACCATGACGTTAATAGTTATTAGTAAGACATTTAATGAATAATAGCAAGCGGAATATCCTGTAACGTTTACTGGCCAGCAGGACACAAAGAATGCTATCCAAATTCCAAAGACTATGACGATTTCGGTATTGAAAAAAAGGTAGCGAAACTCACTTAGAAATGAAGGAGTGTGGGGGGTGGCGTGTACCCTTTTATGAAAATTTGAAAAGTTTCCCAATAGAAAATTGACGTGGGGGTAAATGATAATGGATGGGCTCTTCCACGAATCGAAATAAGAATATGTACCTACATAAAAAATAAAATATTTTATGGATATAGGGTTTAATCACAAAGAGTCGTTTTCCAGCTTCCTGATGTAAAAATTAAGCTGGAGTCATCTATTCCGCACGATTTTGTATATAGTTACTAGCACTTAAGTTCCTTCTGAGTATATTCTGTAGAGAGAGCCCTGAATTCTATTTGCTCTGTATTTCTCATACAATATAAATTACCGGAAAATGATGCATGGTAATAATTCTATTGCTTCTTCTTCCCAAGTATTTCAACCATTCTTTCTCCATTGATCTTTTTATCAATAAAAACCACAGCATCCTAAATATCATTTTTAAGGCTGTCACCACATATAATGCCACATTCATTTTTGTCCAGACCGGACTCCTTTATGATTTTAGTTATCTGGGTGACAGTATTTCCGAAAACTATTACTTTACTGAATGTCTTACCTGCTACAGTAATCGCGCTGTCTGAATTAAGCGGCATAAGAAATTCATTACATAATGCTTTAAACGGATAGGTCCTCTCGCATAAGATTGGAGATGCCTTAATTGTATTGCTCCAGTTTATCTTGACTTGATCCATTTCACTTAACCAGGAAGGCATATATTGTAATGGAATAGGCGTAGCACTTATAAAACTGACGGTATCCTTATATTCATTTGCAATCTCAAATAGTGTAGCAATTGCTTCAGGTCTCTGATTGGTGGCAGAGAGAAGCATGTTCGACTCATCTATAATTAAATGGCAATACGGAAGCAGATGCCTTACTTTCCGGAGGCTGTCATAAGTACAGATGATCTTTGTAACAGGGGAGCTGTTAACGTAATCATCAATTTCTGATGTACTCGTATCACCCCAAACTGGAAGGACAGTATTATTGCTTCGAGCATTTGGATATTGATCAGCTTTATTTATAGCAAGGTATATAGTTGGCACCGCAAATACTACATTCTTATCACTCTCCAGGGCAACTGTAGTCATACCACATGCACAAATGCTTTTATCAATATATCCTGAAGGAATAACGCTCATTGATTCTGATGCATACTCAGTATCATAATTAAATAATATGAGTATCGGCAATCA
>PLML01000214.1 GCA_003141525.1 Bacteroidales bacterium
AGCCATTTGTCATAAATCCTGGCGTGCAATTTTGTATGGGGACTCGGAATGACACGTCGCTTTAATCGGTGGAAGGTAAGCAGAGACGGTTCGCCCAAGCGAACCGCCTCTGCTTACCTTATCACCCCCAAATACTCTGTCATCCCGAGTCCGCCAACTGGCGGACGAGGGATCTCATTTCGCTTATCCTAATTCTATTAAAAAATTCTAATCCGAGTCACTTTACTTACTTGCATACCAATCCCGAATTCTCCAATAGAGGACGATGAGTATCCAGCTAACAAGTCAATAAAGGTGCTATACAGCCCAATTTGCCTAAAAAAAAGAGGCAACCCTTTTTGGGATGCCTCTATAATAATCAATACTTTTTTAGACTATTTCTTACTATTCTTAGTATAGGTATGAACACCTGTTTCAATAGCTACTCCGGCTGGATGGTATATTGTATAGTTACCCTTCATTGTACCTGTCTTAGGATCAATAGTCCCGGATTCTATCCCTGAATAACCGCCAGCCCATGTAGTAAGCGGCATGGAATATGTCTTAGCGGTAAAATCAAGTGTGAATGTTGCTGCCCAGCTTGAATTCCAATAGTTATCAGTTAGCAGCGTTGTAGGACTGCTCTTGGCAAATGAAATAGGATAAGTGTAAGCTTCAGCCGGTTCATCAGCCGTGAAGTCACCTACAAAGATCCCTATGGGTTCAAAGACAGTAAAAGTCCAGGTAGGACCATCAGTCCTTTGACCATTTGCGTCAATCATCGTCACATTCCAGTAATAGGTCAGACCAAGTTCAACAGGAACGGTAAGCGTCAATGCTGTAACGCCAGATGCGTAAAGTGGCGGAGTGCTTGAAGTTCCGAAATAGACATCAGCAAGAACAGCATCGCCGTCGGGATTCGTTGAAGCCCATGTCAGGTCAACGGTTGATCCGGAAATTGTTATGGTGGAATCATTAGCAGGAGCAACAGCTGCAGGTTCAGTGAAAATATGATGAACCTTGAATCCTACAGGGGCCTCTTTCTTACAACTTTGCATTGCAACCAAGGCGGATATTATCATCAGTGTTACAAAAAATATAATTTTTCTTTTCATATCGAACTTTTTTTATGTGCAAATTTTTTCATGAAGAATTATTTACTTATAACCTTGTTAAGACTTCATACATTATACGCGGAGCGGCAGAGTTGTACCAGCCATTCAGCACAAAAACCTTTGTAACAGGATTATAATAGTTCACATCATTGGTTAAAGGAATTGGAACCGATGTTGCAGAACCTGTAAACGTGTCATACTGTCCCGTGCCTGAAGAAACTGGGGAACCTGTAGCTGGATCGATAATTGTAATATTTACTTTAAAACAGGTAGTCCCAAGAACAGTGATTGTGTTTGCAGTAACAGCAACTTGGACGTCATAAGGATAGTCACCAAAACCAGATACCACAACAGTTTTGCAGTCTATTGTTGACATAGTTTCTGTTTTGTCAACAGGCAGGACACCTGCAGTTGGATGCAGACGGTAGCCCACGACATGATAATCACCTGCGTAAGGGTTGGAGATCGGTACTGCCATCAGACACCCTCCCATGTTAAGAGGAGCTGCAGGAACAACTCCATTGGTAGCAGAAGCGATAATAATCGGGGCCATGAAGTTATCACATGCATTTAATAAGTCAGCATGCCATACCTGGACATGCACATAAGCATTCCTTGTTCCTGCCTTAATGGTTAAAGGGTTGTCAACTATCCTGATGTATGGATATAATTTATAGGCTGTACCTTTAAGTGAATTATAGCTAATCATTGTGTTTGTATCGACTGCCATTGTAACCTGAATATCCTGGGTCGGAGGCTGATCAGTAGCAATATTGACCAGAAATTTAAAGGTAACTGTATCGGGTACAGGGGCTACAGGAAAGGCATGAAAACCGCCATTCAATTCTATTTCGGCATACATTTTCCCCTTGAGCGAAGATGTCCAGTCCACGCCAACATTATCTTTCAGGCAGGAGTTGAAAATGAAAACTGCTGCAAGAAGGGACACTATCATGAATATTTTGTTTCTCATATTCTTTTTTTTTAAATGTTTTAATTTATGGCACTACTGTTATTAACGGTTCTGCCAGAAAATTTTTGAACTGGTTAAACTGATTGTACCCTGTTTCAGAACATTTTCATTATTGGCTGTGATCTCTGTCTGAGGATATAACAAACGCACCGGAGGAGTATCAGATAATCTTGCCGGATCTATGCTAAAGTGAATAAAATTCGGGAACCCGGTTCTGCGGTAATCGGTCCACACAGGCATCGGGTTAATGCCATTTAATGCAATCCATTTTTGTGTAATGATGGCTTCCAGCTTATTGGGGGATGCATCAAAATTGACATCCGGTAAAATCTGGGCAAGATATGTTGCGGCATCCCCTGCAGTGAGAGGAACGTACGATGCAGGATCAAAAAATGATTTTTGGCCCAGATAAAGAATAGACTGTGTAACGGCGCTTTCATACAATGCTTTAGGATCAGCTGTAATAAAGCCTCTCTGGGCTGCTTCAGCCTGGAGGAAGAGACTTTCAAAGTCAGTCAATATTGGAGAATCCTGATTGTACGCCTTCAACAAGCCANNCATAACCTATTTTGGATGTATTAGCTACCAACTGTTTTTCATAACCTCCGAAATAATTACCCTGGATGCTTGTGCCCGTATATGGTTGGAAGATCCTTAGCTTACGCGGGTCATTTTTGCTGGTCAGAAAATCGCATGCATCCTGATTTGCCACATAATAAGCAAGACCGTCAGCTTGCAGTGAGTTATCCTGCTTGTAGAAAAGTTCCCAGAAGGGGCTCATCTTATTTGCCGTCTGAAGATAACCGGGGTTAATCATTGCTCCTTCACCTGCGCCAAGATATCCGACTGAGGCAGTCGTACCTAATGCAGTGGTGATATAAGAAGCTCTTCCTGACATATCTGCCTGATTCATTAACATTCTGAGCTTAATAGTATTGGCTAACCTTGCCCATTTTCCCATGTCGCCTCCGAAAACAATATCAGCGCTACCCGGAGCAGAAGCAGTAACCGCAGCTGTTTGTATCAGATTAATTGCAGTATCAATCCTTACAGCCAGGTCCTCATAAATTGTTTGCTGGTCATCGTAAGCCGGCTTCAGATTCTGAGTTGTACCGCCACCTTTAAGAGCTTCTGAATAAGGAATGTTGCCATAGGTATCAACAAGATTGTGAAACAGGTAAACTTTCATGATTATGGCGATTGCTCTGAAATTCTTTTCAGATGATGCCAGTGAAGCCTGTTCAACATAGTCCAGATTCTGAAGGGCCAGATATGAGTTATTCCAGATTTGCTGGTATGAACTGTTAAGGAGGTTATACTGGGTTAAATTTGTGGGATCTATATAACCACTGGCGCTCGCCCACATGCCATGCCAAAAAAGGATAAAGGCATAGTTATTAGGCCGATCGATAAGTGCCGCAACAGAATTGAGAGCTGCCGGCAAAACCAAATTTGCAGGGACAGCAGATGCCTGATTGGGATTAACTTCGTTAATATTGAGAAAATCTTTCTTGCAAGCGCTTCCCAAAACAAGCATTACAGTTAATAATATAATTAATTTCTTCATATTTTTTTTGTTTTTGCTACTTAGAAAGTAAGTTTAACACTAAACCCGTAGACCCTTGTAGGAGGCGTCTGGTATTCGTTCGTAAAACCGACAGCATTGCTGGTTCCACTCTCGGTATTAAATTCAGGATCGGTCCATATATTGGTTTTTGGACGCCACATCAGGAGGTTTCTTCCTAATATACCTACCGAGGCAGATTTAATTGCGCCTCCAAATATATTTTTAACCGGGATATCGTAGGAAAGCGACACTTCTCTTAATTTCCAGAATGCGGCACTGGTCATATACAAGCTTTCAGTATTTGAAAAAGTAGTCTCTGACCACTGACCCCATCCGTTGCCCTTGGTAATTATATTCGTATTAGGAGCGTAGATCGGTTTACCATTGGCATCAGTACCGGTCTGGTAAACAGAATTCGGAATAATGTAGTCCTGCCTTCCGTTCATAGCTGATAACGATGAGTTGCCTGTAAAGGTAAGAGCATCACCAACGTAGTTATCGATATTGTTACCATTCCTGAAGTCACCCACGAGATTTAGGTTAAATCCTTTATAGGTAAACGTGGTGGAGAGGCCAAGAATATTATTCGGCATACCGTGGCCCATTTGGGCAAGGGCAGGGTTCCTTACCGGGTATCCTGTTGAAGGATCAACAACAAGGTGTCCTTGTGGATCTCTTACAAAATCGGTGACCAGCAAAGCCGGGAACTGCTGGCCGACAACAGCATAGGAAATGTCAGCAATCGGCAAAGAAGTCAGCGTTCCATAAATGGATATTACTTTACTTCTATTATAAGTATAGCTGACAGTAAGATTCCAGCTGAAATCTCCTAAATTAAGAAGCGGTGTCAGTTTAAGGTCTGTCTCAATACCCTGTGTCTGAAGTTCACCTGCATTAATATATGCACTGTTATAACCGGTTGCATAAGATATTGTCGCCGGAATTGTCTGATCTTTGGTGTTTGACTGATAAAGGTTGACACCGAGGTTGATCCTGCTCTTTAAGAAGCCTAATTCTATACCTGCCTCAATTTCCCTGGTCAGTTCAGGTTTCAGATTTGGATTGCTAAGGGTTGTGTTGAGTGAAAATCCTGCCAGGTTACCATAGGGGAATCCTGTTGCAGCGTTATTACCCAATCCCGGGTTAAACTGAGGCAACGTAGCATACCAGTTGGACAAAGAAATCTGACCTGTTTTTGATATGCCGCCTCTGATCTTGGCAAATGATAAAACTGAATTGTCTTTCAGGGAAGGAATTGCATCTGTAAGTATAAGGCTCACATCAACTCCCGGGTAGAAAAATGAACGGTTCGCTTTTGCCAATCTTGAATCCCAGTCGTTTCGGGCAGAACCGTGAACAAACAGAAAGTCTTTGTAACCAAGGGTAATGTCGCCAAAGACACCCATTGAATTACGATTCAGCTGAACTTCATTCATTCCAGAAATTTGCGATGCACTTAGGCCAGCGTCAGCGCCAATCTCACCTAGACGGTTGCCTACGTTATATAAGTCCGGGATTACCAATGAATTGTTACCTACATAAATATAACTGTATTTATTTTCGTACATCGAGTTTCCAAGTATCATTTTACCGGTAAAATCACCAATTTTCTTATTTAATTGTATCAGCAAGTCTCCTGTCAGGATAACCCGGCTTTCCAGATAATCATAAGATACTCCTGCAAAAGGTGAAAGAGCACTACTTCCTCCAGCCTGCCATGGGTCGCCTTTCATATAAGCATTATAAACAACTCCATCTCTGAAATAAGTATGTTGATCACCTGTATATGTCAGACCTGCACGATATGAAATGTCGATCCATTTTGCAGGGCTGAGAGAAATAAGTACTGAACCAAGCAGATTATTACTTGTTGTTTTATATCTTGAATGGACCGTCTGCCAGTAAGGGTTCATATAATAAGCATTATAATACCCGTTAACGTTTCCAAACGGATTGTTCACAATATCTTTGTAATTGGTAACATCAACCTCGGCGGGAGTGTTTAATACGTTCCAATAAACAGGATCATGCTGGAAAAAATCTAGACCGGATACATCAGTATTTGTTTGTGAGTAGCCAACAGTATAATCGGCATGGAAGATACCGGTTGTTCTGGAACCAGCAGCACGCACTCCTGTTCTTCTGTTCTTATCCCCTGGAACAATACCGGTCGTATTTACATCCTGTGCAGAGAGATAAAAACTGTTTTTTTCATCTCCAACAGAGTAAGACACGTCGTTCTGTGTTGTAACCCCTGTATTAAAAAATTTCTTGATATGATCTTTTACAGCGCTGTAAGGAATAGTCTGGTAAGAGCCGTCAGCCAGAACACCTCCAAGTATAACCTGCTGCCCGTTAAATTCGGGTCCGAAGCACTGGTTTTCAAATGAGGTATAAGGACTCGTGTTACGATCGGGACCAATCCAGAATGTGTATTTGGGATTACCGCTAATTGTATCCTCTCCGTCACCTGAGCCAAAACGTGTTTGAAGTTTTGGCAGATAAGAGACCGATTCAAAAGTAGTTGTATTACTTACCGTAATAACAGGTTTACCTGCTGCGGCACCTTTTTTGGTTGTAATAACCAAAACTCCGTTTGAAGCATCATTACCATAAAGGGCTGAAGCGCTTGCACCTTTCAGTACGTTTACATTAGCTATATCGTTAGGGTTGACTGAATTCAGATAACTTGCATCCACGGGAACTCCGTCAAGAACGACAAGTGCCTCGTTGCTTGCCAGAAAGTGGCGGTTTCCTCTTAAGGTGATCCTTGTATCGGGGTTAACACCATTATTTACCGTGTTAATCTGCAAACCTGATACTTTGGCGGTCAATCCATTTACGATATTGGTTACTCCTGCCTGGGTAAGCTGTTTATCAGATACCTGTTCGGTAGCTACACCCAGTTCCTTAGCAGGCCTTTTAATACCATAGGCTGTAACCACAACTTCATTTAAACCCAGAAGTTCGGGTTCCATTATAACATCAATTACTTTACGACCTCCGATTTCAATCTCCTGTCTCTTCATTCCGATATAGGAGAAAACCATGGTTGTAGCCGTTTGTGGTGCTGTAACGGAATATTTTCCACTCACATCTGTTATGGCACCAACAGTGGTCCCTTTAACAGTTACAGTTACACCAGGAATAGCTCCCTCCCCCTGAACTGAAGAGGTAACCGTACCTGTAATGACTATTGTTTGTGCCAATAAAGTGTAGCCACTTATAAACACAAACAAAACAATCAGCAGAAATAGTTTCTTCATACGAATTAGTTTTAGGTTTTATTTAACAAGGCTAAATTAATTTTAATATTTAAGTTTTTAGTTAAATATTCAAAAATTTTATAAAAAATGCTCTTTATCATGCATAATATGTGCATCCGAGATTTATTAAACCCATTTTTACAACATCTTAAAGTTCAGAAAATTATTATTATTAATAAAAAATAGTGAATTTTAAGTTTTAATTTTCTTATTTGCTAACTTCATCGTGTAGTGAAATTTAAAATAATAATTATAAAACGCAGTGACATTGTCCCCATCAGAAAGATGATTATCTCTGTAATTATCATCTTTTGCGAAGTCACGCAGCTGGCAGCACAAACCGACTCTTTGATCAAGCGTTCCCAATTCCTGTTTCCCGATTTTAGCATGAGTGTTGTAAAGTTGAAAACCGGTCAAACTATTACTGCAAATATGAACTACAATACAATAACCCAGAAGATGACCTTTTCGCAGAATGGCACACTCACGGACCTGAATAAACCAGAGGCTGTTGATACTATTTTACTTCAAAATAAAAAATTCATATTCTATAAAAATGCATTTCTTGAAATTCTGGTAAATGCAAGGGTATCGCTTTATATTCAACATAAAAGTGATCTCAAATCCAGTGGCCGGCCAGGTGCCTACGGGACTACATCCCACACTCTTGGGCCGACGTCTGTCTCGATATTATACAGTGAGAATAAGGGATATGATTTAAATGTGCCGGAAAATTTCACTGTTGTTCCCTCTCCTTTTTATTGGGTAAGGATTAACAATTTTATGTACAGGATCGACTCTGAACGGCAATTCTTAAAGCTTTTCTCAAAAAATGGTGAGGAGATAAAACAATTCATTAATACATCTCACATCAATCTAAAGAAACAAGAAGATCTGATAAAACTTGTAAACTATTGCAACAATTTGATCGGCTAGTGTTTTGTAATAAGCTACTATAGTGTCCATTTATAGACGATAAAAAAAAGAGGCTGACTCAATAAAGTCAGCCTCTTAAACTATTTTCATGGATTGTTACTTACCTGACATCCACCATAGAGCTGTATAAACAGTTATTCCTGTTGGAACATTAGCATGATTATATAAATCTTCATCGGTGGCATAAGGATATCTGACAGGTATTTCTGATCCTGCAGTTGGAACCAGAACCGGAAAGCCTGTTCTTCTATAGTCAACGAATGCTTCGGTCTGCAGGAAAAGAGCTATATATTTAGCTTCTATAATGTTTTGGAGAGTCCTGTCGCCCAGAACACCAGTTGTATTGGCTGTCAGCCATGCTGCATCTGCTATGCTGTACTTTGCAAGTGAAGCTGTTACAGCAGCATCGTATGCTGCATTAGCCAGTGGTTGATTAGCTAATCTTAACTGGGCTTCAGCCTGAATAAATAAAGTTTCAACATAACTTATAAATGGAACCGGGGAAGAGATAGATCCGTAAAAGGTTCCAAAATTTTCACCACCGCCAACATAAACGTCCATCCTGGGATCGCCGGCAGCGAAGGTTTCAAATGATGTACTTGGAGCTACATCGCCTCGCTGTTCATCAAATTCGTATAAAGGATTGGCATTAGATTCAGTGGTTCCAAACGGCATCTGAAAATCATTTGCATTGCTGTTAATACCCGCAGCACAATCAACAAGTACTGCATTATAATCCACAGTTCCTTTTTTGCTAAGATGCATTGCATAACGGGCACGCAGAGAATGAGCGGCTGCGATCCATTTAGGGATATTCCCGTTATAAATCTTGTCATTTGAGGTGGATCCGAATGGAACAGCATTTGCAGTTTTATCTGTACTCAGGTCTGCAATACCTTGAGTAAGCAATGTGTTAATTGTTTCATAGATGCTTTGCTGACTATCGTATGTAGGCTTCAGGTTCCCATTACCTAAAAATGCAGTAGTATATGGAATGTCTCCAAACAGATCAGTCATTGATCCGAGAGCATAAGCCATCAGAATTTCACCGGCACCTCGTGCCTGAGGATTTACATCCCCGGTTTTGCCAATATATACATATAAGTCCATCATGGAACCGACATATAAGGAGTTCCACAAATTATTAACATCAGCTTCCGTCAGGTTGTAGTTTTTACCCATGGTAGCAGCCTGACGTGCCTGACCGGCAACATGCTGGAGCCACATTCCGGTGACTCCTCTTACATCCATTCCGCCGAGTACATAACCAAGGTTGACCTCAATTGATGGTAATAACAGATTATAAGGCACATCAACAACAGCATCAGGGTTTATGTTGATTGCGGGATCTATATATTTCTTACAGGAGCTGATAAAAACAGCAAGCAGTAATATAGTCCCAAGTTTAATTAAATATCTATTTTTCATAGTATCTCGAATTTTATTTTTTACCTATTAATAACATCTCCAATATTAGAAACCAACCCTTAAACCAAAAGTATAAGCCTTGGTGCCTGGCATATTAAAGTAATCAATACCCTGGCCATTAGAAGCACCAAGTAAGCTGGTTTCAGGATCAATACCACTGTATGGAGTTTTTAACCAGAGGTTCCTTCCTGTAAAATAGACCTCAAGGTTTTTGAGAGGAGTGCCTTTCAGTTTATTGGGGTTAACTGTATATGAAAGTGTAACTTCCCTCAGCCTTACAAACTGGCTGCTTTCAATATATGGTTCAGATGCTCCTGAGAAACCGCTTCCCTGACCATTCCAGTAGCAATAATTTTCATCATCAGGTCTGGAGATTGTGTTAGCAGCACCTGGTCCTGGTAATTCGGTAGTTCCATCTGCAGCGAAATGAACGATCTCTCCTGCAGAATTAAGATGACCTAACAGACCCTGATGTACATATGATACCTCGCGGTTTAATGTTACGGCAGATGTTCCAAAATAAACCATTGCTCCATTTGTACCATTCCACATCTTACCACCATGCCTGATATCTATCAAGGCGGTCAACGATATTCCCTTATAGGAGAACGTATTTGTGATGCCCATTGTCCAGTCAGGTTGTACCGACCCCATATTTCCGACCTTTATATCGTCTTGTGGATAGCCGTAAACTCCCGGGCCCCAAACATTTGGATCGTCAAGAGATGCGTTATCATTTATAATCAACTGATGAGAAACCGGGTCCCTGAGTTTCATTACACCATAAATTGAACGGTATGGTTCACCTGCCACTGCACGAATCTGGGGATCAGTAAAGCCTCCCAGGAAGATACTTTCAACCCCTGGCGCCAATGCGGTTACAATAGATTTTGGATTAGAGAAGTTTACTGAAAGACCCCAGGTAAATGCACTTGACTTAATAATAGTTGCGTTAAATAAAAGTTCAATACCGGTAGTCTTCATTGTTCCTGCATTTGTATATTTGGTATTAAACCCTGTCGAAGGAGCAATTGGGACAGAGAGCAGCAGGTCGCTGTTCTGGTTATTGAAATAGGAAATATCAAGAGAAATACGATTCATTAAAAACCTGAATTCGCCTCCTACTTCAAATGATTTCATCTTTTCGGGCTTTAGCTGATTGTTCCCCATTCCATCATTAAGAGTAAATCCGCTGGTTCCTAAGAAGGGGAATGTGACACCGGTGGTCCAGCCATCACCTGCCCCGGCCTGGCTGTAGTAAGTGGTGGTATTATAAGCGCCGGCATCATTGGCAACAATAGCGTAAGAAGCCCGTAACTTACCAAATGACATAACATGGTTGTCTTTAAGGAAAGGTAATTCAGTAAAAATAAAACCTGCGCTAACCGAGGGATAGAAAAACTTATTGGCATTAGCCGGCATGGTTGTTGACCATTCTTCACGACCGGTACCATTAAGAAATATCATGTCTTTAAAAGAAAGTCCCACATCACCGAAAAAGGCAGCGGTCCTTTTCTTATATGTACTTTCATAAGGGTTAACAGATGATGAGTTGCTCAGGTTATAAAAATCGGGAATAGATATTCCGTTTGCCGTTCCGCTTGAACTATTTCCATAGCTCTGGTACACGTTATTACCAAAACTTGCGGTAAGGAAAAACTGCTGGCTCAGGCTTTTCTTGATTGACATAATAAGGTCAGAGTTGATATCCTGATTTAAATTCCGGGCAACTGAAACATATCCTGAAGGATAAGCACATGAGTGCTGTGCGAAATAGAGCTTATCCCCATAAGTGTACCAGTCAGTACCAATCCTGTAGCTGAAACTTAACCAGTCGGTAGCATCATAATTAAAAGAAAAGTTTCCGATCAGGCGGTTAATATTGTCTTTATATATGTTTTCATTGGCAGTCCAGTATGGGTTATCGTACCCACCGCCACCGCGGTAAGTACGTTGTGTGCCATCAGGAAAGATATATCCGGCAGCATTATTAAAGGTAGGAGGAGTACGAACCAATCCAAGCATAACACCTGAAATGTTTGAACCCTGTTGTATTCGATCTCCTCCATCGGTCATAAATGTCATAGAGGCTGAGCTGGAGAGTCTTTTAGTTAATTTAGTATCACCTGATAATTTAAATGTTGTCTTCCCAAAGGAGTTATTAGGTATAATACCATTTTGTTTCTGATTTGAAAATGAAGCAAAATAGCTTGTGGTTTCACTACCACCGCTTATCGATAATGAAGTATTATATGTCGCCCCAGTACGGAAAAAGTCATAAGGATCATAAACCTTTACCGGTAAACCGTTGGCTTTTGGATCATTCATACTTACAATACGTCCGTTGGCATCCCATTTAGATAAATATGTTGGCATATCAAGGTAATGATATATGTTCGCATCAGGAGCAACCCATGTCGGATCAGTTGTATAACTGCAGGTATCCAGTTTGGCGCCCCATGAAACATTACGATATGGTTGCCCATCAGCCGGGGATGCAACATGGTTATATTTTTGTCCATTGGCATATTCCAGGTAAGCGACATACCCTTGTGATGAACCCTGTGCATATGCATTCTGCCTGGGCTGTGTTTGAGAAATTTTATCAAAAGTGACAGATGTATGGAAATCAACTTTCATTTTTGTGTTGGTGCTTCCTTTTTTCGTGGTTATTAAGATGACCCCGTTACTGGCACGCAGACCATAAAGAGCTGTTGCAGCACCGCCTTTTAATACTGTCATTGATTCAATATCATCAGGGTTCAGGTCGATGGCACGGTCTGAATAGGCCACATCGGCAACAGATCCTTCGCCACCTCCGGTCTGAATTGGGATGCCGTCAACAACAAAAAGCGGCTGGTTATTCCCTGTTAAGGAAGTAGATCCACGGATTTCAATAAAAGTTGAAGCTCCGGCAGCTCCCGATGAGGGAGTTATATGTACACCGGCAACTTTACCTGCCAGCGAGTTAATAATATCAGTGTTATTGGAGTTGACAATCTGATCGTTACTGACACTCTGAACTGAATATCCAAGTGCCTTCGACTCACGTTTAATACCCAGAGCCGTAACAACGACTTCATTTAAACCCTGGAGTTCGGGTTCCATAATTACATCAATTACTTTACGGCCTCTGATTTCAATCTCCTGTTTTTTCATCCCGATATAGGAGAAAATGAGGGTGGTAGCAGTTTGTGGCGCTGTAACTGAATATTTTCCACTCACATCTGTTATGGCACCAACAGTGGTACCTTTAACAGTTATAGTCACACCAGGAATAGCACCCTCCCCCTGAGCTGAAGAGGTAACAGAACCTGTAATGACTATTGTTTGAGCTAATAAAGTGTAACCACTTATAAACACAAACAAAACAATCAGCAGAGATAATTTCTTCATACGAATTTAGGTTAATAGGTTTAAGTAACAGCCAAATATATGAGAACTTTTATAAATTTCCAAACTAAACAATCTTATTTTAAAATAATTTGAACTGCTAAATGAAAAAAAACAGGAAATCAAAACAATATTTTCACAAAACATGTAGAGACGTCCAAATTGGGCGTCTCTACCACAAATATAATTATATTTCTATTTATTTGTTATTCAATAAATTATCGGATGTTTACCATAACGTTATTGTCACAAAACATACAGAGACGTCCAAATTGGGCATATCTACATTTTGCGGGGAATATATTGTTATAGAATTATGTAGAGACGCCCAAATTGGGCGTCTCTACCGATAAAATTCATTAAATATTTCGACATCCTAAAGCTTTTTTCGGGCTAAATAAAACAGTTTTTTTGTTTAACGTAACTTAAACTATAGGGAATATAAAGTAGAGACACGCAAATTGCGCGTCTCTACTTCTTCCTTAATTCTTCTGCAGCTATGCATAACTCTTTGTAGAGTTCTTTCCCGAGAGCTCTTGTTAAAGGTTCTTTAAGGAATTCATACACAAAAATGCCATTCCTATCACCTGCTATACGCGCCGGCGAGCAAATTGCCAGCTCTTCATAATTGACAGCTCTGAAATCAGAATAGTTTTTAATACGAACAGGAAAAAGGTGACATGACAAGGGTTTTCTGAATGAGATTTTGCCATCCGACCATGCCTGTTCTATCCCACATAAGAATATATTATCTTTTTTACTTGTATAGGCACATTCTTCATTACCAATGAGCGGCGTTACTTTTTCATTCTCAAAATCTGTGACACTTGTTCCATTCTCCTCAATTGCTGCAATACCTTCCTGTCTCAGATATGGTCTTACTTTATCGCGGATATCTTCAAGAATATGTGCTTCATCAGCGCTTAAAGGGGCACCTGAATCACCATAACGGCAGCAATTTCCAAGGCATTCAGGGAGATTGCATCTGAATTTTTTTTCGAGGATATCGAAACTGAATATTGTATCGTCGATTCGCAGCATAGAATTTTATTTGCCTCTCCCTAAATCCCTCCCCCAGGAGGGAGGGACTTTAAAACTAGTTTAAATTCAATTTATGCTTGAAACAAGTCTCCCCCGCGCTCCTGGGAGCGGGGGACGGAAGGGGGTGAGGTAATTTATACAAGTACTTTCCCGGTCATATCCTTAGGTATGGGAATACCCATTATTCTCAGTAATGTAGGCGCCACATCTGCAAGGATTCCCTCATTTATCTTTTTATAGTCATCACTTATAAGTATACTGGGAACAGGATTAAGGGAATGAGCCGTATTTGGTGATCCGTCATCATTTAATGCCTTGTCGGCATTACCATGGTCAGAAATCACCAGTACGTCATAACCAAACTTGCGGGCTGATTTAATTACAGCCCCTGCACACTCGTCGACAGTTGAAACAGCTTTTTTAATTGCGTCATAAACACCGGTATGGCCAACCATGTCGCCATTTGCAAAATTCAGACAGATGAAATCAAACTTTTCTGACTCAATTGCTTTAATAACAGCTTCTGTAACACCATAAGCACTCATTTCCGGCTGCAGATCATACGTTGCAACTTTGGGGGAAGGAATCATAATCCTCTCTTCGTTTTTGAATTTCTCCTCCCTTCCACCGGAGAAGAAGAAGGTAACATGGGCATATTTTTCCGTTTCAGCAATTCTGAGCTGATGCTTACCTGCCGCTGCAAGCACCTCTCCTATCGTATTATCCGCATTATCTTTTGGATATATGACGTGAAGACCCTGGAAGGTAGCATCATAAGGTGTCATTGTGCAATAGTACAATGGAATAGTCTTCATTCCATTCTCAGGCATATCTTTTTGAGTAAGCGCAATCGTCAGTTCTTTTGCCCTGTCATTTCTGAAATTGAAAAAAACGATTACATCACCCTCTGTCACTAAGCCAACAGGTTTGCCGTTATTATCAGTAACGACAACCGGTTTCATGAATTCATCAGTAACTCCGGCATTATATGATTCCTGCATGCCATCTATTATATTCACGGCCGGAGCCCCTTTTCCGCTTACTATCAGGTCGTATGCCTCCTTGATTCTTTCCCATCTTTTATCACGATCCATAGCATAGAATCGTCCTATGAATGAAGCGACTTTCCCATTAGACTTTTTGAGATGATCCAGAAGATTCTTCATATAGCCAATTCCACTGCGGGGATCTGTATCGCGACCGTCGCCAAACCCGTGAATGAACACATTTTTTAATCCATAATCCATTGTCATGTCGCACAGGTAATAAAGGTGTTTATCAAGGGAATGAACTCCTCCGTCGGACAGTAATCCCATAAAATGAACCTGTTTGTTATTATCACGGGCATAAGAGAATGCATCTGTTAAAACCTTGTTCTTTTTTATATCTCCGGTCTTGCATTCCTTATTTATCTTAACAAGATCCTGATAAATAACTCTTCCGGCTCCGATATTCAGATGACCTACTTCGGAATTTCCCATCTGCCCGTCGGGCAATCCGACATCCTCGCCTGATGCATGAAGCCTGGAATTCGGATAATTGTTTTTATAATACGTGAGATTAGGTGTTGGAACCTGACTAATTACATCTGCTTTCGAACCATCTCCAATTCCCCAGCCATCGAGTATCATCAGAAAAGTCTTTCTGTTCTTCATTATCTTAAATCTAAATTAATATTAAACAAAAATAAAATACCCTTGTTCAGGGTCCTAAAACGGGCAAATTTAGTTAAAATTGGCAAAATATGAATACATTTTAAAGTTAAGATGCTGCTGTGATTGCTTAATCATATTGCATTATATAAGTATCGGCAATCATATACATAAATTTATTCATTTTTTTCTTTTCCCCTGACATTCAATTGGAGATTACCTCCGGTGAACTCGTCCCGCTGAAGCGTGACTTGGTTCCTCATTCCGTCGGCCCTTCTCTTTGCTCAGGGCTTCGACTCCATTACAGATGAAAACATTTAATAAGTTTCACATTTAAAGACACTTAATCTTTTGTTATAAAACTTGTAGCACTTGCAGATATTAGGACTTGACGTAGCGTTGAATTCTTTTATGTAAACGGAGATTATTATTAAAATTGAAATTTATTTCGAGCAGATCTTCCGGAGTGGTTTTAATTTCTGATATTTTTGATCAGCCCCGTCAGGGGCAAAAGATTTAAAGCAGGGCATCGCTCTGCTTATACAGACACAGAAGCTTAATGAGCCCCGTAGCGGGCGTAATACAATCCAGGCTTACTTTTAACTCAACCAATTATATTCTATACTTTTTAACAAGATTTCGTAAATTTGGTCAAATGCAATAATTATGTCACAATCATTTGTTCAAATCTATGTTCACATTGTTTTTCATACCAAAGACAATGTAAAGTTAATAAGGAAAGACATTGAGAATGAGCTATTCTCTTATCTGGGCGGAATTCTTAAAAACTATAAATCAAACCCAATACAGATTGGTGGAACCTCCGACCATATTCACATGCTTTGTACCCTTCCAAAGACAATGGCTCCGGCTGATCTTGTAGAAGAGATCAAGAAGAGTTCTTCCAAATGGATAAAAACAAAGGGGGCACATTACAGCAATTTCTATTGGCAGGATGGCTATGGCGGATTCTCAGTCAGTAATTCTGGCGTCGATGCAGTAAAAAGGTACATATTGAACCAGAAAAAACATCATGAAAAAGTATCATTTACGGATGAATATAAAAACCTTTTAGAAGCGTATGGGATTCCCTATGAAGAACGATATCTCTGATGTTTTGATTACGCCCACTACGGGGCTTGATATTATTATGGTAGTTCTTACGTCGGGCTTGGCCCGACGTTACCATATATAAGGCCTACGGCCTTTTTCATCATATTGTTTCTTAAAGCCCTAATCCATTAACTGATGACGACATTTCATAAGCCAAACATTATATGGTACTCGCATGATTGTCATATATACCTGATGTGCAAAAATGTATGGGAAACTCGGAATTCCGAGCGCCAGCGAGGAACCGAGTACCGATCTATCGGTATGAGCTCATCGACTTCGTCGGACGTAGCCGACTATGTCGGTCGAAGGCCGAAGGTAATCTCACAGTAAATTATTAGTAATTCCCGATACTTAAATTACATTAATTCAAATCGATCCAGAAATCTGGCTTAGTGGTAAAGCCTGTCAGTTCACATACGGAACAGACTTTCGTTGAAAAATCAAGTTTCAGAAGGTTCCTTTTGGAAACAGGAACATCAGGGATGGTACCATCTCTTACTTCGGGTTTCACAAAAATATAATTACCTGAGTCCATATACCAATGGTATATTGCATCCCATTTTGGTTTTGGTGGCAGCCAATCATCAGGACACTTCGCAATTAAAACGCAATCGGTTTGGTAATGCGGGAGATACAATGGATCTAGTTCGTGTGCAGTTATAAATATCCTTTTCTGAATTACTGCTGACACTTCGAAATATCCAGGCACTATTTCAGCAGCATCATTGACATTATGAATATTACTTATAACGGTGTATGGCTGTGAGGCAAAAATGTCTCCACCGGACTCACCCACTTTTTTAAGATTATTCCAGAAATCATATTCATTTTTTGAAATCGAATACTGTTTTACCAGAATACTATATTCCTGTGTAAGCCTGTCTGATTTAACCGGGGCAATAAATTGAATCTCCTGGTTATTAATATAATTTGCTCCGCCCGAAAGGATTGAATTGGTTATTATATCTCCCGATTGGTTCTTTTTCCAGCAGACATTATTTATAAAAGGCACAGTTTCAAAAGAGAAAGTGGTATCATTAATGTAAGCATATGCGTATTGCTGAGCGCCAAGCATGATATATTTCCATACTTCTTCAAATGTCCAGCGGAAGTACTGGTTCATTCCCGTGATTTCAGATGAATTCAGCAATATTTTTAATCCGGTAAACGATTCTCCCAGGGTACCTGAAATTTCTTCACCCTTCTCATAATAAACTTTATCAATGCCGGCAACGGGTATCATTATGCACTTCTCGGATTTATATTCTTTCCCGTCACTTGTGAGAATATGCAAGGTGTACTTCTGACCAATAACACCTGAAAATGATGTGCTGTCTGTCTTATAGTATCCGTCACCGCAATTTTGAAGATTCGTCCTTATTCCATCTCCGTCAGTAATATAAACATTTGCATCAGTGACGTTTTCGGCATCATTATTTGCCTGGTTTGTTGTCCTGCTTAGTTTTATTTTGTAAGAATTATTTTCGTTGGTAATAAGACCTTCAACTACCAGAAGCGAGTTATAGTTTTTAAGGTTTGGAACATATGGATCGATGCATGATGATGCTGCAACCAAAAATAAAAATGCAAAAATCCTTTTCATTGCTTTCTTCACGGTACAAATTTTAAAGCAGAATTAACTGTAAAAATACAATGAATACCAACTGGATTTAATGCCTACGGCACATTTTATCAGTTTTTATTTCCTTATTGAGGTTATCGGTTCTACTTTAATATTATAATTTTTATCGGGGCAGGTCTTTTCCAGAGGAATATCCTTTCCAACATAAATATTCCATTCATCCTGAGTCATGTTCCTTGAAACCATATTGCATATATCATGAACCAGATAATCAGCATGCGATGGCCGGCTGATAAGGTTATTACTTACTTCTGATTCGCCTGAAACGATCATTTGCCCGTCGGGGCTGAATTGCATTACGAGAACAAAACCTTCATTATCAGTTAATGTAACCGGTGGTTCTGTAAGATCGGCCGGATCCTTGATATTAAATATTTTAAGCTTTTTGTCATTACCGGCGGTTGCCATTTGCTTCAGGGTAGTATTAAACTGAATATCATTAATCTGTCCACTATGGGCTTTCACCTCTGAAAGCTTTTTATGAAGGTTAATATCCCATAGCTGGACCGTTCCTTCGGCATCGCCTATTGCAAGAAGATTGTTTTCGGGATTGAACTTAACCACTTTAATATTTTTCCCTGCCGTTTCAATTCTGAAATTATCCGGGTTTTTTTCGGGATTCCAGACAACAACATTGCCATCGGTGCTTATACCTGCAAGATAGTTCCCTTTGGAGGAGATATCAATTGAAGTTATCTCCATCAAACCTGTAGAGACATTTATACTGGTCCTTGCAGCAATGTCCCATTTAAGCACTTTCCCATCGAGAGCAGCTGAATACAGGTATTTCCCGTCATACGAAAAGATAAGTGATTTTATTCCTCCCTTGTGACCGTTCATCTCATAACCGATATTGTTCCCTTTTAACGGGATCATCCTTATAGCGGAGTTTGAACTTCCGCATGCAAGCCAGGACGCATCAGGACTGACGGTTAAAACCTCGATAATATCGCTTCCTGAATAAATTACCTGAAGGGTCTGATCTTTTTTCTCAAGCGACCATTTAAGTACCTTCCCATCATTTCCTGAGGTATAAAATTCGTTCTTCCCTGGTACAAATGCTATACTCTTAATTTCTCCGGTATGCCCTTTGAACGACTTATAATTAATACTGCCATACTGGAGAGCAACATTATATAAACCGGCATAAATATCTGCATCATTCTCAGGTCCGTTATTCCTTTTATTAAATATATAAGCCTGATAAGCCAGAAGCGTCTGCAGGTCTTTTTGGCCCGCCATCTGCAACGATTTGAGCGACATTGCCTTTCCAATGGATAGCATTCTCTGACGCAGGGTTCCATCTCTTTGTTCTTCAGCAAGATTTTTTTGATGCAGTGCCTTTTCAGCCTTTTTTTCAGCCAAAGATTTCTGAACATCTGCCACAATTTTCAGTTTTCTTGCCTCTTCAGCATCCTGAATGGAAGCTGCAGCAGTTGAATCTGAAATGATCTTCCGTTTAAGAACAATAACAGCAAATGAATCAGCTATAGCCTTTTCCCTTACAGCAACCAACCTCTGTTTTTCTGCAAGAATGCTCTGCCTTTCAACAGTTAACTTCTGAACATTTTCAAAAAGAACGAATCCGACAGCTACTAAAACGGCAGCTCCAAGAATCCTTGTAATAAACCTGGTTCTCTTCATTTTCCGTTTCTGCTGCCTGATCCTGTTTTGTTCTTCTTCAAGATATGTCTTTTCACTTGTCCGAAGGTAAACCATCGCCCTTTCAAAAGCAGGATTGTATTGAACTGCCCATGAGAGCGTTGGATTAAACTGATCCCGCCAGTTTATTGCAAGCTGCAGGTCAGGTGGCCTGTATAAGCCGGCCTTCCCCTGCTGATAAAGAGCAGATGCTTCTGATATTTGTAAATACATCTTCATTGAAGAATCTTCATTATCAATCCAATCCCTAAGGCGATCCCATAAACGGATAATGCAATCGTTTTGAATGTCGATTACAGAACTTTCATTCAGAATGACATCTTCCCGGGGTGCGATAAAGGATCGTGACGAGCTCCTGAACTTTTCAATAACATTAAATAATTCTGCATCTGAACACCCGGCAACTGATCTTATTGTTTCAATATCAGAAGGATGTCTGATACCTTTATTATCTGATCCTTTCCTCGTAATTGTTTTAAATAATATCTCGCAGATTTCTTTCCCACGCCGGTTAAGTTCATCATAAACCTCATTCGCGTGTTGTAAAACAGCATCACTTATTGTACCAATTGAATCGTAGTCAGCTTTGTTTAGCGGTCTGTCTGGTTCATCGAGTTCCTGCCAGCGGGCCCATGTCCTCATCATGGCGTGTTGCAAAACAGGAAGCTGATCAGACCGGTTTTTTATGTCATTTAAGAGTGTCTCGACAAGTGCCGGGTCAATTTTTGCTCCGGCATAATTTACAGGTCTCTCTATTACTTCCCTTAAATTTTCTGTTCCCATATCGGGAACAAGATAATTGCTGTTATTGACCAGTCTGGTAAGACCTTTATAATGTGAGCATTCTCCGAGGTACTCAGAACACATTGTAACAATTATAAAAATATTCTCGTCGGGCTTTATGACTGAGTTTACCAGAAAATCAACAAATTTTATAGCAGCTGAATTGGAAATTTCTGATTTTCGGGGTGAAAAGTATCTGAAAATTTCTTCAAACTGATCAATTATCAGAATGACATTGTCATCTTTTTTCACCAGGTATTCCTTTATGAGATCAGAAAAACTACCCGGTTTATCGAGAAGTTGAGAAAGAATTATCTCTCTTTCAATCCTTTTCTGCCCTGCATCCGCAGTCACATCTGATAATGCACCGGCCAGATTACCGAATGCGTCGTTCCCCGGCCTGAAAGAAACAATCCTCCAGGTTGAGGATTCCCCGATTTTTAATTTCATCAGTTTTGGCAGAACACCACCATAGATCAGAGATGATTTGCCGGTTCCTGAGGCGCCAATAACAGTAATATACCTGTTCTTCAGTAATTTTGAAATTACCTCATCGCACTCAGTTTCCCGTCCGAAGAACAGATTGCTTTCTTCAGGAGCAAAGGGCCTTAGTCCGGGATAGGGATTGACATTTTTCCTGTCCATCAATATTTTCTTTTATTCATTTGACAACTTTATTCTTCAATCGGTTTAGTTCTGATTCTTCTTCGTTAATATCTATATATTTCAAAATCTCAAATGATTTATCGGGAAACTGAAAATGATATTCTTCGACTGCACTAAAAGGCAAAAAGTAGAAAGAGAGATTCTGCCCGCCCTGATATATCCTTACCAGTCTTTCTATCTCTTCATTGAAAACCACATTAACTTCATTAGTTTCATTCTCATCGTACAATCGCCACATGAAAAAGCCTTCTGAAGATAAGAGGGATTCACTGCCCAAGTTTTTAATATACCTCATTTCACTGGCTACTGACAACAACTCGTCTTCAGTAATTATTCCAATTCTTTTTGAAAGGAATTGCATCTTTTCGAAAAGAAATTCTTCTTTGTCTGTCGTTCCATTTATGATTTTATCAAGTCGAGTTTTAATTGAATCAGGAATTCTCTCTGAAGCCGATTCGTAGAGCCCGGGATTTGACCGCGCAATCAGGTTTGCAGACTCTTCCTGAATTAATTCTTCAGGACTGAAAAGAAGAGCAGTTACCGATTCAGCCATGTCAGCACTTTCAATCCGGTTAATACTTCTCAGCGTACAGGCTTTGGTCCATAAGCTAATAAGATTATAATCACGGTTAATTATATCTTCAAGAAGTTTTTTACGTAGAGGAATTTCGCCGGGGAAAAATTGAAACAGATTCATAACTTTATCCTCATCAGGAACAACTTCCAGAAGAGAAATCAACTTTGGTTTTATTGAATCCGAAAATAAAATATCTGCCATTTCAAGAGCGTAAGTGATACTCTCAAAAGTTCCGCTTCCGATATTCTCCATTATCAAGTCGACAGACCCTGAATTATAGGTGATTGACAGAATATTATAAAGAAATTTGTTCCACCTGTCCATCTCCCCGTTAATTTTATCGAGCAGGAAATTATCATTATCTCTCTCAAGGGTGATCTTCGCAGAAAGATTCCAGGTAATTGAACCAATAACTTCAGAGATCAGTTGATTGAGCTGTTGCTTTTCTTCCTGAGATGGTTTGAATCCGCAGTCAATAAGACATTTTACGACAATCTCCTTTAGTTGCCTTGAATTCGACCGGAGACGTGAAAACAGGAATCCGTTTGTTTCCCCGCTGCAGTTTTTCCCTAAAAGCTGCAATATTGTTTTGCTTAGCTTTGTATTTCCAGATGTGATAAAATAATACCTGACCAGTTCTTTTTCCGCGATTGATCCAAAAGTTTTTAAGACTTCAAAGGCATCTTTTGTCAATCCCGGGATACTCATGCATTCACATACTTCTGATAATAAGTCCGCTAACCGGAATTTACCAATCATATAAATTGCCAGTTTTTTGGATTCAAGAGATTTTTCCCTTAAGAGTCTTAGAATTTCCGGTGTCTGCGGCATTCTTGAATCAGAAAGAATTTTTATTGCTTCACTGATTTTTTCGTTATCAGACTTAATAGAAGCAGAATGTTTCTGCAGCATATCAACTGCCTCAGAGGAGTGCTGTCTGACTCCTTCATCCAGGTCGGTATTATTTGCAGTTCTTTTCAGGACCGGCAACAGGTTTATATCTTTTTTTGAGTAGGCATGGGCGATTATTTCTTCATAATACCATTTACTCCTTATTTTATTCAAAACTGAAAAATCACCCGATATGAGACTAAAATAATTAGTTCTGAAGTTTATATGAGCTGCATATCTGTTTTTTAAAGTATCCTGTTTATTTGATATATCGGTTCGTGATCCTTCCCCGGCCTTTACTTCAATTGATCTTATTATGGATTTTCCATACTCCCTGAATAACCTGAATGCAACTAACAACCATATTATGACAATGATAAACAGAATCAGCGAAAAGTGAATAAGTTTCATAAAGCTGAAAAGACCAAGTCCGGTCAGGATAAGTCCCGAAAAAATCACAGCTATTTCATTCACGGTTCCGGCCATTCCAGGCCGAATCCCTGATTTTACTTTTTTATCAATTAATTGATTAATGACTTTTAATGATGGAAATTCCACTGAGTCTTTCAGCGATTTTGAAATGAGCCTGCTAAATGCAAGAATAAGGAAGAATACCAGGAATCCGCTTGCTGTTTCAGGGCTATAACCCATGATCAAACCAGTTGGTATTACTATTGCAGTAATAACAGCAATTAGTACCGGTGAAATCATAAAACAGGTCCGAAGTCCATAGTTATGAAGAATATATGGGAATACAAGCATTTTTACAAACAGGATCAAGATCATCATGCTGCCGGTGAAAAAGCCGAGAAAAGCTGCCATATCCTCTGCAACAGGATATTGTTCCCTTGTAATAGCCATGAACAAATACTGAATGAAAAATGCAGCTAAAACCGAAAGAGCTGCAAAACTGGCTATAGTTCTGACATAAAGGTCATCACGAAAAACAGCTAAAAGAGGCTTTATCTTATCAGGTTTTTCAGCATATTGCTTACCTTCAATGGAAGCCAGACTGAACCGTGTTCCGATGACACTCTGGATAATGGTCGCAATTAACACAGAAGATGCACTGACAAGTAAAATGGAATGTGAATGAAATTTAAAAGATATTATTATAGGAATGGCGAAAGAAATAATAATTATTCCCATGATCAATCCAGTGTCAGCTAGCCGTAACAATCTTTTTCCCTGTCTCCTGGTAAATAACCGGTCTGCAGTTCCCCAAAAACTGTACAATACCAGTAAATTCAGAGGACCAAACATTACAAACACCATGAATATTATCCATTTTACCGGTGAAAAAATCAACGCAGACCAAAGGAAAAGTGTCAATACCGTTACGACTATAAGGTTAATAATTGCGAAGTTTTTGAATTGCAATCTTGTCTTAAGAAATGAATAAAACGAAATAAGGATAATGCCGGCTATTCCGGAAACAGCATATCCCCGGGCCATCATTTTTTCGTTGAAAGTCGAGAGTAAAAGGGAATGTGCAGTAATATCAAATGCTCCGATAAAAATCCCCAGAAAGACCGATTGTGTCAGAAGCATTGATACCATTGACTCCTCTCCTGGTTCAATTCCCAGGAGAGTACGTAACTTATCTCTCATAAATTGCCCCGTTACAAATTATAACATACTAAATTAACAATTTAAATTATAAGATTATCGGGAATCATTAATAAAACAATAATTGCTCAAATAGTTTTCATCCCCTTCCCAGTCTTTTGGGGTGTTGAAAAAATCCTTTTTAACCACAGAGAGCGCAAAGAAGGGACGGGAAAATCATATGTTCAGTCTGGATTTAACAAGAGACAATAACAGATTGATGTCAAGATCAATTCCCTCAAGAGTAATGTCAGACCTGTTATACCATTTTTCACGGTCTTCAAGTTTTTCCTCAATAAAATACTGCAGTTTCTCCTGATCTAAATCTTTTATCAGTGGTCTTTCTCCTTTTGATTCTGAGAGACGGCTTTTCAATTCTGCCGGTGTTAGTTTCAGGTAGAGAGTCAAACCGGTTTCAGTCATAAAATCCATGTTATCATTGTAGCATGGTGCTCCGCCACCGGTTGAAATTACAGTATTTGTGCAGGACTTAAGCTTTCTAAGAAGCTGTGTTTCAATGTCGCGGAAATAGTCTTCGCCATTTTGTGAAAAGATTTCCGGAATTGTTTTAGCGGTATGTTCTTCAATCTTTTTATCGAGGTCGATAAATGACCACCCAAGAAGTGATGCCAGTTTTTTCCCTGCGGTCGTTTTGCCGCTTCCCATGAAACCAATTATATAGATAATATGGTTTTTGGCCATCATAACTCAAGCTTCATCTGTGCAGGATCATTAAGGATAAATTGTTGCTGAGGTTTTTCATTCGTTTTTTCATCCTTTGGCATCTCAACCTCCTTTTTAATGACGGGTTCAATTTCCTGGATATTTTCCACCATATAACTGGTCATCCTCTTCCCTTTTGCTTTGTAGCTCTTTACTCCAATAAATTCAGCAACTTCAATAATCTCATTACCCCTTCCCTTATGCTTCCCTCCGAAATATATTTCAAAACGTGGATATTCTACCTCTGTGAGACTGATAAGTTTTGATTCAGGATCTTCATTTATGAAACACAGCGGTTTCTCGGATTCCTCTATTGTGAACCGTTTCACATAATAATATTTCTGTTCAGCATCCCAATAAATGACTGAATAAACCTTCCCGGATCTGAATTTCTCAATTATTAGGATGTTTTCTTCAAAATGGTTTGACAGATCAAAACCGGTAATTCTGAAATAGCCACTTTTTGTAATTACCAGGATTTTATCATCGGCGCTGAATTCTCCAAGGAAAAGTCCTCTGCCGTCGACATTAAGTCTGAAAACTGCATCGTCAAACCAGATTTTCCTTCCTCCGAGGGTTGATAGTCCTTTTTCTTTCAAACTTATTTTATTTACAGCATTCTTTGTAAGTATGTTGCCCATTGAGGATTTTCCCTTTATGTTCAACTGCCCGAAATCAAATTCGAACATAAGTTTCTTAAGCCTTGCCTTCGGTTTATGATGGACTTTAATTACTTCTGCTTCTCCATTCGGATTCGCACTTAAATACACAATTTTCGATCCTGGGGTCCCCCTCGTAAGATTATATTCCTTATCGCGTGTAAGACCTGAGATGGCACACCGTTTTGCAAGCAAAGATCCGTCCTTGCCATCCTGATAAACAATATTATAAATAGTACGCTCATCATTTTTAAGGAAGATCTGAGCGTAGAGTATATCATTGCCAACAAATACCTTATCGGCCACCCTTGTTATAAGATACACTCCGTCTTTTCTGATAACAATAACATCGTCTATATCGGAGCAATCGCAGATGAATTCATCTTTTTTCAGTCCGGTCCCGATAAACCCTTCCTTATAATTTATATAGAGTTTTGCATTACTGGCCACTACTTTGGTGGCTTCAATTGTATCAAAACTTCTTAGTTCCGTTTTTCTTTCCTTTCCCTTGCCATACTTTTTCTTTATCTGCCGGAAATAATTGATCGCGAACGGAACGATATTACGAAGATGATTTTTGACCTCCTCAAGCTCGGTTTCAATTCCTTTTATATGTTCATCGGCTTTCTTCACATCGAATTTAGATATTCGCTTGATCTTGATTTCAGTAAGCTGTATTATATCCTCCCTCGTAACTTCCCTCAGCAGAAGTTTCCTGAACGGATCAAGCCCTTTGTCAATTGCTTCTATTACGGCTTCCCATGTTTCACACTCTTCGATATCGTGGTAAATCCGCTCCTCGATAAATATCTTCTCAAGAGACGACATATGCCATTCTTCCCTGAGTTCGTTAAGCCTTATCTCAAGTTCATTTTTCAGAAGGCCAACTGTCTTATCAGCAGAATGTTTAAGTATGGTACTAACCCCCATAAATGAGGGTTTATCATCGACAATAACACATGTATTTGGCGAGATTGAATATTCACAATCGGTAAGCGCAAAAAGCGCATCGATTGTTTTGTCAGGCGATACACCCGGGATTAAATGAACAACTATCTCAACATTTGCCGATGTATTATCATCTATCTTTCTGATCTTAATCTTCCCTTTTTCATTTGCCTTTATGATTGACTCAATAAGTGAAGTAGTCGTTTTCCCAAATGGTATTCCAGTTATAATAAGAGCCTTTTTATCGACCTTTTCAATCTTTGCTCTTACCTTAATTACTCCACCCCTCTGTCCGTCGTTATACTTTGAAACATCGACCAAACCCCCGGTCGGGAAATCAGGATAAATAACAAAATCTTTCCCCTGGAGGTAATCTATTGTGGCATCGATTAGCTCATTAAAATTATGTGGAAGAATTTTTGATGCAAGACCTACAGCGATACCTTCCACGCCCAGGGCCAGGAGCAGAGGAAACTTCACCGGCAGAGTGACAGGTTCTTTATTTCGCCCGTCATATGATAATTTCCACTCTGTTGTTTTAGGGTTAAATACTACTTCAAGTGCAAATTTTGATAATCTGGCTTCAATGTATCTTGGCGCTGCAGCACCATCGCCGGTAAGTAAGTTACCCCAGTTGCCCTGAGCGTCAATCAGCAGGTCTTTTTGTCCGAGCTGAACAAGTGCATCACCTATTGAAGCGTCACCGTGAGGATGGAACTGCATTGTATGACCGATGATATTTGCCACTTTATTATAACGCCCGTCATCCATCCTCTTCATTGAATGGAGTATACGACGCTGGACAGGCTTCAGACCATCGTGAAGATGCGGCACCGCCCTTTCCAGAATCACGTACGATGCGTAATCAAGGAACCAGTCCTGATACATGCCCGATAAAGCAGTTACGGAATGAAGAGCTACCGGTCCCGGCGGAACTATTTCTTTTCCGTCAGTGTTGCGAATTTCAAGATTCTCTTCTTCCATAAATAAATTCACACTTCATTAAAATCTTTCTTCTATTTTTCCTCTTCGACAATATCTTCTTCAATTCTCAGGTTTTCGATGATAAAGTCCTGCCGGTCAGGTGTATTCTTGCCCATAAAAAACTCAAGAAAACCATTGACAGAGTCGTTTTTCTTCATCCTTACCGGTTCGAGTCTCATATCTTTTCCGATGAAGTTTTTGAACTCATCAGGAGAAATCTCACCCAGTCCTTTAAACCGTGTTATTTCCGGAGTTGGACCCAGGGCTTTCAATGCCTTAGCTTTCTCATCGGGAGAATAACAATATCTGGTTTCTTTTTTATTTCTGACCCGGAAAAGAGGTGTCTGCAGAATATAAACGTGCCCTTTTCTTACCAGGTCGGGAAAGAACTGAAGGAAGAATGTGAGCAGGAGGAGCCTGATATGCATACCATCAACATCGGCGTCAGTAGCAACCACAACATTATTATACCTCAGGTTTTCGATCCCGTCTTCAATATTGAGTGCAGCCTGAAGCAGGTTAAATTCTTCATTCTCATATACGATCTTCTTGGTCAGACCAAATGAATTAAGGGGTTTGCCGCGCAGGCTGAAGACTGCCTGTGTCTCCACATTTCTCGATTTGGTGATAGAACCGCTTGCCGAGTCGCCTTCCGTAATGAAGATAGTTGAATCAAGTTTGTTTGCATCATTCGTATTATAATGTGTCCGGCAATCTCTCAGCTTCTTATTATGCAAGCTCACTTTCTTTGCCCTGTCTCTTGCAAGTTTCTGTATCGATGAAATAGCTTTTCTTTCTTTCTCTGAATCCTGTATTTTTTTTAAAATAGCTCTGGCAGTTTCAGGGTTTTTATGCAGGAAATCATCTAACTGTTTCTTAATAAACTCGCTGATGAAATTCCTGACCGATTGGCCTTGGGGTCCCATATCTTTCGATCCAAGTTTTGTCTTCGTCTGCGATTCAAAGATAGGCTCTTCAACTTTTATGCTGATAGCGGCAATTATTGATGATCTTATGTCTGAAGGATCATAATCTTTTTTATAGAAATCCCTTATAGTCTTTACAATCGCTTCCCTGAAGGCAATGAGATGTGTGCCACCCTGAGTTGTATTCTGACCATTGACAAAACTATAATATTCTTCTCCGTATTGAAGTCCGTGAGTGAATGCTATCTCAATATCCTCACCGGTAAGTTGAACGATCGGGTAGAGACCCTCCTTGCTCATGTTCTCGTTAAGTAAATCAACCAGTCCGTTCCGTGAGAAGAACTTATTCCCATTAAAGTTGATTACCAGTCCGGAGTTAAGGTAAACATTGTACTTCAGCATTGTATCTACGTATTCCGAAATGTAATAGTAGTTGCCAAACATTTCTTCATCGGGCTGGAATATTACTTCAACCCCATTTTCCTCGCTTGTGGGTCCTAGAGGATGGTCCTTAACGGTTTTTCCATGTTCAAATTCGCTGATTTTTACCTGTCCGTCGCGAATGGACCTTATTACAAATTTACTTGATAAGGCATTCACTGCTTTAACTCCGACTCCGTTAAGGCCTACTGATTTTTTGAACGCTTTTGAATCATATTTCGCACCGGTGTTCATTTTGGAGACAGCATCAAGTACTTTACCGAGAGGTATTCCCCGCCCATAATCACGAACTCTTACCTCTTTGCCGTTGATGGAAACATCTATTTTTTTGCCATATCCCATCATATATTCATCCAGGGCATTATCCATAACCTCTTTGAGAAGTACGTAAACACCATCATCCTGAGAAGACCCGTCACCAAGTTTCCCAATATACATACCTGGCCTCAGGCGGATATGTTCTCTCCACTCAAGTGTTTTTATATGCTCTTCTGAATACCCTACTGACATTTTGCAGAAATTTTGCGCAAATATAACTAATTACAGCAGTCGTTTTTTGTCAATTTTTCAACAATCGGACTGATTTTTAACACTGCAAAAGTTGTAATCAGGCTGTATCTAAAATATTTAGCTGATTAAATGGTAATTAAGATTTCAGAAAAAATGTTGATAAATGATAGATATGTACTCACCCCCTGCCCCTCTCTACTTCGTAAAGAGGGGTGTTAGATTGGCGTATTTTTAATATCTACGTCGATTAAAACATTTTATAAATCTATTTATCTTAATTCTAAGAAAGTCAAAAAAATGTTTGAGAACTGAAAGCCTTTTTAATAAATCGAAGATGATTAAAAATAAACACATTAATAAACAACAATATACGGAAAGACAGTTCCCCCTCTTTACGAAGTAGAGAGGGGGAAAAAGGGGGTGAGTACATTATTTATCGCAGCCCTGCATCTTTCCTTAAGTTATCCACCATTTTGTCTTTCTTATTATTCTGGAGCATCATGAAAAGATATACCGGAATTCCTGCCAGCATAAGTATAAACCCGTACATAACAACCTTTGCTCCAGTTCCATAAATTGCATATATAGAATATCCAAAAGCAAGTAAAGCAAAGAAGGAATTTTTAAGAAAACTAAAAAGATTAAAATGTGATGAATGATTCTTCAGTAACACGATATCAGCCGCTGCAGAAAAAGCATAAGCAGGTAAAAATGCCAGGGTAGCGAGTAACAGCATAAAATTAAAAGCTGAACTTAATGTCCCTATGTAATTTAAGATAAGAAGAAGATTAGCTGCGATACAACTAATTATAAGAGAATTAACGGGAGTCAGGTATTTCGGATGTATTTTCCCGAAAACTGCCGGAAAAAGTTTATCCTGAGAAGCACCAAATGCGCTCCTAGCAGTAGTAAGAATCCATCCTGAAGAAGCACCAAGTGTAGATATTATAGCTCCTAATGCAATAAAGTTACCGCCCCAGGTTCCTCCAGTTGCAGCATTAATAATATCTGCAAGAGGTGCATTTGATCTTGCCAGCGTTGCCTGATCAAGCACTCCCATCCCCACTATCGAAACAATTATATACACTGCTGCAGCAATTAAAGTACCATATATTGTGCTTTTTCTGATGTTTTTTTGGGGATTTTTTATTTCCCCTGCAGGAACTGTTGCACTTTCTATTCCTACAAAAGCCCATAGTGCGATTGCAATTGCTGCAGGTAAAGTACTCATTCCTGATACCTTTGCACTTGATACTGTTCCAAGCATGGCAGGGTTAAAATGCAATACGGCAATTATTACAAATACTACCAGGGCACCTACTTTCAGTATCGTGGTTACTATGCTAACCCTGCCGGCTCCTTTCACACCAAGAATGTTTATTATTGTGAAAAACCACAGTACCCCTGAAGTAATTAAGAACGCCAGTACTGGCGTAGTGGTGCCAGGAAAGAAATAAGTGAAGTAGAGCATAAATGCCGTAATGATTGCTGCGTTTCCTACCCATGCGCCTATCCAATATGTCCAGGCAATTAAAAACCCGGCAAAATCACCAAAAGCAGCCCTTGTATAAACAATTGGCCCCCCTGTTCTTGGCATAGCTGTACCAAGGCTTGCAAAACTTAAAGCAATCAGCAAAGATCCGGCAGATGTAATTATCCAGGCAATTATAGCGGTTTTAGGATTTGATGCTGCAGCTAAAGAGGCTGCAGATGTAAAGATGCCCGAACCGATACAATTACCAACAACAATAGCTACGGCTGCAGCGAGACCTAACTCCCGTTTTAATTCTATCTTGCCTGAATTATTAGTCAATTTGATGTTATTCATAAAATTCATCCTTATTAATCTTCAATAAACACTTTGAATTTGGTCTAATAATGAACCATGAAACTAACAAATATTTAACTTGGACCTCCTTATTTCTGAATTTAACATAATTTAAGCTGGCCCTTATTCATCATTTCAGGTTATTAAGGCAACAATTTTGAACTGAGTTCTGCTATTATACAGATCAGCCCCTGTCTGATCAAAATTCCATGTCCATTTTTCAGTAAACTGGCCTGGCGGAAGATTAGTTACCAAAGTTGGAATTGTCTTAACACTTCCCGACTTGTTTGTGATAACCTCAGCATAATCTGTAATAAGAACCGACCTGTGCTTCCTTAGAAAATCAATATGCTTCCTCTGTATTTCAGCTCTGAAAAGGTTAAATTCTTCTTCCTTGATTTTTGATCTCTTTTTTAAAAAGTCCAAAAGGAGTGATTCGAGCTGGGTAAGGATATTCAGTGAAATGACCATTCCGGGATCCCCATCCGGTTTAAATTCAGGTATAATAATATTCTCAAGCGATTTCAACTTTTTAAAAACCGATAACTTCCCTGTCTTTTGCCATACCTCTTCAATTAATCCCCCCGTGACATCCTGCTCTATTAACTCAACATTCTTATAACTTCCGACCTGACTGATCACATCCGGTGGATGAATTATATCTATCAGACACACCCTGCCTGTTCTCTCAATCAACTCTGCAAAGGGCAGATCAAGAAGCCATCCGCTGCCAAGAACGGTTATCTTTTCAGGCTTGTATAATTCCAATGCTTTGATGATAAAACTCCTGCAGTGCTCCTGGTGACTTTCCCATCCGCCTTCCTGGTTAACATGATGATATATCAGACCATTCTGATAGCTATAATAGCGCATCTTGCTGAGCATTCTTCGATATGATACACTTTGTGTCACCGGCGACTATTTTGAACTCTTAATTCATTTAACCAGGATGTCATCAATAAGCTGAGTTGCAGTGCAAGATTATCCGGATTATCAGTATTAAAATTAGCGGGATTTACCGGATCCAGCACCTTTATAATAATTTGATGCCCACTCCCGAAAATCAAACCGTGTTTTGGAAGAATCCCTCCGGTGCCGTCAATCAGAACGGGCAGAATTGGAACATTAGCCTGTAAAGCAAGCTGAAAAGCACCTCTTTTAAAAAACCCAATCTCATTGTTCCGAGATCTTGTTCCCTCAGGAAAGATCATAATTGAAATCCCCTTTTTAAGACAACTAAATGATTTTTCAAGCATTTCGAGTTTACTCTCTTCATTTCCACGGTCAACAACAATATATTCTGCCATTTTTAGGTACCAGCCAATAACAGGAACATTAAAATTTTCAATTTTCGATATCCATTTGAATTTGAATCTGAGGCAGTTCATCAGTAGAATATCGAGCAATGACTGATGGTTTGAAATTATAACATAGGGAGACCCTTTCATCGCTTTTTCTCTACCCTCTATGTGGATTGTCCAGATTGGTATTAAAAATGAAAGAAACAGACTCTCGTACATCAGGAACCAGTGGATAACTGCTCTCTCCCTGTCAAATGGCAAAGCCAGTAACCAGATTATCATGTTTATAGGAAATGTCACTATGACAAAGCAAATGCCTATGAACCAAACGATTATCGATTTAAGGATATCCATCATAACTCATTCTTCCTCTGTGTACCTCGTATGTTTG
>PLML01000213.1 GCA_003141525.1 Bacteroidales bacterium
GCTGGGGAGGTTTTGGCTTTCCGCCATTTGACAGAATGAGTGAAAAAGACTACTGGAAAATGCTCAGGGAAACCGTTATCACGGAGAGATCAAAAACAGATAAGGCTTTGTTGATCGGAGTGGGCTGTAATTTATTTGAATGGGGCACTTTCCTCAGAAGAATAGATAATTTCCTGATGGACCTCTACATTGATCCTGAAAATGTTAACAGGCTTCTCGACAAATTGCTTGAGAGACACATGGATTTTCTGTCAAAGGTATGCTCTGCATTGGGAGATATAGTCGACATTATAAAGTTCGGTGATGATCTAGGGACCAATACAGGTCCGTTTATACCAATCGAAGTATATAATGATTTCTTCAGACCAAGACATAAGCTTATATGTGATTATGTCAGGTCAAATACTTCTGCTCATACTATGCTTCATTGTTGCGGTGGTATTTATGAACTTATTCCGGGATTGATCGAGGCAGGTTTTGAGATACTTAATCCGGTGCAGATCAATGCTTTCGGGATGGATCCAAAACGTCTTAAACAAGAATTCGGTAACGAAGTTACTTTCTGGGGCGGCGGAATAAATACACAAAGTGTTCTGAATAGGGCAACTCCGCAACAGGTTAAAGACTATGTTAAACAGAATATTGAGATATTCTCAAAAGACGGTGGATTCGTATTTAACACCGTTCATAATATCCTGCCTGACGTCCCTCCTGAAAATATAATAGCGATGTTTGAAAGTGTTAATGAGTTTAATAATAACAGGTGAACTTTTACCAGGAAGGAACTCTGGAGATTTTTTATGTGATTTAACCTTGCAAAACAATTTAACTGACTATACAATAATTTGTCTATGAAAGATTCAGAATTCATTCCGGACTACACAAATCTTCATCAGGTTTTGCTTAACCAAAAGCCTCGGCGCTTACCGTTATATGAGCATCATATTGACGCCCCTTTCATTTCAAAGGTATTGGGAGAGGAGCTGAATCCAAAGAATTTAATCTGGACGGAACTGGAAGATTATTACCGCAGGATTATTGGATTCTGGAAAGATATGACTTATGACGGATTTGACTTTGAAGCTGCAATTTGTGAGATATTACCGGGGCATGGAGCAATAATGGGAGGTATGAAGGGTCCCATTCAGACAAGAGATGATTTTAATAAATTCCCATGGAAGGAAATTCCTTTGATATTCAGGGAGACATATACTCCTCATTTTGAGGCAATCCGTAAGAGTCTGCCGGCAGGAATGAAAGCTTTTGGCGGATGCGGGTATGGCATTTTTGAAGGAAGCCAAGATCTCGTGGGGTATGAACCGCTTTGTATTATGCAATGCACAGATCCTGATTTGTTCAGAGATTTATTTGTAAAGATAGGCGATCTCTGGGTTGAACTATGGAGCTGGGTTATACAAAACTATTCCGACTTATATGTATTTTACCGAATGGGAGATGATCTGGGGTATAAAACTTCTACGCTTCTCGATCCGGATATGATCCGGCAGCATATTTTCCCTCAGTATAAACGAGTTATCAGCCTGGTTCATAATTCAGGTAAAAAATTTCTCCTGCATAGCTGTGGTAATATTTTCCCTTTGATGAATGATTTAATATCGTTGGGGATCGATGCAAAGCATTCCAATGAAGATCAGATTGCTCCTTTTTCAGAATGGATAAATAAATACTCAAATAAAATTGGTCTTTTTGGCGGATTTGATCTGAACCTGTTAATATTGAATAAACCTGATATAGTTTTTGAGAATATTCTGAAACAGGGGGCTCTGTTCCGTAAAAAGGCCAATGGATATGGACTTGGCTCTGGCAATTCAATACCAGAGTATGTACCTGTTGACAGTTTTCTTGCTATGGTTGAGGCTGTTAAAGAAATCAGGAAAAAGGACATGTTTAAAGTTAAGGCTTTTTAAATCTGAATCTATAATTCTATTAACATGAAAAAAATATCATTTCAAGTCATTCTTGCAGGAATTGTTATCTTTTTAACGTGTTCCTGCAAAGAGAAATCAAATCATCTGAAAATCTGGTATGATCAGCCGGCAGCTGCAACACTTAGAAAAGATAAAGGAAACTGGGTTAATAATCCTGAATGGCTTAAAGCGTTGCCTGTTGGTAATGGATTTATAGGAGCAATGGTGTTTGGTGATGTAAAGATCGAAAGACTTCAGCTAAATGAGAAAACCCTCTGGTCGGGAAGCACTGACGACAATAATAATCCTGATGCGTACGGCAACCTAAACAGGATTAGAGAACTCTTGTTTGAAGGGAAATATAAAGAGGCATCTGACCTGACCCTTAAAACACAGATTTGCAAAGGGGCAGGCTCAGGTTACGGAAACTCTGCGAATTTGCCCTATGGCGCCTACCAGACACTGGGAGATCTGTGGATTGATTTCGGCAGAAGTTCTGAATTTAAGGATTACCACCGCGAACTTGATATGGAAAAAGGAATTGTCAGGATTTCTTACAAACAGGACGAGATCAGCTTCAAAAGAGAAATATTTACCAGCTATCCCGACAGGGTACTGGTTATTCATCTGACAGCTGGAAGAAAAGGAGCGCTAAGCTTTACAGCTAAACTTAACCGGCCGGAACGGTTCCAGGTTTCAGCCCAGAGCGATCACCTGATGATGACAGGTATCATGAATAACGGGAAAGGTGGTAATGGAATGAAATACGCTGTCAGGCTTAAAGCCATAACAAAAGAAGGAAAAGTAATAACAGGGAATAATATTCTGGAGGTTGAAGGTTCGGATGACGTCACCCTTTTATTGACAGCTTCCACCGATTACAAACAGGATTATCCCGGATATAAAGGCGATGATCCGCTTAAGACAACTCTTATGCAACTGAAAAATGCTTCAGTCAAATCCTATAATGCCCTTCTCGCGGACCATGTGAAAGATTTTTCATCTCTTTTTGGTAAGGTATCTCTTAATCTTACTAATCTTCAAACCGATACTATACCCACTGATAAAAGGCTATTAAATTCTGATGATCTTCATCTGCATGAGCTTTATTTCCAGTATGGCAGATACCTTCTTATTTCATCATCAAGGGATGGGACTCTTCCAGCAAACCTGCAGGGGATATGGGCAAACGAGATACAGACACCCTGGAACGGAGATTATCATACCGATATTAATGTTCAGATGAATTACTGGCCTGCAGATGCCACAAACCTTTCCGAGTGTTTCGGACCATATACGGATTTTATCGAATCTTTAGTGAAACCGGGTGAAGAGACCGCAAAGATTCATTATCATGCATCAGGATGGTGTATACATCCCATTACTAACGTATGGGGTTTTACTGCTCCCGGTGAACATCCGGCCTGGGGAATGCATATCGGGGCAGGAGGCTGGTTGTGCCAGAATCTCTGGGATCATTATACATATACTCAGAACAGAAAATATCTCGAACGGATATATCCTGTAATGCTCGGAGCAGCAGAATTTTACCTTGACTGGCTGGTCAAGGATCCAAAGACGGGGAAACTTGTTTCCGGACCTGCGGTATCACCCGAAAATACATTCATCGCACCCGAAGGTTCTGCCTGCCAAATAAGCATGGGACCTTCCCACGACCAGGAGGTGATCCATGAGTTATTTAGCAACGTATTGAGCGCATCCCGGGAATTGAAGGTTAATAATCCTGTCCTTTCCTCGCTGGACTCAGCGCTGAAAAACCTGGCAATGCCGGGGATTGGCACTGACGGTCGACTGATGGAATGGAGGGAAGAGTTTAAGGAAACGGAACCTAACCACAGGCATACATCCCACCTGTATATGCTGCATCCGGGGAATATGGTTGATCCTGAAACATCTCCTGAACTGGCAAATGCAGTACGAAAAAGTCTTGAAGTGCGAACCGATCAAGGAACAGGCTGGTCACTTGCATGGAAAATATGCTTCTGGGCACGCCTTCATGACGGCAACCATGCTTATAAGATATTAAAAAACCTTCTTCATCCGCTCGAATCCGATGCGGTGACGGGAGGAACGTACCAGAATCTCTTTGACTCCTGCCCTCCTTTCCAGATAGATGGCAATTTCGGAGGTACGGCAGGAATAGCAGAAATGCTTTTGCAGAGTCATATGATGGATGGAAATGATTATATCGTGAGAATCCTGCCGGCTCTGCCCGATGCATGGGCTGACGGAGAAGTTAAAGGTCTCAGGGCAAGGGGAGGATTTGAGGTAATGATAGAATGGAAAAAAGGGAAGCTCGAATCATGTAACATCAAATCTCTTTCAGGTAAAAGGTTGCTTGTAACTTACGGTGGAAGAACAATTGAAACTGCAACAAAACCGGGGAAAACCTATGAAATAGATAAAAACTTCAGGCTTAAGTAATCAGCATTATATTAATGTGAGTTTAAACAGGTCTTTATTAAAAATTATAAGATGAAATCCACATGATTAATCAATATCAAACCCAAATGAATATAATTGATATTCAATCATATGGGTTCCATCAAACTATTAAAAACCAAAAAATACGGATGAAAAACCTTATCGTTTTGTTTGCAGCTGTAATAATGCTGACAGGCTGTTCTGGTCAAAGGAAGGCTGACAAGAAACTGTCGTCGGAAATACTGGCCGACAGTTCCCTCGCAATTGTCGATTCAATGGCACATGCCCTGCTGAAGAAGGGATTCAATGCTGGAAGTGGCTATTCGCAGGTTTGGGCCCGCGATCTCAATACCTTCGTAGAGATAGCCCTCGAAGAGGTGGATCCTGCGGAAGTGAGGGGTGCAATACTCGTATTCTTCGCACTTCAGCAGCCAAATAATGAGATGATCGACGGGTATGTTCTGAAGAATGATTTCAACTGGGGTGACCCTGACGTTTACCTGTCGGAGATCGATACTGCACATATCGGTTTCAAGAATACAGTCGAGACAGACCAGGAGACATCGCTTATACAAACCGTAGCAAAATACATAAGGGTAACTGGCGATCAATCGATACTTACCGAAAAGGCAGGAGGGAAAGCAGTACTCGAGAGGATGAAGCTTATGATCGATTATCTTATGAATGAAAGGTACAGCACAGAATACGGGCTGCTCTGGGGCGCTATGACAGCCGACTGGGGAGACGTTCAGCCCAATACAGATAATGTAGTGGACATAGATTCTACAACCACTCCCGCAATCGATATATACGACAATGCCATGTTCATAATCGCTCTCAGGGACATGGCAAAAATGGACCCATCTGGCGCCGCGAAATGGAACAAGCTTGCAGATGAGATTGCGGAACGTGCAATGAAGCACCTGTGGGATGAGGAGAACCATAAATTCATTCCGCATATATACCTTGACAGATCACCGATTCCAGAAGGCTTTGACGAATCGAAGGTTTATTATCACGGAGGAACAGCTGTTGCCATTGAAGCGGGACTTCTCGACAGGCAGCAGATAGAGATATCAAACAACAAGATGCTGGAAAACGTAAGGCTCTCTGGCGCCCCGAGCATAGAACTGACTCTGTATCCTGTATATCCCAACAAGTTCTTCCACTGAGGAATGGGTAATCCTTATGTTTACCAGAACGGCGGAGACTGGACCTGGTTCGGCGCCAGGATGATCCAGCAGTTGATCCGCAACGGTTTCGTGCAGGAAGCTTATGAGGAGGTCGGCCCAATGATAGACATGGTTATTGTCAACAAGGGATTCTATGAATGGTACCAGGTTGACGGCAAACCAAACGGTTCGGTTGATTTCAAGGGAGCGGCAGGAACCCTGGCAAAAGCAATAAAGATGTTCAGGGAATGGGCCCAGGAGAATAAATAACCTTTAAAAACAAAAAAATATACGTATGAAAACTGTTAAATTAAATTTCTTCAGATCTGTTGTTTTTATGTTTTGCTGCATGGTTGCTGCTTCCGGTGCGGAAGCACAGAAGTTTAATTCAGGGGAACCGGTAAGCTTAAGAACACCTTCACTTAACATAATATTCGACAGGAAGAACGGGATGCCCCTGAAATATGAACTGCCCCTTCTGAAAGAAAATTTCACAGGAAGGGACGGGGAACAATCAATAAAAATTGAGGTCCGAAAATCACGGCACATAAAACCTGAGAATATTAAGCCTTTTATTAAAAGAACCAGCGAGGGTGAATTTTTAGTTCCGGACAAAACCGATACAATTCTTATTCCTTCTCTAAAAGAGATTGATACCAGGGGAAATGAGGCAATAGCAATATATGAGGCATCTATTGGCAGAACGAAAATTGTGTCATTTAATCTTATGTACAGAATAAATGAACAATCTTTTGATTTAAGTCTTGAGGATGTGATTGAGCAAAACGGGTACGAGCTAACGGAAGTGCAGATTAATAGTATGGTATCGATAAAACAGGCGGAGGGAAACTGCTAGTTAGCTCATGGCGACGGCGGTGGCTATTTTGTAAAACTGGCTGATGCCACCAATTGTATATTGAAAGATGGATGTGGCTGCGGTTTTTGACCCCGCCGAACAGGGAAGATTGAAGCTCAGGAATCATGGGCAGAACAACCTTTCAATACTTAGAACACTTGACAGTACAAAGTACTTTACCAACCTTTTGTCTGTTTCCGGCATCTCATCTATACCCGCTAAGGAAGGATTCATTATTATGCCGGATACCATGACCAGTATATGGAGCTTCTTCTGTTCATTTTCCCCTAAAGACTCCGTAATAGCGGAAAATGATTTTGTAAGGTTCAGGGAAAAGGTCCACACTGATTCTGAAACTTTCTGGCAATCAGGAGGGATGATTGATTTTGGAAAAGTCAAGGACCCCCGCGCCTGGGAACTTGAAAGAAGGATGATCCTGTCATTGTACCTCACAAAGGTGAACAGCCAGGGAAGCACTTTTCCGCAGGAAACCGGCTTAACATATAACAGCTGGTATGGAAGGCCACATATTGAAATGGTCTGGTGGCACAGCACACATTTCGCCCTGTGGGGAAGGCCCGAAATCCTTGAAAAACAGATGAGCTGGTATCTGCGAAGCTATAGGGTTGCTGAACAAATAGCCAGAAGACAGGGATTTAAAGGCGTACGATGGCAAAAGATTACAGATTCCGAAGGAAGAGAAACCGCTTCTTCAGTTGGCTCCTATCTTATCTGGCAACAGCCTCATCTTATTTATTTTTCAGAGTTGCTTTACCAGGCAAAGGGATCTTCTGAAATAATAAACAAATACAAGGATCTGGTTTCGAAAACGGCAGAATTCATGGCTGATTTTGCCTGGTATGATTCACTGTCTGAAAGGTATATACTTCCGGGAGTAATTACTTCCCAGGAGTGTTCCGGTCCGGAAAAGACATTCAATCCTTCATTTGAGCTGGCATACTGGCGCTGGGGACTGGAAACAGCCCAGAAATGGCGGGAAAGGTCGGGGCTCAAACGAATTGCCAGTTGGGATAAGGTACTAAATGGACTGGCTCCTCTTCCTCTAAAGGACGGTCTCTACCTTGGAGCATAATGCGCTCCCGATTCCTATACAAACAAAGGCCTTACAATAGGTCATCTCAGCATCCTGTTAACATACGGGATGCTGCCAGCAACCAAAGGCCTCGATAAAAAAATAATGTACAACACTTTTGAAAAGGTCTGGAACGACTGGCAATGGAACACAGCCTGGGGCTGAGATTTTCCCCTCACCGCAATGACAGCAGCAAGACTGGGATATCCTGAAAAAGCTGTGGAAGCATTGCTTATGCCTGTTGCACCGAACACATATCTTAAAAACGGGCACAATTACCAGAAATTTATGACTTTATAGCTGCCTGGAAATGGTGGAATACTGACTGCTCTGGCAATGATGGCAACTGGAACCATTGAAAAGCCCGATTCGGCTCCGAGTTTTCCTCCGAACTGGGATGTCAGGTACGAAGGATTGAAGCTGATGCCGTGATATTTATATATATTCAAGACTCTGATTGAATTACAATAAAATAGTAAGCAACGCTTTAAAGTATAAATTTATGATAATGAAAATCAAGGCCGGGCTTTTCATCAGCATTCTGACTTTTTTTCTCCTCATAATCAGCCAGGGGTGTCATAGAAAATCAAATTACGTTGTGAATGGTGTTTCAGATCCTATTATAAGCCTGAATGGAGAATGGCTGATTTGTCCATATTCATTTGATTCATTAAAAACCAGAAATGACGTTACTTGGAAAAAAATACAGGTCCCCGGTGAATGTATGATGCAGGGTTTTCCTGTAAGATATGACATGCCTTTCACCTATAAGAAAGAGTTTTTTGTACCCTCTGATTACAATGGCAAGCATGTCAGGCTTCGCATGGAAGGATTGTTCAACTATGTCAGGGTGTGGGTTAACGGTATTTTTATATGTGACCATTCAGGAGGGTTCACCGCATGGGAATGCGATATTACATCAGCAGTAAATCCGGGAAAAACTGCAGTATTAATGGCTTAGGTTACGGACAGGGCAGACGAGATATCCTACGCAAGCCCTTATGCAACCCACCCGATTGAAGGAATCCTGAGAAATGCCAACCTTCTTGCTTTGCCTTCCATCTATCCTGAAATTGTTTCCGTAACTACAGACTTTGATGAAAACTACATTGATGCAGACCTTAAAATTGAAGGCAGGACTAATACATTCTCGGAAAAAGGAATGATTAAACTTGAACTTTATGATCCTGAAAATAATAAGGTTAAACTCAATAATTCTTCCGTTCACATTAAAGGAACGACGTTCCGCATTACCAACAGGATCAGCCGGCCGGAAAAGTGGGATTCCAAACATCCTCGGCTTTACATTTTAAAAATAATGTACAACGAGGTTGGTAAAACTTTGTGGCAGAAAAGTTACCCGACTGGATTCAGGGAAATTGAAGTCAGAGGAAAGAGGTTTCTTGTAAACGGAAAACCCGTGAAGCTTAGAGGGGCCTGCAGGCATGATGTTCATCCCCTGCTTGGCAGGGTTTCGGTTCCGGAATATGAGCTTAAGGATGTTCTCCTGGCTAAGGAAGCAACCATGAATTTTATAAGGACATCTCATTATCCCCCAGTGAGTCGTTTCTTGACCTGTGCGACAGATACGGCTTGTATGTGGAGGATGAAACAGCCGTCTGTTTCATAGGGACCTTCCGGGATCCAGGATTTGGCCCTGTGGCATCGCATGATTTAACTGAATACACAGGCAGTTACCTGTCACGGCTTGGAGAGATGGTAAACAACCACAGGAATCACCCTTCAGTGATCATCTGTTCAATAGGCAATGAGAATGAATATGGTGAAAACTTCAGTAAGTCTTATCGCTGGGTGAAAGAGGCCGATCCGACGCGTCCTGTAATATTCAGCTTTTTCGGTACTGTGCCCGACAGCATCAGGGTAAACGATATAGTCAGCATTCATTATCCCGACTGCAATGGCGATAAAGCAGATTACCGGGGCAACAACAGAGCGGTCATAAAAGCTGTAAAATCATTCGGCTATGATAACATGCCGGTTCTGTGCGACGAATGGGCGCATGTGGCATGCTATAACAGGTTTACCATTTCAGAAGATCCCAATATCCGTGATTTCTGGGGACAAGGGCTGGATAAGATGTGGCAGAGACTTTTTGATACCGAAGGAGGCCTTGGCGGTGCGATATGGGGCATGATTGACGAGACTTTCATGTTGCCTGAAGATCTCCCGGGCTTCAATGAATGGTGGCCAGTATTCAATCCGGCATTAAAATATACAGGGCATAATGTTGGTTGCGGGGAATGGGGTGTGATAGATGTCTGGAGAGAGAAGAAGCCTGAATTCATTAATGTTAAAAAGGCTTATTCTCCTGTAAGGGTGCTTCGTATCAATGATTATGACTTCATTCCCGGGAAAACCGAGCTGATACAGGTTTACAACAGGTTTGATTTTACAAACCTCAGCGAAATAAATATCAGGATCACCCAGGAAGGTAAATCCTCGATAATTCAGGGGCCCGATCTTGCTCCTCATAAAAAGGGGAATTTATCTTTTATACCGGTATCTTCAGCCAGGCAGGTTGGTCTGGAATTTCTCGACAACAAAGGCAACCTGATTGATTCTTACCTGATTAAGGCAAAATCCGATTCACTTATAACAGGGCTAAGCCATGATAATGGCAGGATTTCATTAAAGGAGCATCCTGGTGAATATGTTATCACTTGTTCAAACGGGCTTGGCTTAACCATAGATAAATCCTCCGGTCTTTTTAAAAGTATCAGATGCAATGAAAGGGAATTCGGATTTTCAGGGCCCTCACTGAATCTCAGGGCAATGGTAAATAAGGAAGGTGAAGACTTCCTGTTTAAGGATCTCGGCACAGAGTGGAAAATGCAGTCAGTTGATGTACATGAAAATAAGAATTCAGTTAAGATAATATTGACCGGAAACTATTCAGGAAATCTGAAAGCAGATTTTCTCATAACAATATACCCTGACGGGTATGTCACTACAGATTATAAAGTAATTAACATTCCTGAGATATTGCTCAGAGAAGCTGGTATCAAATATGTTTTTGATGATGAATTTGATACTCTCACCTGGAAAAGAATTCCTTACTGGAGCGATTATCCGGAAGGCCATATGTCGGCGGCTACAGGTAAAATTCCTCTATATACTTCCGGCAACATGAAATACAGGGAAAATCCGGTAAATGACTGGGGATATGACAAGAAAAGCTTTTACTACAGCGGAACCGGAAGTGAGAATTCTTTACAGCTAATCAATGCAGCCAAAGCCACAAAAGAAAAAGTTATTGATTATAATCTAAAAGGGAAAGCCGGCCCTAATGTTTCGGTAAACGGCCGTGGAACGAATGCCTGCCGGATCGAAAAAAATGATGATCGTATCAGCCTAATGATTAACAATGAAATTGATTATCCTGATCTCAGCTGGCTAAATTATACCAGGAATATAAAGCTTAAGAACAAATATGAAGGGAGTACGGAAATGTCAATTCATACCACTCATTTACCCTGAAAAGAAATATGAAAATTAACCAAATTCCCCAGGATCCCATTATGGGATGGTATTTCAGAAATTTGAATTTATCGAAACAAAAAGTTTTTCTTCCACAAAATACCAGCATTCTAAAATTAAAGAACGGGACTAAGGGACTAAGAATTATTGACTAAGTTTTGCCTCATTAAATGTCCAGATCATATTCTCCCAGTTGCAGGGGATATTTTCCATATTCACGGACCAGTTTTACGATATAGTCATATGTCTCTCCTGAGACATCACTGGAAACGGAATGGTCGGACTGAAAAATAAATCCGCCACGTTTTGCTGCATTCAGCTTTCTCAGGATCTCACGCCTGATCAGTTCTTTATCGCCCGATTCCCATACGAGAATATCATTATTGCCGCAATAACCAATTTTGTCACCATACAGTTTCTTCAGACTTACTGCATCCATATGAGCCTTCACCTCGAGCGGATTGTATGCATCAAGTCCTATCTCGATAAAATCTTCAAAAATAGCATTGACATTTCCGCATCCGTGATAAATTACAGGCAGGTTATGTTTATGACACTCATCTATCATTGCTTTTACCCATGGCTTGAAATATTCGCGCCAGTAGGCGGGATCAAATAGCATTGATTCCTTGTATGCTACATCACCCCAGATTACAAATCCGTCGAGAAGTCCGTCGGCAGCAGCAATTTGTGCCTTAGTACAATCGAGATAAAACTGACCTATTTTATTGATACATGCACCAAGTTCATCGGCGTACATACCCATCCAGAATAGTGAATTTTCCTGGCCAACCAGACGGGTCAGGCATTCGGAGCATTCAATCATACTCCCGTAAACAGGGATATCCGGATGTAAAGATTTTATCGTGTCAATCCAGAGAGGAGAATTTCTCGCAAATCCATCACCCACGCCTGCAATCTGATTATCCCCGGCCTCAAAATAGCGGCGGCGGTCATAAGCGTCATCAAATTCAAAAGCCTGCAGTTTTTCAATTGTATCGATATCAAATGTCATATACTCTGGCATTGGAAAATCAAACCTTTTGCGCAATGTTGCTCCAAAACCGGTTTTTACCACCACCTCGATATCGTTTTCACGGATCGTTTCGAAGGGGCGGATCTTTGGATCCATATTTGGTGTTGTCACAATCCAGTCGAGATCGTAGTAGGAATAGGGTTCTGCCGTGTCTGGCAGATTCAGTTCTTTCCTCCAGCGACTGACAAAACTTCCCCAGAAAAAGTCGCTGATGGGAACCCTGTCAGGCTCTTCATGATGCAAAGCTTTGTTCATACGTTCAAGCTTTGCCATACAATTAGCTGTTCTTTCCATTTGTTCGATTTTAGATTAAAAATCTAATTTCACTCTAATCCAGATGAAAGACCTCTTCCATATCGGCCCACCACTCTCCTTCAGCCCTGGTAGATATTGGTTTTTGCATTGGCTTCATCACATCCCACCATTCGATGGTTTTAGGGTCAGCAGCTATTTTTGCCATATCTGCATCAAAATCGGTGCCCGTATATTCCATATAGGCAAACAGCATTCCATCCTTGTGATAGATTGAATAGTTACTGATATTACATGCTTTGATCATCTTAAGCACATCAGGCCAGACAGCAGCATGATACTCTTTGTATTTTTCAAATTTTTGTGGGTCAACCCCGATAATTTGTCCGAAACGTTTCATATCCTTTTTAATTTAATGGTGAGTTATTTAATTTCAATTTTCTGGCTATTAAACTCCTTCACAGCATCAAACATCGCAATTATATTCCGGGGAGGTACATCCGGAAGAATATTATGTACTGTGTTAAAAACAAATCCACCACCCTTCGAGAAAATCTCCATTCGTTCGATAACCTGTTCACGGATTTTGGATAGCGAACCTGAATTAAGTGTTCCGGCCGTTTCTATTCCTCCTCCCCAGAAAGTACAATCTTTGCCGAATTCCCTTTTAAGGAATTCAGGCTCCATTCTGTAACAATTTGTCTGAACAGGGTTGAATATTTCGATTCCTGCCTCAATTAAATGGGGCATAAGAAGTGAGATAGATCCACATGAATGAATGAAAGTGTGCATCTTGCTGTGCGATTTCACATATTCACACAATATTTTATGCCGTGGTTTGAACAGAGTTCTGTAAGTTTCAGCGTCCATAAAAGGACCGGTAGTCATTCCAAGATCGTCACCAAAACGTATGATATCGACAATATCACCCACTGACTTACAAACCTTTTCAAGGGTCGCCAGGTGGCGGATCAGCAATTGATCAAGTAGCTTTTCAACATTATAAGGATCGCATAAAAGGTCCATAAGGAAATTGTCCATCCGACGCAGGAAAGTTCCCCACTCAAAAAGGTTGCAGCCGCAAACAATCAGCAAAGCTTTATCTGTTGTTTGTCGAAGGCGGAGAGTGTTTTCACGAAGTTTCTTCCAGAAGTCAGATTCACCAGCATGGTCCCATGGACTATGTGCATCGCGCGCCCACATAATCCGCCCCATTTCGGCATTCAGGCTTTCATATGAATCGGGATATCCGTTTACATATGGGAAATAGGTCTGGTCAAAGAAGGTTGCACCAACAGGCATTCGTGATAAGATCCGTTGTCCATCGTCGTCAAAAGTTACATATGATCCGTCTGCCATTTTCGTGGGATTGAACCATTTGGGATAAAAAGCTGATGCCCCATTGGCCAGAAATGTTGGTTTCCAGTCCGATGTCTGATCATTAAATGTACGTCCCACATCCAGTACATCAACCCCAAACAAATCAATAATATGATCATCAGGTTGAGCCAGCTGCTGAACCACATCATAAATAAATACAGGTAAATCGGGACGACCGATGTGTTTAACCAGGTTGCTGTAGGCAATTGCTGAAATGCCTGAACTGGGTGTTGAGCCCAAGTCGACCGGGATCCTGTCGGGTTGCTGATGGTTAATTGCCGCTAATATGCGGTCTCGTGATTTCATGATATTTTTTTAATTTATTTGGATATTAATCTCTTTAAACAATGTTTGAAGCGTACTCTGTTTTAAATAGATCCACTTATCCCGATCATAAAAGATGAAACGATCAATATAACCAGGGATACGACCATAATTATATAAATCTTTAGTGTAGCGCCCTTCCATTCGCTGCGAAGGAGTCCCCAGACAGTTGCAAATGCTATGGTTAATGCCATAAGAATACCCCAGGAAGTAAAAGTAAAGGGTCCCATTTTGCTTTTGCCCATTCCGTAAACTATAAACTGACCGAACCATAATAATCCTGTCAGTAGTCCAAATATATAATTCGACAATAAGATGCCAGACGAACTGGCATTTGAATAGTCCCTAAGTGATTTATTTTTAATGCCCAGGTAAATACAATAAAATGTAGTAGTTACCAGTGTTCCGGACAATAAAACAACCATAACTGGCATCATTGTGAATAAAGCATTTACTCCTCGCTCAGCAGCCATATCGGAGATTGGTATCCCCTTTTCAAAGCCAAGCGACATAGCCGAACCTGTAATTCCAACAAGCAAAGCCGCCAATAATCCTTTTAACAGGTTATACTCACCTATGCTTTCCTGCTTTTTAGTATCCGAAACATGCTTGTCTTTCAGAATGCCCGACCATGCAGAAAGAGCGATTCCCATACAGGCTACAACCACCCCCTGAATCAGAAGAATTCCACCTGAGTTTTGCATCATGGTATGAAGCCTTCCGTCCAGAGCAGGTGGAATGAGAGTGCCAATAGCAAGCATCAGGCCAAGAGAAAGTGCATAACCAAGAGAGAGCCCCAGATAGCGTAAGGCCAATCCGAATGAAAGATTGCCTATCCCATATACAGCTCCCAGAATGAACACAGTGATAACCGTTCCTGAGGGTGTTGCCCGGATTATCTGAATAAAACCAGGTGCGAAAATTAAACAAGCGATAAGGGGGAAAAGCACATATGATCCAAGGCCATATACCATCCAGTAGGTTTCCCATTTCCAGCCTTTTATCTTTCCGAAAGGAACTGCAAAACTTCCGGCGGAAAAAGCACCAAGCGCAATCAGAATAATTCCGAGCAAAATACTTGTGTTCATTTAGGTTAACATTTTAGTTAAATAGGTATCCCGTCATATATGTGAAGGTCATATGTTAAATTATTCCCTTTCTGGAGTCGGCTCACGAAACGGAAGTTAACGTACGTTAGTGCAAATTTATCAAATTATATTGTGCGAGCTTTCGATAAATGGTAGCCTGATGAGTTTTGAACGTTTCTGCGACCTTCTTAACCGAGTTCCCTTTTTCTAAGAGGCTCTTAATTGCATCTATTTGGTCAGAGCCTAGTTTTTATGGCCTTCCAAACTTCACCCCCCTTTTTTGAGCTGCTAACCTACCGCTGCGAGTTCTTTCTACTATGAGTTCCCTTTCAAATTCTGCGATACCCGCAAATATGGTTAAAATCATTTTCCCTCCTGGTGTTGTAGTGTCTGCCCAAGTTTCAGATAATGAACGAAAACTAGCTTTTGACCCGGCAATTTGGTCACAAATGGCCAGTAAATCTCTGGTAGACCTGGCCAGCCGGTCTAATTTCCAAACAATAACCTGATCATCTTGGCGTAACTGGTCCAACATCTGTATAAGTTCTGGCCGTTTCAAATGCGTTCCTGAAACTTTTTCTTTATAGACTTTTTCACACCCGGCCTTTTTAAGTTCTTCAAGTTGTATTTCAAGATTCTGGTCTGTGGTGGAAAACCTGGAGTATCCAATTTTCATAAACAGTTGTATTTCTTTAAATATATTTTGCAAACTTCGCAAAAGTTATTGCAAAATACTTTAATTATGCAAATAATATTTACGAAACACGAAAACCCTTAAAATGGGCAGTTTCGGTTCAAGGTGGATGGTTTCGCAAAACTTGAAACTTTTGCAAATATTGATTATGCCAAGACGCCAGATTTTATCAGACATCGAACGAAACAACCTCTTTTCGGTACCAGAGGATAAAGATGACTTGATCCGGTTATATACATTAAGTGAACGGGATTTTTCTTTGATAGGCCAATATAGCCGGGGAATGGAAAACCGTCTGGGTTTTGCCATACAACTTTGTTATATGAAGTTTCCTGGAATCATTCTTCCTCCTGGCCAACAACCATCTTTGTTGGTGCTGAATTTTGTTAGTTCCCAATTAAATATTGACCCACAAGTATGGGATAATTACAGCGAACGAGCTGAGACAAGACGGGAACATATATTATCATTGCTATCTATCCTTGGCGTTGAAGTATTTACCACGGTCAACCATTACGAATTAGCCGTAGATAGCCTATCCAGAACAGCATTACAAACAGATAAGGGTATTGTATTAGCTACAGAACTTATTGAGAACCTACGAAACAAAAAAATATTACTCCCAGCAATTTTTACCATTGAAACCATTTGTGCAGAAACTATAACACAAGCCTCACGGAGTATATAACAATCCCTGACCGAATCATTATCAAACCAACAAAAAAAGCAACTTGATTCATTGTTGTCATTACGTGATGGAACAGGTTCAAGTACACTATTCTGGCTACGACAATCACCGGCAGCATACAATGCCAGGCATATACTTGAACACATCGAACGGCTCAATACGATTAAGGAATTAAACCTTCCCGCCGATCTGGAAAAAAGGATACATCAAAACAGGCTGATAAAACTTTTCAGGGAAGGAGGGCAAATGACAGCACAACATCTAAGTGATTTTGAAGTTGCAAGGCGCCATGCTACTATAGTAGCTGTTGTGTTAGAAGCAAAGGCCACATTGACAGATGAAATAGTGGATATGCACGATCGAATAATGGGTTCCCTTTTTAACAAAGCAAAACATTCACATGAACAAGATTTCCACCGCTCTGGCAAGTCCATAAACGATAAAGTGAGGCTTTATTGGCGTATTGGCAATGCCCTGTTAGAAGCGAAACAAACAGGAGAAGATCCTTTTTCTGCCATCGAATCAATCATAACATGGGATGAATTTAGTCAAAGTATTACTGAAGCTGAGCATTTGAGCAGATCAGAATCCTTTGACTATTTACACCTTGTAAGCAACCACTATTCACAAATACGTCGTTACGTACCGGCGTTGCTTGAAGCCCTTCAGCTAAAAGCAGCCCCTGCCTCCAAGGATATTCTTCAGGCTGTTGATGTCATTAGAAAACTAAACACCAATAACACCCGTGCTATTCCCAATGATGCCCCTACAAGATTTATCCGAAAACGATGGGAAAGCCTTATATTCAAGGAAGATGGTATCGATCGCAGGTTCTATGAACTATGTTTGTTCTCCGAATTAAAGAATGCTTTACGGTCTGGCGATATATGGGTGCAGGGTTCCCGCCAGTTCAAGGACTTTGAAGAATACCTTTTGCCCGTAGATAAATTTAAAGCACTTAAAGAAGTGAATAAGATACCATTGAGCGTAAATACAGGATTAGATGCATATTTGGACGAAAGGGTTTCGCTTTTAAACCACCAATTGGAAACAGTGAACCGAATGGCAGAGAATGATGATTTGCCAGATGTCAGTATATCAGATGAAGGGTTAAAAATATCGCCGCTTACCAATTCTGTGCCAATAGAAGCTGAAACTTTAATGACGGCAGCCTACAGCCTTTTACCCCGTATTAAAATAACAGAACTGTTGATGGAGGTGGATAGCTGGACAGGGTTCACAGATCATTTTACACATTTGAAAAGTGGAGAAACTGCATCAAATAAAACATTGCTTATGACTGCAATATTATCGGAGGCAATCAATCTGGGATTAAGAAAAATGGCAGAGTCCACACCTGGTACCACTTATGCAAAATTGTCCTGGTTACAAGCTTGGCATATACGTGATGAAACATACTCTGCTGCATTATCTGAACTAGTAAATACACAACTCAAATATCCCTTTGCAGCTCATTGGGGCGATGGCACAACATCTTCTTCAGATGGTCAATATTTCAGGTCTGGAGGCCATGCCAGGGATGGTGGAAATGTTAACCCTAAACACGGAAGTGAGCCTGGAATACAGTTCTATACACACGTCTCGGACCAATATACCCCATTCCATATTAAGGTAATCAATGTTGGGATAAGGGATGCAACCTATGTTTTGGATGGGTTGCTATATCATGAATCTGATTTGCGCATAGAGGAGCATTACACAGATACATCCGGTTTCACAGACGATGTATTTGCTTTGATGCACCTGTTAGGGTTCCGTTTTGCACCACGAATCCGGGACTTGCATGACAAAAAATTATACATTACCGATTCGTCAGATAACTATCCTACCTTAGAAGCCTTAATCGGTGGAAAGATTAACCTGAACCATATCCGTTTTAATTGGGATGATATACTTCGATTGGCAACGTCCATACAACAAGGTGTTGTTACAGCTTCACTAATTGTACGTAAAATCGGAAGCTATCCACGTCAAAATGGATTGGCCTTAGCATTAAGGGAACTTGGTGAGATCGAACGTACCATATTTATGTTGAACTGGTTCATGGACCCTGCATTACGCCGAAATGCTACGGCAGGCCTCAATAAGGGAGAAGCTCGCCATACCCTGGCCAGGGCAGTTTGTTTCAATAGGTTGGGGGAAATGCGGGACCAAAGCTATGAAAACCAAAGATACAGGGCCAGTGGATTAACTCTAGTTACTGCTGCTATTGTGCTTTGGAATACAGTCTATCTTGACAGGGCAATCACTGCAATAAAGGAACATGGCCAACAAGT